>NZ_CP019420.1:2135953-2441089 GCF_001984215.1 Mycobacterium sp. MS1601
AACGCCGTGGTGCTGCGGCAGCGGCTGCGGCTGCGTGGCATCGACGCCGAGATCATCGAGATCACGCTGGCCGACCCGGTGCCCGCCGAGCTCGACCTCTACACCCTGGGCGGTGCCGAGGATTACGCGCAGCGGCTGGCCACCAAACACCTGCTGCGCTACCCGGGCTTGCAAAAAGCTGTTGCCCGCGGCGCACCGGTGCTGGCGATCTGCGCGGCCATCCAGGTGCTCGGCCATTGGTACGAGACCTCGGCCGGTGAGCGCGTCGAGGGCGTCGGGCTGCTCGACGTCACAACGTCACCGCAGCAGGCGCGCACCATCGGCGAAGTGGCATCCACGCCACTGCTCGACGGCCTATCCCAGCCGTTGACGGGCTTCGAAAACCACCGCGGCGGAACGATTCTGGGCTCGGCCGCCCGGCCGCTGGCCGCCGTCACCAAGGGTGCGGGCAACCGCGCAGGCGACGGCTATGACGGGGCCGTGCAGGGCAGCGTCGTCGCCACCTATCTGCACGGGCCGTGCCTGGCCCGCAATCCCGAGCTGGCCGATCACCTGCTGTCGCAGGTGGTGGGTGAACTGCCGCCACTGGAGCTGCCCGAGGTGGATCGGTTGCGTCGCGAACGGCTTGCGGCCCCACGCCGGGTCTAGGCCGACTTCCGAGACGTAAACGTGTGCGACGTCTTTCGGAGTGTCGTCGCAGATCGTTCAGTGTCGCGCAATCCACGTTGGTGCAAGGCGGCCCGAACCCGTGCGACGATGTCGTCGTCGCTGTCCTCGGCGATCACCCGGATGACGATCCATCCGGCATGTTCCAACCTGCGCAGTCGCGCCTGATCGCGCACGTACTGCCTGCGATCGGATCTGTGTTGATCGCCGTCGTACTCGACGGCCACCTTGAGCTCAGGCCAGCCCATGTCGAGAAATCCGATCAGGTGACCGTCGGCGGCGGCTGGAATCTGCGTCTGCGGGCGGGGAAACCCCTGGTCGATCAACAGCAATCGGAGCCAACTCTCCTTCAGAGAAGCCGCGCCGGGGTCGACCAGCGGCAGCAACTTGCGCAGTTGGCGGAGTCCTCGTACACGTGGATGCAGGCCACAGAGCGCCTCGACCTTCGCCGTGGAGAACGCCGTCGCTCTCTTCAGCGCGTCGAGTCGCCCCAATGCCTCTGCTTCGGGGCAGTGGCGGCCGAGGTCGAAAGCTGTGCGCACCGGCGTGGTGGCCACCACGCCGCATGAGCGGCCTATCTCCGCCTCGGTGACGGATTCGTTGCGCGTGATGATCCCCGAGGGCGGGTTGGTGTTCTGAGAGATCAGCTCGATGGGAACGTCATCGTCAACCCAGTCCGACCCGCGTAGGGCCGCTGCCGCCAAACCCGCAATGACGCCCCGTTCTCGCGACCACTTCCACGCCCCGACTGTGCGCATACGCAACGATGGCATCGCGAAGTTGGCCATGTAGATACCTGGGTAGAGGGAAACAAAGCCGGAACGCAGCTCGTACGGCGTGAGCAGCCCCTCGTGTACTGCTCGACTGCCGATGAAAACGTCATCCATGCCGCGAAATGTGCCAGCCGAGGCCGACAGTTCGTCGAGACGTAAACCTTTGCGATGCCGGACGGCGTGTTGTCGCAGCAGGTTACGTGTCGCGAAAAGAGCCTCGGAATCAGGCCCCAACCCCAGCCCGACCTCCTTCGCCTGGCTCCTCCGTCGCCAGCCTCGGAATCAGGCCCCAACCCCAGCCCGACCTCCTTCGCCTGGCTCCTCCGTCGCCAGCCTCGGAATCAGGCCATCGCGCGGCGGCCGGCCAGCGCTCGGCCCAGAGTCAGCTCGTCGGCGAACTCCAGGTCACCGCCCATCGGCAGACCCGAGGCGATTCGGGTGACGGACAGCCCCGGGATGTCGCGCAGCATGCGCACGAGGTAGGTGGCCGTAGCCTCGCCCTCGGTGTTGGGGTCGGTCGCGATGATGACCTCGGTGATGTCGACGCCGTCGACGCGCTCACCGATGCGGTTCAGCAGCTCACGGATCCGCAGCTGCTCGGGCCCGATGCCCGACAAAGGGTCCAGCGCCCCGCCGAGCACGTGGTAGCGACCGCGGAACTCGCGGGTGCGTTCGACGGCCTGGACGTCCTTGGGCTCCTCGACCACACACACCAGCGTGCCGTCACGGCGCGGATCACTGCAGATCCGGCATCGCTGCGCGTCGGAGACGTTGCCGCACATGTCGCAGAAGGTCACCCCGTCGCGGATCCGGCCCAGCACCGCGGTCAGCCGATCGATGTCCGGCGGCTCCACCGACAGCAGATGAAACGCGATGCGCTGCGCGCTCTTCGGACCGACGCCTGGCAGCTTGCCCAGCTCGTCGATCAGATCCTGGACCGGTCCTTCGAACAATTCAGAAGCCCGGGAGACCCAGAGCGTCGCCCATCCCGGCCAGCCCACCGAGGCGACTCTTGGCAAGGGCGGCCACCTGGTTGGACGCATCGGCGAGCGCGCCGACGATCAGGTCCTGCAGCGTTTCGACATCCTCGGGGTCGACGACCTTGGGGTCGATGGAGACACCGACCACCTCGCCGCTGCCCTTGACGGTCACCTGAACCAAGCCTCCGCCGGCCTGTCCGTGTACCTCGGCGTTCGCCAACGCCGCCTGAGCCTCCATCACCTGCTGCTGCATCTGCTGTGCCTGCGCCAGCAGTGCCGACATGTCCGGCGTGCCTCCGGGTTGCATGACAGTCCCCTTGCATCTTGATTTCGTGTTGGTCTCGACTGCGCCGTGATGGGCTTTTGCCCTTTCAAGCCTAGACGCCCTGCCGCTACGGTGACGCCGTGCCAGTCCCAGCCTGCCTACGTGTCGGGGCCGCGACGATCACCGGCGCGCTCGTTGCCGCCTCCGTCCTGATCGCGCCCCTGGCTGCTGCCGCGCCCGCGGGCCTCGCCGGCAAGATCGTGTTCCTCGATCCCGGCCACAACGGCGCCAACGACGCATCCATCAGCAGGCAGGTACCGACCGGCCGCGGCGGCACCAAGGACTGCCAGGCCAGTGGCACCTCCACCGACGAGGGCTACCCCGAGCATTCGTTCACCTGGGAGACCACGCTGCGGATCCGGCAGGCGCTCAGCGCGCTGGGCGTCCGCACGGCGATGTCCCGCGGCGACGACACCGGGCTCGGCCCGTGCGTCGACGAACGCGCTGCCATGGCCAACGCACTGCAGCCGGATGCCATCGTGTCGATCCACGCCGACGGCGGTCCAGCCAACGGCCGCGGTTTCCACGTGCTCTACTCGTCGCCGCCGCTCAACGCCGCGCAGGCCGGGCCGTCGGTGCGCTTCGCCCAGCTGATGGCCAACCAACTGCAGGGCTCGGGCATCCCAGCATCGAACTACATCGGTCAGAACGGCCTGAACCCCCGCTCCGACATCGCCGGGCTGAACCTGGCTCAGTATCCGTCGATCCTGGTGGAGCTGGGCAACATGAAGAACCCGGCCGACAAGGCGTTGATAACCACCCCGGAAGGGCGGCAGAAGTACGCCGACGCCGTGGTGCGCGGGATCGCGGCGTTCCTGCAGACAGGCTAGCTCTTCTCGACTTCCTTCTTCAGGTTCTCCAGCACCTCGGCCTGGATCTTCTTCAGGCCCAGCGGCGCGAAGGTCTTCTCGAAGAAGCCCTTGATGCCGCCGGCCCCGGTCCAGGTGGTCTTGGTGGTGACCGTCGACCCGGTTCCCGCTGGAGCAACCGTCCAGTTGGTGATCAGTGACGAGTTCGCATCTTTCTCGATCACCGTGCGTCCTGCCACGTCCACAGTCGACTTGACCACCCGCGACCGGGACTCGGTGGCCTGCAGTTTCCAAGTGACGACGGTGCCTGCCCCCTGCCCACCCTCGAGTACCTGGTACTCGCTGTAGTGCGAGGACAGAATCTTGGGCCGAACTCCTCGGTAGTCGGCCACAGCGGCCAGAACCGCCTCCGGCGTGGCGTTGATCAGGACCGTGCTGGCCGCGCTGACCTGTCCCATCAGGTAAAACTCCTCTGTCGCGAAATCGTGACGCTCGATGCACCGCTGAGCGGTCGCATCGGCCGTAGACGCGGACTAGCGTATATGCGTGTCCGTTCCTGTAGCTGATGCGCGTTCTGCTCACGCTGCCGGTGTTGAGCGGTTGCTCGCTAGCTATCGCGCCATCCCGCCCGCCGCCACCGTCCGTTTGGCAAAGCCGACCTCGAACCTGTTCCGCGCGCGGGCCAAGCGGGATGCCCCCGGTCTGGACACATCCGGGCTGACCGACGTCATCTCGGTGGACCCGGCCGCCCGCACCGCCGAGGTCGCAGGCATGTGCACCTACGAAGACCTGGTGGCAGCGACGCTGCCCTACGGCCTGACACCGCTGGTGGTGCCGCAGCTCAAGACGATCACCCTCGGTGGCGCTGTCACCGGGCTGGGCATCGAATCCACCTCTTTCCGCAACGGGCTGCCGCACGAATCAGTGCTGGAGATGGACATCCTCACCGGCACCGGCGAGATTGTCACCGCATCAGCCGAGCTGCACCCGGACCTGTTTCGGGCGTTCCCCAATTCCTATGGCACGCTTGGCTACTCGGTACGGCTGAAGATCGAGCTGGAGCAGGTCAAACCGTTTGTCGCGCTCACCCATCTCCGATTCCACAGTGTCGCTGAGTTGATCTCGGCAATGGAACGCATCATCGAGACCGGCGGTCACAACGGCCAGCGGGTGGATTACCTCGACGGTGTGGTTTTCAGCGCCGACGAGTCCTACCTCGTCCTCGGGATCGGCACTGCCACACCAGGTCCTGTCAGCGATTACACAGGAATGGATGTCTACTATCAGTCCATTCGGCACCCCGCCGGCGAAAAGCACGACCGCCTGACCATCCATGACTATCTGTGGCGCTGGGACACCGACTGGTTCTGGTGCTCACGAGCTTTCGGCGCCCAGAACCCACGGATCCGTCGATTCTGGCCGCGCCGCTACCGCCGTAGCAGCTTCTACTGGAAGTTGATCGGCTACGACCAGCGCTTCGACATCGCAGACCGCATCGAGAAGCGCAACGGCCGCCCGCCGCGGGAACGGGTGGTGCAGGACATCGAGGTGCCGATCGAACGCACCGCCGAGTTTGTGAACTGGTTCCTCGATGAAGTTCCCATCGAGCCGATCTGGTTGTGTCCCTTACAGTTACGCGGAAACCAGAGCTGGCCCCTCTACCCGATCCGGCCTGGGCACACCTACGTCAACGTGGGTTTCTGGTCGTCGGTGCCGGTGGGTCCCGAGCCGGGGTACACGAACAGGCTGATCGAGAAGAAAGTCAGCGAACTCGACGGGCATAAATCGCTGTACTCCGATGCTTATTACACCAAGGATGAGTTCGACGTCCTGTACGGCGGCGAGGCCTACAAGACTGTGAAGAAGACCTACGATCCTGATACACGGTTGCTCGATCTGTATGCGAAGGCGGTGCAACGACGATGACGCTCTTTAAAGACCCCGCTCCGGCCAAGGCCGGAAAGCTGACCTTGGCCGAGATCCTCGAGATCCTCACCGCCAGCGGCGAACTGCCGTTGAAGTTCACTGCCTATGACGGCAGCACCGCCGGACCCGCGGACGCGGACCTCGGCCTGGACCTGCTGACCCCTCGAGGGACCACCTATCTGGCCACCGCACCCGGCGATCTGGGCCTGGCCCGCGCCTACATCTCCGGCGACCTCGACGCCCGCGGCGTGCATCCCGGTGACCCGTACGAACTGCTCAAAGCAATGGCCGACAAGCTGGAGTTCAAGCTGCCACCAGCTCGCACCCTGGCCGGCATCGTCCGTTCCATCGGTATCGAGCACCTCAAGCCCATCGCCCCGCCGCCGCAGGAGGCACTGCCGCGCTGGCGACGGGTTGCGGAAGGTCTGCGGCACAGCAAGTCCCGTGACGCCGAGGCCATCCACCATCACTATGACGTGTCCAACACCTTCTACGAATGGGTGCTTGGACCGTCGATGACCTACACGTGTGCCTGTTACCCCCACGCCGACGCTTCTCTGGAAGAAGCCCAGGAGAACAAGTACCGACTGGTCTTCGAGAAGCTGAGACTCAAACCCGGGGACCGACTGCTGGACGTAGGTTGCGGCTGGGGCGGGATGGTGCGCTATGCCGCACGTCACGGCGTCAAGGTAATCGGAGCGACGCTGTCGGCTGAGCAGGCAGCGTGGGCACAGAAAGCCATCGTGGACCAAGGCCTGTCGGATCTTGCCGAAGTCCGCCACACCGACTACCGCGACGTCATGGAATCCGGGTTCGACGCGGTGTCGTCGATCGGACTCACCGAGCACATCGGCGTCCACAATTACGCGGGCTACTTCCGGTTCCTGCAGTCGAAACTGCGCACCGGCGGACTACTGCTCAATCACTGCATCACCCGGCCGGACAACAGGTCGACAGCGGCGGCCGGAGGCTTCATCGACCGCTACGTCTTCCCCGACGGCGAACTGACCGGTTCGGGGCGCATCATCACCGAGGCCCAGGACGTCGGGCTCGAAGTGGTGCACGAGGAGAACCTGCGCCACCACTACGCGATGACACTGCGCGACTGGTGCCGCAATCTCGTCGAACACTGGGACGAGGCCGTCGCCGAGGTGGGCTTGGCCACCGCGAAGGTCTGGGGTCTGTACATGGCCGGCTCCCGGCTGGGATTCGAGACCAATGTGGTGCAACTGCACCAGGTGCTGGCGGTCAAGCTGGACGACAAGGGGTCCGACGGCGGACTTCCGCTGCGCCCATGGTGGACTGCCTAGGTCCTCTGTAGCCCGGCCCGGACTACCCGTCGATTTTGCGGGCGCCCAGTTCGTTCTGCAGCAGTTCCAACGCCACTTCCTCGGGATCACGCCGCGGCCCTGCCGAGGTGTCAGCCGCCTCGGCCATCATCGCGTCTTCCTCGGCGCGCACCTCGGCCTGCCGCTCCACCTGCACCTCGGGAGCTTGCGCAGGGGCTGACGTGGCAGCAGGACGAGCCCCTGCCGGACCGCCGGGTTCACACCGCACCCGCCAGTTGACACCGAGCGCGTCTTTGAGTGCCTCCCGGATGACGTCGGTATTACGTTGCTCACACAGTCTTTTCGCCAACGGTGCGGACTCGTGCGACAACACCAGGGTGTCACCGTCGATGCCAAGCACGGTGGCCCCGGTGAGCATCACCTCGGTGGTACGGCTGCGCTGGCGGACCTTCTCACGCACGGTGGTCCACATGCTGCGGACCGCCGCCGCATCGGGTTCACCGGTGGCCGACGCCGCGGCAGCGGGTTTGGGGGCGGGAGCCGGCGGCGGTGCCGGGGCAGGCTCAGGCTCGGGTTCCGGCTCGGGCTCCGGCGGCAGCGGGGGCTCGTCCACCCGCGGCTGCGGGACCACAGGGGCCGGCTCCGGGCGCGCCGGAGGGGACGGCACAGGAGCAGGCTCGACCGGCGGGGGCGGGGGTGCCGGCGGAGCCGTGGCAGGAGTGGGCTCGGGGGCCGCAGGCGGCTCGGTCTGCGCACTCTTGCGCACGAACTGCTTGCCACTGGGGGCCGGGGGGTGCCCCACGGCCGCTTCGCCGGCAGGGATCGACATATCCAGACGCGTCTCGATGCGCTCGACGCGCTGCAGCAGGGCGGCCTCGGTGTCGCTGGCCGACGGCAGCAGCAGCCGTGCGCACACCACCTCGAGCAGCAGCCGGGGCGCGGTGGCGCCACGCATCTCACCCAGGCCGGCGTGCACCACCTCGGCGTAGCGCGTCAGCGTCGCCATGCCGATCCGGCTGGCCTGTGAGCGCATCTTCTCCAGCTCGTCTTCGGGGGCGTCCACCACTCCACGTGCCGCAGCATCTGGAACTGCCTGCAGCACAATGAGATCGCGGAACCGTTCCAGTAGATCGGTGCCGAAACGCCGAGGGTCGTGGCCGGCATCGATCACCGCTTCCACAGCTCCGAACAGCGCCGCGGAATCGTCGGCGGCCAGCGCTTCCACGGCATCGTCGATCAAGGCGACATCGGTGGCCCCCAGCAGCGACAGCGCGCGCTGGTACACCACCCGGTTGCCCTCGGCGCCGGCCAGCAACTGGTCGAGCACCGACAACGTGTCGCGGGGTGAGCCGCCCCCTGCGCGAATCACCAGCGGGTACACCGCGTCGTCCACGGCCACGCTCTCGCTGGCACAGATGCCCTCGATGAGGGTGCGCATGGTGCGCGGTGCCAGCAACCGGAACGGGTAATGGTGCGTGCGCGATCGGATGGTGGGCAGCACCTTCTCGGGTTCGGTGGTGGCGAACACGAAGATCAGGTGGTCCGGCGGCTCCTCGACGATCTTGAGCAGCGCGTTGAAGCCCGCAGTGGTGACCATGTGCGCTTCGTCGATGATGAAGATGCGGTAGCGGGACTGAGCGGGAGCGTAGAACGCCCGGTCACGCAGCTCGCGGGTGTCATCGACACCGCCGTGGCTGGCTGCGTCCAACTCGACCACGTCCACATTGCCCGGGCCGTTGGGCGCCAGCGCGACACAGGAGTCACACACGCCGCACGGCGTGGGGGTTGGCCCGTCGACACAGTTCAGCGACCGCGCCAGGATGCGCGCCGAGGACGTCTTTCCGCACCCGCGTGGCCCGGAAAACAGGTACGCGTGATTGATGCGACCGGCTTCCAGCGCAACGGACAACGGTGCGGTGACGTGTTCCTGGCCCACCACTTCGGCGAAAGTCGCCGGTCGATACTTGCGATAGAGAGCCACGGGAGCAGGCTACCTACAGTCCCCGACGAGTTCCGTTGTAGCCCGGCGCTGCACTAGTCACGCGCCAGCAGCGACTCGGTGGCCGCCAGCAGCGTGCAGGTGGCCAGCCCGTCGATGGCGTTGCGCAGATCGGTCTCGTTGGGGAACGTGGGCGCGATCCGGATGTTCTTGTCGTCGGGGTCTTTTCGGTACGGGAACGACGCCCCTGCCTCCGTCACCGCGATACCGGCGTCCTTGGCCAGCGCCACCGTGCGCTTGGCGGTGCCCGGCAGCACGTCCAGGCTGACGAAGTAGCCGCCCTTGGGGTCCGTCCACGACGCGACCTTGGAATCACCGAGCCGGTCTTCGAGGATCTCGGCGACCGCTGCGAACTTGGGCGCCAGCAGCTGCTGATGCTTCTGCATGTGCAGCCGCACGCCGTCGGCGTCGCCGAAGAAGCGCAGGTGCCTGAGCTGGTTCACCTTGTCCGGGCCGATGGTCTTCTTGCTGGCGTGCTGCAGGTACCAGGCGATGTTGCCCAGCGAGCCGCCGAAGAAGCTGACACCGGCGCCGGCGAAGGTGATCTTCGACGTCGACGCGAACACGTACGGCCGGTTCGGGTTGCCCGCTGCGGCCGCCAGTCCGAGGATGTCGATCTGGCGCAGGAAGTCATGGGTGAGCGTGTGCACCGCGTACGCGTTGTCCCAGAACAACCGGAAATCGTTTGCGGCCGTGCGCATCTGGACCAGCCGGCGGACCACTTCCCAGGAGTACACCGTGCCGGTGGGGTTGGAGAACACCGGCACACACCACATGCCCTTGATGGCGGGATCGGCGGCCACCAGCTCTTCGATCAGGTCGACGTCCGGGCCGTCCTCACGCATGGGCACCGGGATCATCTCGATGCCCAGGGTCTCGGTGATCGCGAAATGGCGGTCGTAGCCCGGTGACGGGCACAGGAACTTCACCCCGGTACCGCCCTCGAGCTCTCTTATCCAAGGCCGCGGCGAGTCCACCCCACCGTGCAACAGCGAGAACACCACCACGTCGTGCATGAATTCCAGGCTGGCGTTGTTGCCCGCGATCAGGTTCTGCACCGGGATGCCGAGCAGCTCGCCGAAGATCGCCCGCAGCTCGGGTAGCCCGTGCAGCCCGCCGTAGTTGCGGGTGTCGGTGCCCTCGCCATCGCGGAAGGAGTCGTTGCCCGGCAACTCGAGCAGCGCGTTCGACAGATCGAGCTGGTCGGCCGACGGCTTGCCGCGGGTCAGGTCCAGCGAGAGCTTCTTGGCCTGCAGTTCGGCGTAGTTGCGCTGCTGCTGTTCATGCTCGGCAACCAACTCGTCGCGGCCGAGGGAGTGGAACGACACCTGGGGCCTTTCGCGGCGGGATTGAGAAAAGGGGACCCCGCGCACCCGCTAGAGCCCGTTGACCCTTGCTGCCTTCCGGCCCTGGGGGAGTTCACAGGATGGACGCCGCGCGGGGTCCGCCACGAGTGTAATACCCGGGGTCACCCATCAACGATTCTGGCCTTCGGGGGTGACTCGGCTACCATGACCGACGGAGGATTCGCCTAGTGGCCTATGGCGCTCGCCTGGAACGCGGGTTGGGTTAACAGCCCTCAGGGGTTCAAATCCCCTATCCTCCGCACTCGGTTCCGGGGTGTCACCTACCGTGACACCCCGGAACCCAACCCAAGGAGGGGTATGCGCCGCGGGATTGCCTTGTCATGGCACGGAGTGTCTTTCCTGGTCGCAGCGGTCCTTTACTTCATCTTCGTCCTACCGCGCTGGTGGGAGTTGATGGGCGATGTCTCCCACACGGTCGGCACCGTTGCGCGCATCGTCACCGGCGTGCTCGTCGGCCTCAGCGCTCTGCCGGTGGTGCTCAATCTGCTCAAGGCCCGCAGGCCCGAGTTCGGCACACCCCAGCTGGCGCTCACCCTGCGGCTGTGGTCGGTCATCGGCCACGTGCTCGCCGGTGTGCTGATCGTCGGCACGGCCGTCACCGAGATCTGGCTGAGCCTCGACGACGCCGGCCAGTGGCTGTTCGGGATCTACGGTGCCGCCGCAGCCATCGCGGTGCTGTCTGCCGGGGCCTTCCACCTGGCCTTCGTCGCCGAGATGCCTCCGCCTCCGCCGAAACCGCTGAAGTCGAAGAAGGTCAAGAAGGCCAAGGCGGTCGAGGAACCCGAGGCCAAGGTGCAGACCGTCGAGGACTCAACGGACTCCGAGAACTCCGCAGAGACCGACGGCGAAGTGACCGACGAAGCCAGCACCGACGAACCGGCGTCCGACGAGCCCGACCAGCCCGTCGAGGTCACCCCCGCCGAGGATGAGCCCGCCGGCGGCCGGCTGCGTAATCGTCGCCCGTCCGGCAAGAGCCGCACCCGGTCCCGCGGCGGCGTCGCCGTGTCCGACGACTAGTTTTCCCACGGTCACGGCGAAGACCGATTTCCGGCCCCGCAAGGCGGTGCCGCAGTAGCTGGCCGCGTTTGCGTCGGGGCTGCCAGGCAATATGGGTGGTAACAATTCGACCCTCTGCCCCGAGAGGCAAGTGATGGCCGCATATCGATCCCTGCTCCTGACGCTGGGTGCCCTGGTGGCGCTTGTCGTCCCGCTGCACGCAGCCCCTGTCGCGTCGGCAGAACCGCTGCCGGTGGACAACAGCCTGGTCCAGATCACCACCCGGGTCGATTTCCAGGGCATCGTCGGCAACGGCACCGGGATCGTGCTGACCCCGGAAGGGGTGGTGCTGACCAACCACCACGTCATCCAGGGCGCGGACTCCATCCGCGGGCTGGCCCTGAGCAACGGCCAGACCTACGACGCCGACGTGCTCGGTTATGACCGCAACGACGACGTGGCGGTGATCCAGCTCCGTGGCGCGTCCGGACTGATCCCGGCGCCGCTGGGTGATTCTGCGACACTCCGGGTGGGTGAGCCGGTGACCACGTCCGGCAACGCCAACGGCACCGGCAACCCGCTGACCCGCGAACAGGGCGCCGTCACCAAACTGGGCGCCACCATCAGCGCCGAAGACGAGCTCACCGGCAGCTCACACAGCCTGGACAATCTCATCGAGTCCTCGACCAACCTCCGATCCGGCGATTCCGGCGGCGCACTCGTCAACAGCGCCGGCCAGGTGGTCGGCCTCAATGCCGCGGCCACCTACAACTTCCGGCTCAACGGCGAATCAACACCCGGCGGGCAGGGCTATGCCATCCCCATCAACGACGCCATGGGCATCGTCAACCAGATCCGCTCCGGCCAGGGATCCGCCGAAGTGCACATCGGGCCATCGGCAATCCTGGGTGTCGGCGTGAACGCGGTCGAGGAGGGCGACGGCCTGGCCATCCAGTCCGTGCTGCGCGGTGGCCCCGCCGAGATGGCGGGGGTGCGCCCCGGCGACACGCTGCTCCGCATCGACGGCACCCCCATCACGTCCGCCAATGCGCTGACCGGTGTGCTGGACCAGCGCTATCCGGGCAACACCATCGAACTCTCGTGGCGCGACCGCATGGGTGTGGAGCGCGTGGGTCGCGCGGTGCTGACCAGCGGCGCCACCAGCTGACACTCAGTCGGATTCGACGCGGTTGCCGTCCGCGTCCCAGTGCGCCGCAACCTTCTTGCTCGGCTGCACCCGCGGCGGTTCGCCCGGCATCTTCGGATAGCTCGGCGGATACGGCATGTCGCCGAGCCCACGTTCTTCATCGGCGGCCACCATGTCCAGCAGCGGCTGCAACGACTGCGCAACGTCTTCCATCGACGCCCACGGATCATCACGACCGGCAACCAGGTCCGGCACCGTTTCCATGGTGTAGTCATCGGGGTCGGCGCCGGCCAGTTCTGCCCAGGGCAGCGGGGTCGACACCGTGGCGATGGGCGTCCGTCGCACCGAATAGGGCGAAGCCATGGTGCGGTCGCGGGCGTTCTGGTTGAAATCGATGAAGATCCGCTGACCGCGCTCTTCCTTCCACCAGGACGTGGTCACCAGTTCCGGAGCACGACGCTCCACCTCGCGGGCCAGCGCGATCCCGGCTCGCCGCACCGCGATGAAATCCCAGTCGGTGGCGATGCGCAGGTACACGTGCACACCGCGACCACCGGAGGTCTTGGCGTAGCCGACCAGTCCGAGTTCGTCGAGCAGTGGCTTGAGCACGTCCACCGCCACCCGCGCGGCTTCTTCAAAGCCGGTGCCGGGCTGCGGGTCCAGATCCACGCGCAGCTCGTCGGGATGTTCGACGTCCGGGCAGCGCACCTGCCAGGGATGAAAGGTGACAGTCCCCATCTGCGCGGCCCAGACGATGGCTGACGGATGAGTGACCTTCAGCGCGTCCGCGGTTCGCCCCGACGGGAACGTCACCTGACATGTCTGCAGATAGTCGGGATGCTTCTGCGGCACCCGCTTCTGGTAGATCTCCTCACCCTCGATGCCGTCCGGGAAGCGCTGCAGGTGTGTCGGCCGATCACGCAACGCGTTCATCATGGGTCCGGCCACCGAGACCGCGCGGTAATACTCGACCAGGTTGGCTTTGAGTCCGTTCGATCCCAGCGCCGGGAAATAGGGTTTGTCCGGGCTGGTCAAACGCACCTTCGTACCGAGCACGTCGAGTTCTTTCGCCGCTGTCATCAGGCAGACTCCAGACCGTTGGTTTCCAGAACATCGGACAGGTCGTAGTTCAGCGGCACGTCCAGCTGACCGAAGGTGCAGCTCGACGGATCCCGGTCCGGACGCCACCGCCGGAACTTCACCGCGTGCCGGAACCGCTTGCCGTGCAGCGTGTTTCCCTCCATTTGGTCATAGGCCACTTCGGCGACCTTCTCCGGCCGCACCGGGATCCAGCGTTTGTCGGCGGCGGAGTTCCACCGGCTGGGGTCACCGTCACGGATGTCGCCGTCGCGCAGCGGTTCCAGCTCGGCCAGCAGTGTCACCCGGTCCTTCACCGAAAACGACGCCGCCCCGCCCACCATCTGCAGTTCACCGTCGTCACGATAGAGCCCGAGCAGGATCGAACCGACACCTTCACCGCTCTTGTGGATGCGGTAGCCGATGGCCACGCAGTCCGCGTCACGTGCGTGCTTGACCTTGACCATCTCCCGCTTGCCGGGCTGATAGCCACCGTCGAGGCGTTTGGCAATCACGCCGTCGAGTCCGGCGCCCTCGAATGTCGTCAACCACTCCTGCCCCAGCACCGGGTCCTCGGTGGTGCGGGTGACGTGACACCAGGTCTTCTGGTGCACCGAATTCAGCAGCACCTCACGACGGTTGGTGAACGGCTCACCGAGCAGGGAGCGGTCGCCAGTGGCCAGCGCGTCGAACCCGATGAAGTGCGCCGGGGTCTCGGTTGCAAGGAGCTTCACCCGGCTCTCGGCGGGATGGATGCGCTGACTCAGCGACTCCCAGTCCAGCCGAAGTCGGCCGTCGACCTCGCGCGGTACCACCACCTCACCGTCCAGCACACAGCGCGGGGCCAGCTCGTGGCGCAGAGCGTCGACGAGCTCCGGGAAGTAACGGCCCAGATCTTTGCCACTGCGCGAGATCAAGGACAGCGATTCGCCGTCACGGAAGACCAGCGCCCGGAAGCCGTCCCACTTGGGCTCATAGGACCACACCCCGGGGTCCGTGGGAACCTTGGCCGCTGCCTTGGCCAGCATGGGTTCGAGGGGAGGCAGTACCGGGAGCTCCATGGTGTTCATCCTCACCTAGACCCGTGTACCCCGACAATGTCATCGGAGTCCCGCGGTTTCGTTGCTGTGGACCTCCGCGGAGTGGGCGTATGGTGACCAGACGGCGGACTTCGACGGTAAAGTCGGCCTGGCACTACGGATACCGCACGTGCCTGCCGCCAGGGATACTGATTCAACTACTGCGCCGGAGCTGCACGATGACTGCCGATACCGCGCTGCGGATGCGTCCGCACGGCGACGCCTGTGGGCCGCCGGTCGGTGTGGTGACGCCATGAGGGCCGGGGTATCGGCCGGGTACACCGGGCATTTCCACGAAGCCGGCTTCTACGGCAGTGACGACGAGTTACTGGATCTGGTGGTTCCGTTCGTCCTCGAAGGAGTTGATGCCGGCGAGCCGTCGGTTCTGAGTTTCGACGAGCACGGCACCACCCTGTTGCAGGAACATCTGCCGGCCTCGGAGCTGGTGACCTTCCTGGCCGGCGACGACAATTACACGACGCCAGCCCGGGCGATTGCCAACTACCGCAAGCTGTTCGCCAAGTCGCTCTCTTCAGGTGCCGGGCAGGTCCGCACATCGGGGCAGGTACCGCTGCAGGGCACGGCAGGGCAGTTCCGCGGCTGGGATCGTTACGAGTCCGCCGTCAACACCGTCTACGACGACTTCCCTCTGCTGAGTCTGTGTGTGTACGACACGACCACGATGTCGTCGGATGTCCAGGATGTCGTCGAGCGCGCCCACCCGAATCTGCTGACCGCGCCCGGTGTGCACTCGGTCAGCCCGCGGTATCAGGATCCGACGTCGTTCGTGCTGGCACCGGTGATTGCCGACCCGCTGGAGTTCTCGGCGCCGTTGCTGGACATCCCGGACATCACGGCTGCCCAGTCCAGGGAGGTCGTCTGCGAGATCGCTGCCCTGCACCTCGATGACGTCACCGTCCACGATCTGGTGCTGGCCGCCTCGGAGACGGTGACAAACGCACTGGTGCACGGCAAACCACCAGCCGGTTTGCGGGTATGGGCGCAGGACGGTCGGGTTGTGCTCCATGTGCGCGACGCCGGCCGGGGGCCGCTCGGGTGTCTGGCCGGCCTGATGCCGGTGGACAGCGAACTCGGGGCCGGGCTGGGCCTGTGGCTGATCCACCAACTGGGTATCGACGTGGATCTGATTCGGGGTGACGACGGGTTCACCGTCCGCCTCTGCGCCACCGCCGCGGGACGCTGAGTCACCGCAGAAGAACTGGGCGTTGGTGCCGTGCTCCTCGTCGATGCGGGCCACCGCGGAGCCACTGATCACCATCACCGACTCGTCGCAGTTGTGGAAGTGCTCGGGGATGGCCGCGCCGGGGGGAAACGCGGTGATGCCGTTGAGGAAATCCCTGGCGCCCACCTGACGGGACACCATCGGCAAGGTGCGCGCCCCGCCGACACGGGCGCGCGGGGTGATCTCGGCGGGCCGCAGGATTGCGGCACTGCGTCCATCGCGCAGCGCAGCGGGCTTCTCGGCGGCAGCGGTATCGGTCATGGGTGAAGCATCAACTGGTCGAGGTGATTCTCACCCGGCACGCCATCGAATTCGGGATCGGGCTGCGGGCTTGCCCACTGGCACGGGTGGTCCCTGCGCGTCAGCGTGTACCCGGCCGGCGGCAATCCCGCAGGGGCGAAGATGGCCAAATGGACCTACCCGTGTTGCCGCCGGTGTCGCCGATGCTGGCCAAGGCCGTCACCGACATTCCACCCGACTGTTCGTACGAACCGAAATGGGACGGCTTCCGGTCGATCCTCTTTCGCGACGGCGACGAGGTCGAACTGGGCAGCCGCAACGAGCGACCGCTGACGCGGTACTTCCCCGAACTCGTGGCTGCGGCTCGCGCCGAGTTGCCGGAACGGTGTGTCGTCGACGGTGAGATCGTCATCGCCTCGCCGGCCGGTCTGGACTTCGAGGCATTGCAGTTGCGCCTGCATCCGGCGGCCAGCCGAGTGGCCATGCTGGCGGACAAGACGCCTGCGGCGTTCATCGCGTTCGACCTGCTGGCGCTGCGCGACGAGGACTACACCGCACGGCCGTTCCGCGAGCGACGGGCCGCGCTGGAGCAGGCGCTACGTGACACCGGGCCGTCCATCCACCTGACCCCGGCCACCTCCGATGTCGAGACTGCCCGCCGCTGGTTTCACGAGTTCGAGGGTGCGGGCCTGGACGGGTTGATCGCCAAGCCGCTGCAGCTGACCTACCAGCCGGACAAACGCCTGATGTTCAAGGTCAAGCACCAACGCACCGCCGATTGTGTGGTGGCCGGCTATCGGTTGCACAAATCGGGGAACGACGCGGTGGGATCACTGATGCTGGGGTTGTACGACGACGACGCCAAGTTGGCCTCGGTGGGCGTCATCGGCGCGTTCCCGATGGCCACCCGCCGCCAACTGTTCACCGAATTGCAGCCCTGGGTAACCACTTTCGACGGTCATCCGTGGAACTGGGCCGCACACGTGACGCCGGAGAGCACCGCGAAGCACGGTGGTTCGCGGTGGAACGCGGGCAAGGATCTGTCATTCGTGCCGCTTCGACCCGAGCGGGTGGTGGAGGTGCGCTACGACCACATGGAAGGCGAACGATTCCGCCACACAGCACAATTCAACCGGTGGCGGCCGGATCGCGATCCGCGCTCGTGCACCTATGCCCAGTTGGAGCAGCCTGTGACTTTCCGTCTCGACGACATCGTGCCCGGTCTCACTGCAACGCCACGCCCAGCTCCTGGGCAAACACCTTGATCATGTGCTGAACGCCGATCTCGTTGCGGCCGATGATCATATGGTCGTGCTGACCATGCCGGACCCCTTCGCCGCACTGAGGAAGCATCGCGAAATCCTCGTCACGCACCGCGGCATGCACCCCTTCGAAGATGGTGTCATAGCCGGCGCGCATGTCCTCGGAGTCGGCCGGCACCTTGGCCATCCAGCTGTGCCGTACAGTGCAGCGGGTTGGTTCCCCGGCCGGCAGGATGTCGATGATCTCCACGCCGACGGGGCTGTTGGCCAGGATCAGGTTCGGGTAGACCCAGTAGATGACACCCATGTTGTGATGCGGATCCCACGAACCCGCGGGATTCCCGGCAAGGCCAGTGATCCAGTTGAACGGAAAGCCGATGCGGTGGTGTTTGCCGTACTCGTCGTAGACACCGGTGTTGGCCAGGGTGTTCTGACCGATCAGACTCTCCCCGTGAACAAATGGGAAGTGATAGCCCTCGGCGAAGGCTTCCAGCGCGCCCTTCCACGACACCTGTGATTCGAACTCCTTCTCGGCGTGATAGCCGTAGGAGGCATAGTCGAACATCGCCAGTTCCGGCCCCAGAGCACCGAGGTGGGTGTCGACGTCGATGGCGGCGGCGGCGGTGAGTACCGCCCAGATGAACCCGTGACGTTCCTGGTTCGGCAGTTCCACCAGGCCGTAGTCCGACTTGTCGATGGAGTCGAAGCCGGCTTTGCCTGGCACGGTGAACAATTCGCCGGTGTTCTTGTAGCTCCAGGCGTGATACGGGCACACGAACCGCGAGGCGTTGCCCGATCCGCAGGCGGGCATGGCGCCACGATGGCGGCAGTAGTTCAAGAACACATGACTTTTCCCGTCACGGTCACGGGTGACCAGCAGTGAGTCGCCCAGCACCGAACGCACCACGTAGTCGTTGGCCGAGGCGACCTGCGCCGACGGCACGATCGCCAACGGCACCCGGCGCAGTACCTGCGATTCCTCGATCTCGGTGATCTTGGGGTCGCGGTAGTAGTGCAGCGGCACCCGCAGTTCACGCTCGGCCATGTCGGTGGTCTTGTCGACCGCATGCCGCAGTGCGCGCCGCGTCAGTCCTTCATCCCGGTTGTCCATAGCGTTGACCATACATTGATTGTCATTTGTATTGTCAGAATCGGGGCAAGCGACATGACACGATGCCAAGGTGCGCAGACACGGCTGGGCCGGGAACATCCCGGACGACGACGCGGAGGCCATCGACCGCATCGTCGGGGCCGCCAGGGCGTCCATCGATGCCAGGGGCACGGTGAGCGTGTCCGAAGTCGCGACGACGCTGGGCATCACCCGCCAGACGGTCTACCGATACTTCCCCACCGTGGAGGCACTGCTGGCCGGCACGGCACTGTCGGCGGTGGGCGACTTCCTGGACCGACTCGCCACCGACCTGCAGTCCATCAGCGATCCCGGCGACGCCGTGGTCGAAGGCATCGCCTACACGCTGGAGCAGCTGCCGCACGACCGCTACCTGGGTCTGGTGATGCAGCCGGGCAAGGCCAGTGCGTTCACCGCGGGTATCACCTCGGAGATGGCGATCTCGTTCGGCCGTTCGATCCTGGAACGGTTCTCCGTCGACTGGGCAGCCGAGGGTTTCCGCGGCGACAGCCTCGATGAGTTGGCGGAGTTCATGCTGCGCACGCTGCAGTCGTTCCTCCTCGACCCGGGCGACCCGGGCCGGCGCGGCAGCGAACTCCGGGGCTATCTTCGACGCTGGGTCGCGCCCGCCGTCCAGGCCCGAATGACACGCTTGTAATTCATCCACAGTGTGGATAACCCCTGTGGATAACTTCGGCCGATCAATTTCTGCCAGTGGAAATTGCAGGCGGTGGGTCGCTGGTTTGAACCATCAGACCCGAAACGAGAGAACACCCACGATGAAGAAGCTCGGATTTGCCGCACTGGCCGCAGGCGCACTGACCGCAGGGACGCTGGGACCGGCCACGCCGGCGACGGCCGCTCCCGCCGTGGCCGGCAGCGCCCAGGACACCATCACCTCGTTGGAGGCCGAGGGATACGACGTGATCGTCAACCGACTCAGCACCACCCCGCTGGAGCGGGCCAAGGTGGTCTCGCTGGGCCGCGGTCAGAGCTTTGCACTCGCGGCGGCCGGCAACACGCACACATCCGGTCCCGTCACGCAGTCCACGGTGTACGTCAACGTGCAGTGAGCGTTACATTGCGACCATGACCCGCCCCGAACCCGCAGGCAGGTTTGCCCCCAGCCCATCGGCTGATCTGCACATCGGCAATCTGCGCACCGCGGTGCTGGCGTGGTTGTTCGCCCGCTCGACCGGACGACGATTCCTGGTGCGGGTCGAAGACCTCGACGATCGCGCATCCCCCGATATCGCCGGCCGGCAGCTGGCCGACCTCAGTGCAATCGGTCTGACCTGGGATGAGACCCCGCAGCACCAGACTGCCCACGAAAGCCGCTACGACGCGGTGATCAGCGAGCTCACCGACCGCGGTCTGACCTACGAATGTTATTGCAGCAGAAGAGAAATTCTGCAGGCGCCGCGCGCGCCACACGCCCCGGAAGGGGCATATCCGGGCACCTGCCGAGACCTGACCGAAGCCCAACGACAACAGCAGGACCGGCCACCGGCACTGCGCTTGCGCGCGGATACCTACAGCTACACCGTCAACGACCTGCTGCACGGCACCTACACCGGCGTGGTGGACGACCTGGTACTGCGCCGCGGCGACGGAGTGCCCGCCTACAACCTGGCTGTTGTGGTCGACGATGCCGCCCAGGGTGTTGACCAGGTGGTGCGCGGCGACGACCTCCTTGCCTCCTCACCCCGGCAGGCCTATCTGGGGGCGCTGCTGGGCTACTCCGCGCCGGTCTACGCGCATGTTCCGCTGGCGCTCAACCGCGAGGGCAAGCGCCTGGCCAAACGCGACGGCGCGGTGACGCTGGCCGAGATCGGTGTCGAGGCGGCGTTGGCGCAGATCGGGCAGTCGCTGGGGTACACGTCCTCGAGCCTCACCGACTTCTTGGCAGAGTTCGACCCACAGCGTCTTCCGCGCGAACCGTGGGTATATCAGCCCGCGTGAGGAAAACCCTGTACCGGTGCAATCCCGGTTGGTACTTTCCGCCGATGCTCGGATACTTCCGGCGGGCTCTGCTTGCCGTCATCCTCGTCGCCGCGGTGATCTTCGGCGCGGCCGGCTGCGGCGCCTCCGAGAACAGCAGCGACACGCCGATCAAAGCCGCCGGAGTTCTGCGCGTCGGCACCGAGGGCACGTATTCGCCGTTCAGCTACCACGATCCGGCGACCGGTGAACTCACCGGGTACGACGTCGACGTGGCTCGGGCCGTCGGCGAAACGCTCGGTGTCCCGGTCGAATTCGTCGAGACCCCCTGGGACTCGATTTTCGCCGCGCTGGAGGCAAACCGCTTCGACGTCGTGGCCAACGAGGTCACCATCAACCCGGAGCGCCAAGCCAAGTACGACCTTTCGACGCCGTACTCGATCGGTGAAGGGGTGATCGTCACCCGCGCCGACGACGATTCCATCACGTCGCTGGACGACCTGGCCGGCAAGATCACCGCCCAGTCGATCACCAGCAACTGGGCGCAGGTCGCCCGCGATTCCGGCGCCACCGTCGAGGGCGTGGAAGGGTTTGCACAGGCCATCACCCTGCTCAACCAGGGCCGCGTCGATGCGACGGTCAACGACAGCATCGCCGTCTACGCCTACCTTGCCGAAACCGGTGACACGTCAGTGAAGATCGCTGCCGAAACCGGCGAAAGGAGCGAACAGGGCTTCGCCGCGCGTAAGGACAGCGGCTTCCTGTCCGAACTCAACCGTGCGCTCGAAGAACTGCGCGCGAACGGGAAGCTGAGCGAGATCTCGCAGAAGTATCTCAAGGCCGACGCCACTGGCACCGGCGCCCCGCAAGCGGCAGAAGGCCAGAGGCCGCCGCAGGTCCGCTCCACGTTCGAATTGGTGGCCGACAATCTGTGGCCGCTGGCCAAGGCAGCGCTGACGATGACGATCCCGCTGACGATCATCAGTTTCGCCATCGGTCTGGTGTTGGCATTGGCGGTGGCGTTGGCCCGGCTGTCCTCGAACGTGATCCTCACCAACGTCGCACGTTTCTACATCTCGATCATCCGGGGCACACCGCTGTTGGTGCAGCTGTTCATCGTGTTCTACGCGCTACCCGAATTCGGGGTGAAGATCGATCCGTTCCCGGCGGCGGTCATCGCGTTCTCGCTGAATGTCGGCGGGTACGCGGCCGAGATCATCCGCTCGGCGATCCAGAGCATCCCGAAGGGCCAGTGGGAGGCCGCCGAGACCATCGGCTTCAACTACGTCGGCGCACTGCGGCGGATCATCCTGCCGCAGGCCGCGCGAGTGGCGGTGCCGCCGCTGTCCAACACCTTGATCTCACTGGTGAAGGACACATCGCTGGCGTCGACCATCCTGGTCACCGAATTGCTGCGGCAGGCCCAGATCATCGCCGCGCCGACGTTCGAGTTCTTCGCCCTGTACGGCACCGCGGCGATCTACTACTGGGTGATCTGCCTGGTGTTGTCCTTCGGCCAGAGTCGGCTGGAACGCCGGTTGGAAAGGTATGTGCTCCGATGACTTCCGACGAGATCGAGTACCGCGTCGTCGCGCAGGGCGTGGAGAAGGCGTTCGGCGACAACAAGGTTCTCAAGGGTGTCAGTTTCGAGGTGCCCACCGGCACCGCGACAGCGATCATCGGCCCGTCCGGATCGGGCAAGACCACGCTGCTGCGCACGTTGAACGCCCTCGACCGGGCCGATGCCGGTGTGATCCGGGTGGACGACATCGAGATCGACTTCTCCACGCCCACACCCAAACCCGAGATCCGCAGGTTCCAGTCGCGCAGCGGCTTCGTTTTCCAGGGGCACAACCTGTTCCCGCATAAAACAGTGCTGCAGAACATCATCGAGGGCCCGGTGATGGTGCAGAAGCATCCGAAGGACCAAGCGATCGCAGAAGCAGAGGTGCTGCTGGATCAGGTCGGGCTGGCCGAGAAGAAAGACCAGTATCCATACCAGCTCTCGGGTGGGCAGCAGCAGCGCGTCGGGATCGCCAGGGCGTTGGCGCTCAAACCCAAGCTGGTCCTGTTCGACGAGCCCACCTCGGCGCTGGACCCCGAACTGGTCGGCGAGGTGCTCTCCGTGATCAAGGACCTGGCCGTCGAGGGCTGGACGCTGGTGATCGTCACCCACGAGATCCAGTTCGCCCGGCAGGTGTCCAGCCAGGTGCTGTTCACCGATCGCGGCGTGATCCTGGAAAAGGGCTCGCCGGACGAGGTCATCGGAGACCCGAAAGAAGAGCGGACGCGCCAGTTCCTGCAGCGGATTCTGAATCCCTTGTAGCAGGATATCGGGCATGTCAGCCACAGAAGCAGATGTCGTCATCGTCGGAGCCGGTCTGTCGGGGATGATCGCCGCCCGCACGGTACTGGCGGCGGGTCTGCGTCCGGTGGTGCTGGAGGCCGACGAACGGGTGGGAGGTCGCATCCTCACCGAGGAGGTGCTGCCCGGAGTGCCGGTGGAGATCGGCGCCCAGTGGATCGGCGATACCCACCAGCGGATGTTCGCCCTCGCCGCGGAATTGGGTGTCGAGACCTACCCCCAGTACGACGAGGGCGAGACGTCCTACGAGATGGTGGGCTCGGGGGTGTTGCGCGAGAACGAGTTCCACACGCGTTTTGCCGATGAGCTGGCCGAGCTGGAACGTGTGCTGAGGGTTCTCGACGAACTGGCCGCCGAAGTGCCGGTGGAGGCACCCTGGTTGGCGCCACGGGCACTGGAATGGGATGCCATCACCGCGGGGTACTGGTATGACACCCAAGGACTTTCACAGGTCGCACGCACGCTGGTGGAGATCTGCACCGTCGGAATCCTGGCCGTTCCCACCGCCGAGGTGTCCTTCCTGCATCTGCTGTTCACCATCCAGACCTGCGGGGTGACCTCGGAACTGTTCGCCGAATCCGAAGGTGGCGCACAGACCACCCGGTTTGTCGGCGGCACCGGCGAGATTCCCCGCCGGCTGGCGGCATTGATCGAAGAACACATCGTGCTCAGCGCTCCCGTGCAGTTGATCGAGCACACCGCCGATAGCGTCACCGTGAGTTGCCGAGGCGGACTGGTGGTCCGCGGGCGCCGGGTCATCGTGGCGATCTCACCCACCCTGGCCGGACGCATCATGTACGACCCTCCCCTGCCGGGGGTACGCGACCAGCTGACACAACGCATGCCCAACGGTTCGGCGATGAAAGCCTTCTTCGTCTACGACGAACCCTTCTGGCGTGCAGACGGTTTCAACGGGCAGTTGATCTCCGACATCGGCCCGGCCCGAATGTCCAACGACACCTGCATCCCTGGCGTCGACCAGGGGGTGATCCTGATGTTCCTCGAAGGCGACCAGGCCCGCAGCTACGGCAAGCTGCCACAGGAGCAGCGCCGCGGGCTTCTCACTGACGAGTTGGTGCGCCACTACGGCGCTGCGGCCGCGCAGCCGGTGGCCTACGTCGACGGGGAATGGTCAGATCGACAGTGGACGCGCGGTTGTTACAACGCCAACCACGGACCACACGTCTGGACCACCTACGGCCCCGCGCTGTCGGCGCCCCTGGGCGTCATCCACTGGGCGTCCACCGACACTGCCACGTTCTGGAGCGCCTACATGGAAGGCGCGGTCGACGCCGGCGAGCGCGCCGCCCGCGAGGTGATCGACGCGCTCAGCTGACCGCCACACGCTGGCTGGCCAACCCACGCAATGTGAGGTTCGGTTTGTACTCTCCCACCCCGTCCAGCCGTGCGTCCGGGAACCGTGCGGTCACCATGGTCAGCGCCAGTTGCGCCTCCAGCCGCGCCAGTGGAGCGCCCAGGCAGAAGTGCGGGCCGTGCCCGAACGCCAGGTGCTTGATGCCGGCGCGGTCCGGGTCGAACACGTCCGGATCCACAAATGTCGCCGGATCCCGTTGTGCTGCAGCAAGAAGCAGCATCACGGTGTCCCCCTTCGGCACCACAACCTCCCCTTCGTCGACCTCCCCCGCTTTGATGCGCAACTCCTCGGCCGCCACCCGGCCCACCAACTGCACCGGTGGGTCGTAGCGCAGCGTCTCCTCGATGATGGCTCCCGCGTGCGTCGGGTCGGCGGCCAATGTGCGCCAGTGTCGTGGCTGCCGCAGCATCGCCAACACCGCATTGGCGATCAGGTTGACGGTGGTCTCATGGCCGGCGATCAGCAGCAGGTTGCACGTGGCGATGATCTCGTCCTCGGTGAGCTGATCACCGTCCTCCTCCGCTGCGATGAGCCGCGACATCAGGTCCTCACCGGGTTCGGCACGCCTGCGCTCGATGAGGCCGTGTAAGTACTTCCGCAGCCACAAGCCGGCCTGCAGACGCTCATCCATATCGTCGGGCACCTGGCCGGTGAAGGTGATGAACGGATCCAGCGATCGCGCCAACAACGCCGAGGCATGGGAGAATTCGGGCTCGTCCTCCAGCGGTACCCCGAGTAGTCGGCAGATCACCGCCACCGGCAGCGGATACGCCAGATCGGCAATCACGTCGAAAGACCCTGCCGCGGCGGCCTTGTCCAACAGATTGTCGACCAGCGTGGCGATCTCCGGTTCCAGTGCCTTGACCACCTTGGGTGCGAATGCCTTTTGGGCTAGCTTGCGCAGCCTGGTGTGGTCAGGCGGATCCAGGAACAGGAAGCCAGGGGTGCCGAACGGCCGCACCGTTTCCCCGTTGGCGATGGCGCGCTGGGCAGCGGTCGATTTTGTCCTGTCGCTGGCCGAGTCGGGATGGCGCAGCACGGCGTGGCAGTCCTCGTAGCCGGAGAACACCACCAGGTTCATCTCCGGCAGCAGCAGCGGCCCGCGTTCGCGGATCTGCGCGTACAGCGGGTAAGGGTCGGCGCGGTTACCCGGATCGAGCAGCCGCACCAGGAGCTCCTGAGGATCTGTGAGGACGCCGGCCATGCCCTTATTGTGCACGGGTCCAAGAAGGCGCTGGTCACATGCGATGCCGACTACCCACAACCAACTCGGGAATACCGTCCGCGGCCATCGGTTTGGCGAAGTGATACCCCTGCGCTATGTCGCAGCCCTGATCACGCAGCCACTCGGCGGTCTCCGCATCCTCGACCCCCTCGGCGACCACACTGAGCCCCAGTTCGCGACCCAACCCGATGACGGCCCGCACCACCGCGGCGGCCTTGACGTCGCAGGTCACCGAACCGATGAAATGCCGGTCCAATTTGACCTCGTCGATGGGCAGGTCACGCAGATACGCCAATGCCGAGAATCCGCTGCCGAAGTCGTCGATAGCCACTCGGATCCCCGATTCGCGGACCCGGCTCAACACCTTGGCGGCGCGGCCGAATTCACCGAGCACCACGTCCTCGGTGATCTCGATGGTCAACATATCGGTGGGCAGATCACGTCGACGCAGAGCCAGAGCCAACTTCTCGGGCAATTCGCTGTCCCGCAAGACCGGTGGAAAGAGGTTCACCGCGACCGGCACCCGCAGGCCGGCGGCGGCCCAGCTCGCGGCGCCGTCGAGCGCCTTGTCCAGCACCAGTTCCGTCACCGGCCCCATCAACCCGTGCTGGCGGACCAGCGGAAGGAACACATCGGGGTTCAGCACACCATGCACGGGATGGGGCCAGCGCAACAACGCCTCCACCCCGACCACACGGCCGGTACTGAGCTCCACCTTCGGCTGATACACCACCTCCAGGGCTCGCGCATCGACGGCATCGCGGAGTTCGCCCAACAGCCGGACCTGTGCGGCTCCACCACCGGCACGCTTGGGCTGCTCCAGCACGTCGCCTTCGGTCCTGCCCATCTGCGCGGTGAAGGTGTGCACACCCGGCACACGTGAGCGTTTCGCGGCGTACATCGCGATGTCCGCACGTCTGACCAGCTCTTCGGGGTCGAGATCCGGTTCGTCGGGCGCCAGCAGCGCCATTCCGACGCTGGGCCGCACGGGCACCGACTCCCCTCCGACGGTGAACGGCTCGTCGAAGGCGGTGACCATACGTTCGGCCACCAGGTGTGCAGTCTCTGCCGAACCCCTGAGCACCAGCAGAAATTCATCGCCGCCAACCCGTGCCACGGTGACGTCGGGCCGCACGCGCGCCAGGAGTCGCCTGCCCACAGCCACCAGAAGGGCGTCGGCAACCGGATGGCCCAGGTTGTCGTTGACCAACTTGAAGTCGTCGAGGTCCAGCGACACCACTGCCACCGTTGTCGCGACCTGTTTCCGGCGAGCCATCGCCTCGGCCAACCGCTCGTGGAACACGGCGTGGTTGGCCAGCCCGGTGAGTGGATCCCGCGATGCCTGGTCCGACGCCGCGGCAAGCAGCTGGCGGTTCTCCCACGCGTCAGCTGCCTGTCTCAGACACACCGCGGTGACGATCAACGGCACCAGGAAACGTTCGGAGCCGGTCATCACCATCAGTGGTCCCACCGTGCCTGCCATCAGCAATGGCAGATAGGGCATCCAGAGCCGTGCGCTGAACGTGGGCGGTGACGCAGCCGGGGGCGGTCGACGACTGTGCAGTGCCGCCGCGGCGAAGACGATCAGTGCCGCAGCCCAGCCCATGTCGATCAACGTCGCCGTCTCGAATCGGCCGCCGGCCACCAGGACGGCGTATGCACTGTGGGTGAGTGTGATCAGCGCGATCCCGACGATGAGCCGACTCAACACGCCGCGTCGGCTGCCCGTACCCCGCAGAACCACCAGAACCGCGGTGGTCAACACCGTCATGTCACCGACGGCGAACACCAGCGACAGCACCGGTGTCACGTGTCCGGACTGATAGCTCTCGTACAGCGGCCGCAGCGAGATCACCCAGAACAGCAGGAACAGGCACAGCGCCACGGTCACACCGTCGAGGACCATTCGCATCCGGGCGGGGCGCGTCGAACTCTTGGGAAACAGCGCCAAGGCCACAGCCGCGAACACGGTGAACGCGAGATAGGTGAAATCCGGCAACCCCGGGAACGAACCCGCGCGGTGATGCAGCACAACGTGCGCCGCCCAGACCGCATCTCCGAGGGAGAACGTGGCCAACGCCACTGTCATGGTCGTCCAGGCGACGCGATCGCGCCCCCGCGCCGACCGCGCCGCAGCGCCGGCGCACGCGGTGGCATAGAGAGCCAGGACCAGCACCGTCAGGTTGCTGTGAACCCGCACGACGTGCTCGCCACCCACCCGGAACACCAGGACAAATGCCATGAGAGCGGCCAGGCACACCGGTATGGACAGCGCGGGAGCGACCGGTGGCAATTTGCGGCGAACGTCTCGCACCTACACCTCGAACTCCAGCACGTCTTCACCCGGCTGGCGAACACGGGTTGAGGCTCCCATTTCAGGGTCGGGACGGCAAATGGGGCAGCCGGTCAGGCGCTGCGGTAGTAGCGGCCGAGAACGTGGTCACGCAGCTCGTCGAAGGTGCCATCCGACACCGCCGCGCGGATCTGGTCGACCAGTCGGATGATGAACCGCTCGTTGTGGATGGTCGACAGCATCGAGGCCAGCATCTCCTTGGCCTTGAACAGGTGGTGCACGTAGGCCCGGGTGTAATGCGCGCAGGTATAGCAGTCGCATTCGGGATCGAGTGGGGTGAAGTCACGTTTGTAGCGGGCCCCGGTGATGTTGTAGCGGCCGGTCGCCGAATAGATGGCGGCGTTCCGGGCCACCCGCGACGGTGACACACAGTCGAAAGTGTCGGCACCGGCCTCCACCGCCGCGAACAGGTCGTCCGGCTCACTGATCCCGAGCAGGTGCCGCGGCTTGTCCTCGGGCAGTTCATCGGTGACCCAACCCACGATGGTGGCCAGGTTCTGCTTCTCCAGCGCTCCGCCGATCCCGTAACCGTCGAAGCCCCTGCCCTCGGGATCACGCAGCCCCACGAGCCCTCGGGTGGCCTGTCTGCGCAGATCCTCGTACTGCGCGCCCTGCACCACGCCGAACAACGCCTGCGCCGGTTTGTCCGCGCGGTCGTTCTCCAGCCTGCGGTGCTCGGCCAGACAGCGAATGGCCCAGTCGTGGGTGCGTTGCACCGAGGACTCCTGGTACGCACGGGTGTTGACCAGGGTGGTCAGCTCGTCGAAAGCGAAGATGATGTCGGCCCCCAGCTGGTGCTGGATCTGCATCGACACCTCAGGAGTGAAGCGGTGGGTGGATCCATCCAGGTGCGAAGTGAAAGTGACGCCGTCGTCGTCCACCCGGGCCAAGCGGTCCTTGCCCTTGGCAATGATGTCGTCGGCCTGCACCCGCGTAGTGTCCATCGCCAGCACCTTGCGAAAGCCCGACCCCAGCGACAGCACCTGAAAGCCGCCGCTGTCGGTGAACGTGGGCCCACCCCAGTTCATGAACGCGCCCAAACCACCCGCCTCGTCCACGATCTCAGGTCCGGGCTGCAAATACAGGTGGTAGGCGTTGGCCAGAACTGCTTGTGCACCAAGCGATTTCATGGTTTCCGGCAACACCGCTTTGACGGTGGCCTTGGTGCCGACGGCCACGAACGCCGGGGTGTGGATGTCACCGTGTGGGGTGTGGATCACTCCTGTTCGGCCCCGTCGACCCGGGAGGACATCGTGTACCGAGAAGAAGCCGTCCGTCACAACACGTATTCAACACTGCACGTGGCGACGAGGCTGCGGTGCGGGGGCACGGCCGGCGAAGCGAGGGGCGCGAGCAGGTGCTATCCAACACCGACCCGCCGCGCTACATTCTTCGGGTGAGGTGCGCTGCGTGGGGACTGGCGTTGCTGTTGGCCGCTGTGGGCTGTTCGTCGGGTCCCGAGCAGCAACCGTTGCCCGCCGGCGCACTGACTCCGGGCACCGCGAACATCACGATCAACGGCCACGATCTGGACGACGTGGACTCGGTGTCGTGCAGCGCAGCCGGGCCGTTGATGACCATCAACACCGGGGACGACAGCTCCGGCACCACCTCGGTGGTGTCGAACGCCGACGGCCTCAGTGCGCAGTCGGTCTACATTCGCGACTTGGGCGGATTCACCGGCAGTTACAACCTCGACCTCAGTGGTGATGCGAAGGTGGAGATGACGGGCAGCACCTACTCGATCAAGGGCAGCGCCGACGGATTCGACACCGACAACCCCAGCTTCCGCACCGAGGGCACCTTCGAGATCACCGTGGCCTGCTGACATTTTGCGCAATCGCCGCAACGGGTAGACCACAGCGAACCATACTGCTGAGAGCCCGGCCAACGACGGCGGGGCGTGGGAGAAGGAGTACACCGGTGAACCGTGCCTTGGTAGTTGCCGTCGGCGGCGCCGCACTCGCGATCGGACTGTCCGGTTGCGGAGGGAAATCAGCAGAGGACACCGCCAGCTCGGCTTCCGAGACCGTGGAGAGCGGCGCCAGCTCGGCCACCAGCGTCATCACATCGGCCACCGATGCCGCCAAAGGCAATCCGCCACCCGGTTCGGCCACCGTCACCATCGACGGGCAGGAACAGAGCATCGAAGGCCAGTCGGTCTGCACCAATCTCGGTGGCAACATCCAGATCGCCATCGGCAACGCCACCCAGGGCATCGGCGCACAGGTCACCGAGGCCGACCCGCCCGTGGTCAAGCAGGTGGGGCTGGGCAACGTCAACGGTGTCGCACTCGGATACGCCGAAGGTGTGCCAGGAGGTGAGGCGACCGCCGAGAAGGACGGCAACACCTACAAGATCAGCGGCAGCGCAACGGGTGTGGACATGGCCAACCCGATGCAGCCCATGACGAAGACCTTCGAGATCGCCGTCACCTGCCCATAGATCAGCCGACTGCGTCCGGCAACCGGTCCAGGAAGGGCAGCTGACTCTTGAGCAGCTTGGTCCGCGCCACGTCAACCGGAACCCAGGCAGCACGATCCACTTCGGGGAACTCCTGCATGCGACCCGACCGGGGTGGCCATTCCATCTCGAAGGTGTTGCTGCGGGTGTCGGTGATGTCGAGATCGGCGCCGACGGCGAAGGCTGTCACCACCTTGCCGGACTGACGCACTTCACCGAGTTCGGTGCGTGGCCCCTGGGGCACGTCCAGTCCGAGTTCCTCCGCGAACTCGCGCTGCGCGGTGCTCCAGGGATCCTCACCGATGTTGTACTCCCCCTTGGGAATAGACCAGGCACCGTCATCCTTGCGCGCCCAGAACGGTCCGCCGGGGTGGACGATGAGGACCTCGAGGCCGGCATCACCACTGCGGTAGAGCAGCAGCCCGGCGCTGAGTTTAGGCACCGACCGCCCGTTCCAGGTCTTTGAGGGCATCCTCGAGATGTCCCAGCAGGCGCTGCAGGTGCGGGACGCTGCGACGGCAGCCCACCAGTCCGAAGTCCAGGTTGTCGCCGTTGTTGGCCATGGTGATGTTGAGCGCCTGCCCGTCCAGCGCGATGGACAGCGGGTAGTTGCCGTCCAGCCGAGCTCCGTTCCAGTACATGGATTTACGCGGCCCGGGCACGTTGGAGATGACGATGTTGAACGGCGGCCGGGTGGTGCCGACGAAACCGGGCACCATTGCCAGCCCCAGTGCCCCGATGTTCACCGCCGACAGCGCCAGCGCCTGCACCTTCGGCAGTTGCGAGAACACCTTTTTGTTGCTGCGCATCGAGTCGCTGATGACACCCAGGCGGGCCGCGGCATCCTCGACGTCGGTACCGAGGTTGCACAGGATGGCACCCACCTGGTTGCCCCCGGTGTCGGCGTCGTCGTCACCGCGCATGCTCACCGGCACCATCGCGATCAACGGGGTCTCCGGCAGCGCACTCTGCTCGGTCAGGTAGGCACGCAGCGCACCGGCGCACATCGCCAGGATGGCGTCGTTGACCGTCACACCCGCTGCCGTCTTGACCCGCCGGATGCGGTCCAGCGGCCACGACTGCGCGGCCACACGCCTGGCCCCGCCGATGTTGACGTTGAACATCGTCTTCGGAGCAGCGAACGGCAGCGTCAACTGCTGCTCCAGCAGCGCCGCCCGCGCCAACCCCAGCGTCGAAGGCACAAGTGCAGCAAGCGATCCCGCGGCCCCGAGCACGTCCGGCAGCAACGCCCGGCCAGGGCTTCTGGGCCGGACACGATGCGGCAGATCCCACGGCACCCGCACCTCGGTGTCCTCCGGGTCCTCGCTCAGCGTGCGCTCGACGAGCTTGAGCGCCGACACCCCGTCGATGAGCGCATGGTGGCATTTGGTGAGCACGGCGAAACGCCCGTCCGCCAGTCCCTCCACCACGTAGGTCTCCCACAGCGGCCGGTGCCGGTCCAGCAGGCTGCCGTGCACTCGGGAGGTCAACTCCAGCAAGTCGCGGATCCGGCCCGGCTGCGGCAGCGCCGAGCGACGCAGGTGATAGTCGATATCGATGTCGTCATCGAAAGCCCAAGCGAGATTGGCGATCCCGCCCAGTATCGTCGACGGGTGCTTGCGGAACATCGGTGCGAATTCGGTGTGCGCGATCATCTGCTGGTGCAGTTCGCGGACGTAGTCGGGGCCGGCGCCGGCGGGCGGGCGGTAGAGCTGCAACCCACCAACATGCATGGGGTGTTCGCGGGATTCACCGACGAGAAAGATCGCATCGGTCGGCGAGATCAGTTGCATAGCTCACAGTAGAGCCTTCAGGGGTGCGGCAACATCAACATCGCCACAGGCACCACGATCAGCGCTGTCAACGTGGCCGACAGCAGGATCTGCTGGCGCACCCGAGCGGCCACCGGAACGGGGTCGGCCAGCCGCAACGCCCTGGCCACCACCGCGGTGTCCCCGGCGGCCAGGGCGGTGCCCGTCGCACGAGGCTGGCCTGCCAGCGCCACCAATCCGTTGAGCAGAGCCACGCTTCCGTGCCTGCGGGCGGCGGCGTCGTCGGCCGACATCTCCACCAACCGCGCCACCGCACGGGTCCCCTGGCGCACCAGAGGAATCCAGGGCAGCGCCCCGGCAAGCGCGTTGAGCACCATGAGCAGCTGCGGGTGACGGCCGCGCAGATGTGCCCGCTCGTGGGCCAGGACCGCGTCGAGTTCGTCGGCGTCCAGGCTGGACACCGCCCCCGAGGTCACCACGATGGCCGACGGACGGCCCGCCACACAGTAGGCGGCACGCTGCTCGGAGGTCACGATCACCACACCGTCGCGCACCCCCAACATGCGGGCGGAGTAGGCGTGTTCGCAGCTGCGTTCCGACAGCCGGCGCACGGTGCGTACGATCCGACGGGTCACCATGGCCGTGCCGAGCACCGCGGCGGCGGCGACGCCGATCAGGACCAGATCACCGATCCAGCCGAAGCGGTGCATCGCCAGCAGCACGTCCATGCAGTACCGCACGGGGTCCGCGGCGCCGTGGGAGACGACGAAGTTCACCATCAGCCCGGCGCCTGCCACCACCCAGACGACAGCGGCGACCACGATGGCCGACAGCCACAGCAGCACGGACAGCCGTGGGCTGGCACCGTTGCGGGTGATGCGGTCCAGCAGTGCGGGACTCACCCACGCCAGTCCGGCTCCGTACATCAGCAGACAGGCCGTGCCGGTCACGACACCGGCCGCCCGCGTGAGACCTTGCGCAGCGCCGCCCGCAGCGCGTCCGATTCCTCGGGGTTCATCTTGTCCAAGAAGAAGCTCAACACCAGGTCGGTGTCACCGCCGGAGTGGAAGGCGTCGGTCATCAGGTTGGCCGAACGTTCTTCACGCGACATCGCCGCCCAGTAGCGGTAGGCCTTTCCGTCGCGCTCGCGCTCCAGCCACCCCTTTCGATGCAGGTTGTCCATCGTCGACATCACCGTCGTGTAGGCGATGTCGCGGTGTGCGGCCAGCTCGACGAAGACGTCGCGCACGGTGACCGCATCGTCGCAGGCCCATACCTGGTCCATCACGACGGCTTCGAGATCACCGAACCCACGCTGTTGCACGGTGTGAGGCTAACCGTTGGCGAGCTGTTGTAGCGCGCTGCCGGCCAACCACGTGTCCCAGGGGACGCTCCAGTCACCGTTCTGCCACTGCTCCAGCGGAGCGCCGCCGGTGTTTCGGACCTCGACCACGTCACCGGGCTGCGCGAATTCGTAGAACCACTCGGCGTTCTCGGCCGACAGGTTCAGGCAGCCCGCCGAGACGTTCTGACTTCCCTGCGCCCAGACGGTGCCTTCACGCTCGTGCAGATAGATGCCGTCGGGGCTGATCCTGACCGCGTGCGCGACGCTGACCTTGTAGCCGGCCGATGCGCTGGTGGGCAGTCCGTAGGTGGACGAGTCCATCAGCACCGGGTTGGCTTTCTCCTGCACGGTGTAGATGCCGGGCTGGGTCCAGAACGCGATGGTTCTGCCGCCGACCGTGGTGGTGCCACCGCGGCCCATCGATGTGGGCATGGTTCGCACCAGTTTGTCGTCGACGAAGACGCTGACCTGTTTGGTGACGTCGTCGGCGATGGTCACGTGCTTGGGTCCGATGACGAAATCGACTGCACTGTCTTCGAGTCCGTAGACGCCGCCACCCAGGTCGACGCCGTAGATGTCGGCGTTCACTCTCACCTTGGTGCCCGCCGGGAAGTACTCCTTGGGCCTCCAGTGCGCCTTGCGGTCGTTGATCCACATCCACGCGCCCTGCACCGGCGGCGAGGTGGTGACCTTCAGCTGTCGTTCGGCGGCGGCACGGTCGGGGATGTCGGTGTCGAACTGCGCGACCACGACGGTGCCGACGCCGTAGCTGGCGCCGTCGACCAGGCGGGAGCCCAGGGTGCTGCGCAGTGAGACCGATGCCTGCTGTTGAGGAACGGCGGTGGAGAACGTCGACGTTCGGGTCACGGTGGCGGCGTCCGCGCCGAGGCCGGTGGCGGTCACGGTGTAGGTGCGTCCGTATCCGAGGGGTTCGGCGGGCATCCATTCGGCGCGGTCGCGGGACAGCACGCCGTCGACCACCTTGCCGGATTCGTTGGTCATCACCACGTCGGTGAGGGTGCCGGAGCTGGCCTTCACCCGGACGGCGTTCACGGGGGCGACGTCGCGCTGGTCGGATGCCGGTTCGATCGTCATGGACAGCGGCTTCGGGGGTGCGACAGCCTCGGGCGCCTGAGTGACCTCCGGCGCAGCCACCGAATCCACCAAACGTGTTGCAGATGAACCAGTTTGGACAGCGGCGACTGCCACGATCACCAGCCCTACGCCGAAGGCCACCCGATTTCGTCGGCGATCGAAGAACAAGAAACAACTCCGGAGGTCGGTGCACTACGCGGTCGGGGGTACAGCAAGGTCTACGCACCAACATAGTAGGTGGGAACGGACGGTCGCGCGGCCTCGTGACGTGACCGTAGCCTGACCGGTATGAGCACCAGACGGATCCTGTGTTTCGGCGACTCACTGACGTGGGGATGGATCCCTGTCGAAGAAGGTGTGCCCACCGAGCGGTTCCCGCGTGACGTCCGGTGGACCGGCGTGCTGGCCGACCTGCTGGGCGACCGCTACGAGGTGATCGAGGAAGGCCTGTCGGCGCGCACCACCACCGCCGAAGACCCGGCCGACCCCCGGCTCAACGGTTCGCAGTATCTGCCGTCGTGTCTGGCCAGCCATCTGCCGCTGGACCTGGTGATCCTGATGCTCGGCACCAACGACACCAAGGCGAATTTTGGCCGCACCCCGTTCGACATCGCCACCGGTATGGGAGTGCTTGCCACGCAGGTGCTCACCAGCGCCGGTGGCGTGGGGACCAGCTATCCCGCGCCGCAGGTGCTGATCGTGGCGCCGCCGCCGCTGGGCGAGCTGCCCCACCCCTGGTTTGACCTGGTGTTCTCCGGCGGCCGTGAGAAGACCGCCGAGTTGGCCCGCGTGTACAGCGCGCTGGCGTCGTTCATGAAGGTGCCGTTCTTCGACGCCGGCTCGGTGATCAGCACCGACGGCGTGGACGGGATCCACTTCACCGAGGCCAACAACCGCGACTTGGGCGTCGCCCTCGCCGAGCAGGTGCGTGCCCTGCTCGGCTGAGCGCCGCCTCGTCGACCCGGCTGGCCGTGTCTAGCCCGCGATGCGGATCAGCTTCTTGTTGACGAACTCGTCGATGCCGAAGCGGCCGAGCTCGCGGCCGAAGCCGGACCGCTTGACCCCGCCGAACGGGAGCTCGGCGCCTTCGGCACCGACGGCGTTGACGAACACCATGCCGGCCTCGATCTTGTCGGCAACGCGCTTTGCCTGCTCGGAGTCGGTGGTGAACACATAGGAGCCCAGCCCGAACGGGGTGTCATTGGCCAGTTCGATGGCCGCGTCCTCGTCGGCAACCTTGTAGACCGTGGCCACGGGCCCGAACAGCTCTTCCTTGGCAGACGCCTTGTCCGGCGACACCCCGGTCAGCACGCCGGGCGGGAAGAACGCCCCCTTGCGCTCGCCCACGGAAGTCAGCGTGGCACCGTCGGCCACCACCCGCTGGACCTGTTCTTCGAGCCGCTCTGCCGCGGCAACCGAGGACAGCGGGGCCAGCCCCTCCGCTTTGGCCAGCACCTTCTGGGTGAACTTGTCGATGAACTCGTCGTAGACGTTCTCGGTGACGATGATCCTCTTGGCGGCATTGCAGGCCTGGCCGGTGTTCTCGAAGCGGCCGTCGACGGCGGCCTCCACCGTGGCGTCCAGGTCGTCCGCGGACAGCAGGATGAACGGGTCGGAACCGCCGAGTTCGAGTACCACCTTCTTCAGGTTCCGTCCGGCGATCTCGGCAACGGCGGCGCCGGCACGCTCGGAACCGGTCAGGGACACACCCTGCACCCGCGGATCGGCGATGACCTCGGCAATCTGTTCGTTGGTGGCGTAGACGTTGACGTAGGCCCCCTCCGGATAGCCGGCGTCGAGGAAGATCTTCTGCAGCGCAGCCGCGGACTCCGGGCATTGCGGTGCGTGCTTGAGCACGATGGTGTTGCCCAGCACCAGGTTCGGGCCGGCGAAGCGTGCCACCTGGTAGTAGGGGTAGTTCCACGGCATGATGCCCAGCAGTACACCCACCGGCCCGCGCCGAATCAGCGCGCTGCCTTCACCGTCGAGCAGGTCGATGGGCTCGTCGGCCAGGAACTTCTCGGCGTTGTCGGCGTAGAACTCATAGATCGACGCGCTGAACTCGACCTCACCCACCGACTGGTCCAGCGGCTTGCCCATTTCGCGCTGGATGATCGCGCCCAGTTCGTCCTTGCGCTCGTTGTGCAGGTCGGCGACCTTGCGGATGAGCTCGGCCCGCTGCGCGACGGTGGTGGACTTCGACCACTCCTTGAAGGCCTTGGCAGCCGATGCCACCGCCGCCTCGATCTGTTCACCGGTTGCGGTGGGGTACTCCTGCACCACGTCACCGGTCGCCGGATCAACAACCGCGTACAGACTCATGCCCTGCCCTTCGTCGTCTTTTCAAGTTTTGGACGCGGATTCTGTACCCCAGACGCCATCTGAGGAACCGAATCCGTCTCCGCTCCATCCTTCGCCGGAATGCGACGTTGCGCCAGCGCTTGGACAAATCGGGGACAATCCCACCATGCAGCTGGTCACCGTCGACGACATCCGCGCAGCGGCCGAGCGGATCCGGGAGTCGGTGGTGCGAACCCCGCTGGTCCCCGCGTTGTGGGCCGCCGATCTCTGGCTCAAGCCCGAGAGCCTGCAGGCCATCGGCGCGTTCAAGGTGCGGGGCGCGTTCAATGCCATCGGCAGCTTGGACCCCGCCGTCCGGGCGCGCGGGGTGGTTGCCTACTCCAGCGGCAACCACGCGCAGGCCGTCGCCTACGCGGCCGCGCAGTACGGCATCCCGGCGCACATCGTGATGCCGGAGGAGACGCCCAACATCAAGGTCCAGGCCACCCGCGACCACGGTGCCGAGGTGCTGCTCTGCGGCGCAGGGCAGCGTGAGAAGGTGGCCGCCGAGGTGGTCGAACGCACCGGCGGCGTGCTGGTTCCGCCTTTCGATCACCCCGCGATCATCGCCGGGCAGGGCACGGCCGGCTTGGAGATCGCCGAGGACATGCCCGATGTCGAGACCGTGTTGATCCCGGTCAGCGGCGGCGGGCTGGCCTCCGGCATCGGGACCACAATCAAGGCGTTGTGTCCACAGGCCAGTGTCTACGGGGTGGAACCGGAGTTGGCCGCCGATGCCGCCGAGAGCCTGCAACTGGGCCGACGGGTGGAGTGGTCCATCGAGGACCGCAACCGCACCATCGCCGACGGACTGCGGTCGGTGCCGTCGGAACTAACGTTCACGCACCTGCAGCACGTACTCGACGGCATCATCACCGTCACCGAGGACGAGATCCGCGATGCGGTCCGCGAGCTGGCCTTGCGCGCGCACCTGGTGGCCGAGCCCAGCGGAGCTGTGTCGCTGGCAGCCTTTCGCAAGTCGTCGATCCCCTTCGGTCGGACCGTCATTGTCGTCTCGGGCGGGAACATCGAGCCGACGCTGCTCAGCGAGATCCTGAGCTGAGCCCCACAGCCAAGGTGTGATCCTCGTCAATCTGATGTGTCCGTGTGGTTGCCATCACGAAAACAAGATTGCTGGTAGGTAACCGACGCACTGCCCCACAACCGGCGACGCCGGCATATTCAAGTTATGCAGAGGTTTACCTCGTTAACGTCAATTGATCTGCGTCAATATTCTTTGGACGCTGATTTGGCAATGTTTACCTAGCTCAACTAGATTCCACATATTTAACGCTATGGTTCGTTTGCTATGGATGCCTACCAGGCTTGGGTCGGAACGAATCTGCACGTTTGCATCCATCTCAAAAAAACTCTTACCCAGGAATTTTGCTAGTTTCCTTAACGCAACCTGAGATCCGGCTTACGATCTCTCACACAGCCCATCCGTAACTCAAGGGGGACCCCGACCATGCAAATCTCGCTTCGCTCCTACCTGACTGCCGGCGTATCGCTAACTGCAGCCACTGCCATCGCCATGACCCCGCTCGCCATCCCTGCAAACGAGCGTGCAATCACGATCCCCAACGTGTCGATCTCTGACATCCAGCTGACCGTGACGCCGGCCGAGATCGTCGCGTTCTTCGACAACCTGCAGGACGAACTGGCCGACTTCAACGCCGGCATCGCCGAGCTTCTCGGGATTCCGGGCGTAACCCTGGCCGACGGCCTGCAACTGGCCATCGACACCAACGAGGAGTTCTTCGCGACGCTGAGCGGGCTGACCGACAACCCGAATCTCATCGCGATCCTCGATGCGCTCGAACTCGGCGTCAACGACGGACTCGAGTCTCTTCAGGGCGCCGTGATCGATGCCAACTCCAACCTGGTGCTGACCACCCGGAATCTGGCCGATCTGCTGACCAGCACCATCACCGGCTCGCTGTCGAACGTGCTCTCCACGTTCGTGGGCGTGCTGAACAACCCGCTCGACGTCAGCGCCTACGCCGCTGTGCTGAGCACCGGAGTGGTGGGCACCGGCCAGCTGTTCGCCAGCAACGGACTGTCGGCGATCCAGGAAGTCGGCGACTCCGGCTTCGACTTCGCCTGGACCGGTTTGGATCTGGCCGACTACCAGATCTACAACGCCCTCTACACCGTGGGCGACCTGCTGGATGCGACCAGCGCCGCGACCGGTAGCGACCTGATCGTCGCCATCAACGACGCCATCCAGAGCATCACCCTGGCACCCGCCCAGGCCATCCGTGCCGTTGCCTTCGACACCACGTTCGACGTCCTCGACGGCGCGTGGACCGGATTCGACCAGATCTTGGGCGGCCTGAACAACGGCTACACCTACATCGACCCCGAGACCGAGGAGGAGATCTTCGTTCCCGGCCTCGTCAGCATCGTCGGTAACTCGCTGCGGCTCGCCATCAATGTGGTGGGCCAGGCCCCGCTGAACCCGGCCAACTACCTGGAAGCCGGCGGCGTTCTGATCGCCGGCGGCTTCGACGGCTTCAACAGCAGCGTCCGCACCGTCGGCAACGTCGCCCAGATCCCGTTCAACGTGGGCATCGAGATCACCGGGGACATCACCCAGACGATCACCGGCCTCACCCTCGGCTTCGCCACCGCGCTCAGCGACATCCTGACCGCGCTGGGAATGCCTGCCGAAGTCGCGAACCTGCCGGTGGCCCTGGCCGACGGCCTCAACGAGGTGATCGCCGGCGGCGCCGCCGCGTTCGCGGGCGGGCTGGGCATCGCCTCGGCGCTGATCGAAGGCGGTGCCACCACCGTCATCAACATCTCGAACGACATCGAGCAGGCCATCTTCGGGGTCATCACCGACCCCGATCCCGAAGAGGCTGCGGGCGCCACCATGCTGTCCGCTCCTGGTGGTGCTTCGACGCAGAAGGTCGCCACCGAGCCGTCCGAGGACCCGGCGCCCGTCGCCGAGGACAACACCGAGGAGGAGACTCCCGCCGAGGACGCCACCGACGAGGAAGCCCCCGCCGAGGAGGACGCCACCGAGGACGAGGCAGAAGCACCGGCCGACGACGCCACCGAGGACGATTCCGAAGCCCCGGCCGACGACGCCTCGGCCGACGACGATTCCGACGCCAAGGAAAGCCCGTCCTCTGCCAGCGAGAAGACCGAGCGCGGCACCAAGAAGGCCGAGCGTGACGCCGAAAAGGCCGAAAAGTCGGACAACAGCAGTTCCAATTCCGGCGGCGGTTCGGACTCCGATAGCGGTTCGGACTCCGAGTAGCACCCACCTCACCGAACGGGCCCATTCCCGCAGGGAGTGGGCCCGTTTGAGTGCGGCGAGGTCGGATGGCTACTCGCGAATTCTTCTCGCGAACGTCAATTACCTTGCTGAAGCGCTTCACTGCCCAGAACTAGCAACTTTGCAGATCGGCTAGAAGCGCACCTAGCCAGCCAAACCCTTTCCGTTTGCTAACTATCATCCACCCGGGACGCGAGCCTTGAAATCGCGAAAGCTAGCGCATCGCATTAGCGTCTCAAACTGGGAATTTACCGCTTTCCTTAACGCAACCTGTGAGCTAACCTACACTCGTCAACGATTCAGCCCGTTAACTTGAGGACGCTCACACCCATGCAGATCACGGCCCGCTCATACCTGACCGCCGGCATTTCGCTAACTGCGGCCACCGCTTTGGCCCTCACCCCCATCGCGATCCCTGCAAACGAGCGGGCCATCACCGTTCCGAAGGTGACGACGGCGGACGTCCAGCTGGCGGTAACCCCGAGCGACGTCATCGAGTTCTTCGACAACCTGCAGTCGGAGATCGCAGCGTTCAACGCGGCCGTCGCGCAGCTTGCGCTGATCCCGAGTCAGAGTGTGGTCGACGGTCTGCAGGCGGCCATCGATCTGAACAACGATATCTACAACACCCTGATCAGCTCGACTGACAACCTGACGTTGCAGGCGCTGTTCGAAACCCTGCAGATCAGCACCGACAACAGCCTCCGGTACGTGCGTGATGCGGTCGGATACAACGGCGAGGTCGTCGTCTACTCCCACGAGGAGATCGCCGACCTGCTCAGTGGCATCGTGACCGGCTCCATGTCGAACGTCCTGGCCGCCGTCGTCGGCGTGCTGAACGACCCGCTGACATTCAGCAACTACGCCAACCTGGTGAATTCGGGTATCGCCTCGGCGGCGCTGCTGGGTAACAACTCCGGGGAGATCGTCCGCAGCGCCACCGACATCCCCTTCGAGCTCACCTACACCCAGCTTCACCTGGCCCAGAGTGAGATCAACAACGCATTCCGCACCGTCTCCGGTCTCGTCAACGTCGGGGCGATGGCCACCGGAAGCCAGCTCATCCAAGCTGTCGCCGTCGCGGTCGAGAGCATCACGCTGCTGCCCGCGCAGCTGGTCGTCAACGCGCCGTTCAGCCTGGCCAACAACACGATCGGCGCGGTGGACGAGGGGCTCACCGCGATCCTCGACGGCATCGTCGGCTACGACGCCGGCGACGGCCTGCGCGCCCCCGGACTGATCACCATCGCGTCCACGGTGCTCCAGATCGCCGTCACACAGATCGGCCTCAACCCGCTGGACCCCCAGCGCTATCTCGAGGCGGGCGGTGCCCTGATCGCCGGCGGGTTCGATTCGTTCAACCTCACGGTGGACACCGTCGGCTCCGTGGCACGCGTCCCGGGCAACTTCGTCTACAACCTCTTCACCCCGGAGCCAGGAACCGAAAGCCTGACGTTCTCGGTGATCCGGATGAACGACCTCATCGCGAACTCGATCGCCGGCGTCCTGTTCGAACTGGGCCTGCCCGACGACATCGTGAACGTGCCGCGGGTCATCGCCACACAGATCAACAATGTCATCACCGCCGGCGCCAACCTGGTGGTCGGTGGCGTCGAGATCGCCGACACCGTGATCGGGGAGACCACCAGCTTCCTGATCACCGTGTCCAACGACATCGAGAACGCACTCTTCGGCGCCCGTCCGCCACAGCAGGAAGAGAACTTCAGCGCGCTCGCCGCTGCGGCCGACGAATCGGATTCCAAGCCCGCCGACAACCGGTCAGGTGACGTCGTGCTGGCCGTCGACGACCAGACCGATGAACCGGTCGAAGAAGTCGCCGAAGAGGAAACGCCTGTCGAAGCCGAGGCTCCTGTCGAGGAAGTGCCGTCCGACGAAGACGTCGATGACACCGAGCCCGTCGACGAGGAGGAGCCGGCGGACGAGGAACCCGCCGAGGACGACACCGCCGCTGACGACGAAGCCACCGACGATGCTCCTGCCGATGACGCCGGCGCAGACGAGGGCGCCGACGACACCTCGGGAAGCGACGACACGAAGTCCGAGAAGTCCGACACTGCAAGCACTTCGGACTCCAGCGACTCCGAGTAATCGGACATAGCACACCGGATGGGCCCGCTCGGGGGCGGGCCCATCCGTTCATCACCAGCCTCACCACCGAGCCAGGAACCCCCACACCATGCAGATCTCAGCCCGTTCGTATCTCACCGCAGGCGTCTCGCTGACCACGGCGGCCGCCTTGGCGCTGACGCCCGTGGCGGTTCCCACCGCCGACCGCGCCCTGCCCATCCCGAAGGTCACCGTTTCCGACGTCAACCTGACCGTCACCCCCGGCGAGATCGTCGAGTTCTTCGACACCCTCAGAACCCGGATCGACGAGTTCAATGCGTCGGTCGCCGACGTGGCGGCCATTCCCGGCCAGACGGTGGTCGACGGGATCGTGGCCGCGATGGGACTCAACGACTCGTTTTTCGAGTCCCTGGTCAGTGCCGTCGACAACCCGACGTTGATCGCTCTCCTGCAGACCATGGAGATCATCAATGAACGCGCGCTGCGTGAGCTTGCGTTCTACGTGGATCACAGCAACCAGACGATTGTGCTGGCGGGCCAGGACATCGCTGATCTGCTCGCCGGGATCATGACCGTCTCGCTGTCGAACATCCTGTCTGCTGCCGTCGACGCCCTGAACAATCCGTTGTCGTTCGAGAAGTACGCCCACGTCTTGGCGGCAGCCGTCGGAAACGGCTTCCTGGCCGTCAACGGCAGCAGCCTGATTGCGCAGAAGGCCGGCAACGCCGGATTCGACCTGACCTTCGGCACAATCGAATTCGTTCGCGCCGAGGTCACCACGGCACTCGATGCCGTGCGCCGGCTCTCCTACTTCGCTTCCGGTGCCACCGGAAGCCAGCTGGTGCAGGCCGTCGTCGCGGCCGTGGGCACCATCGGCCTCGCTCCCGCGTACCTGGGGCTGCGTCTGCCTGCCAGCCTGGCCGAGGAGACGGTGCTGTCGGCACAGTCGGCGTTCAACACCGTGTTCAACAGCATCGCCGGCTACCGAGATGTCGAAGGCCAGTACGTCCCCGGTGTCGTCACCGCGCTCGGCGAGGCGGTGCGGGGAGCCATCGACGAGATCGGTCACGGACCGCTGAACCCACAGCGCTACCTCACGGCCACGGCCCTGATGATCGCCGGCAGCTTCGACGCCGCGAACATCTCCATCAACGCCGCCGGAGCGCTGGCCCAGGTGCCGTTCACCTACGGGATCAACCTCATCGCTCCCGACGCCCTGCGCCCCAACCTGACCTCGACTGTGGTGGCGCAGAACATCCAGATCGCGAACGCACTGTCGAACCTGTTGCGCACGGCGGGACTTCCCGACGACATCGCCGACCTCCCCTTCAACGTCGCACAGCAGGTCAACGACGCGATCATCGGCACGGCCTACACCGTCGCCGATGGGCTGGCCAACGTCAACGCCGCCATCACCAACGGCACCGACCTGGCCATCACCGTGTCCAACGACATCGAGAACGCGATCCTGGGGGCACTGTCTGCAGAGGAGCCCGACCCGCCCGCCTCGGGTGGCGACGACGAGCCCGCCGACAACGAGCCCATCATCATCGTGCCGCCAGTCGACGACAACACCGACGACGAGGACAACACCGACGACGGGTCCACCGATCCTGACGATTACATCGTCGACGACGGGGATGACACTGACTGGGACGACGACATGTTCGGCGCTGCCGACGAGTCCGATGCTGACGACGAGGAGCTCGCTGACGAGATTCCTGCCGAGGACGAAGCTCCCGCCGCGCAGGACGCCACCGACAGTGACGCATCCACCTCGGACAGCGACGACACCACATCCGAGAAGTCCGAGAAACCCGACAACGATGGCGATTCCGCTGCCGGCGACGCCGCCGCCTGACCCCTGATCGAGATAATGGGCCCGCTCGCAAGAGTGGGCCCATTTGTCTCGGTGGCACAGTGGTGGTCGTGACCTACGTCGAGTCCAGTGACCACCCCGAGCTTTTCGTCGAACACGCCTTCCCCGAACAACTGGTGGATCTCGGTGAGATCCGGATGAACTACGCCGTCGCCGGTGACGCCGCCAATCCGGCGCTCCTGCTGATCCCCGGGCAGAGCGAATCCTGGTGGGGCTACGAGGAAGCGATGGGCCTGCTGGCCGACCGCTTCCAGGTGTTCGCCGTGGATCTGCGCGGACAGGGCCGTTCCACGTGGACGCCGGGGCGCTACAGCCTGGACCTGTTCGGCGGCGACCTGGTGCGGTTCATCGACCGGGTGATCGGCCGTCCCACAGTGGTGTGCGGCTTGTCCTCAGGCGGGGTGATTGCCGCCTGGCTGTCGGCTTTCGCCGCTCCGGGGCAGGTCCGCGCTGCCCTCTACGAAGACCCTCCACTGTTCTCGTCACAGACCACTCCCGCTGTGGGGCAATCGATTCGACAGGGCGTGGGGGCCGTCTTCCGGATCTGGCACAAATGGCTGGGCCCGCAGTGGAGCATCGGCGACTACGCCGGCATGCAGGCCGCGATGGGCCGCGAACTACCCGAGTGGATGCTCCGGATGCAATTGGCCGCAGGGGCCTCCAACAATGCCGGCGAACCCCCGCAGAACCTACTCGAATACGACCCTGAATGGGGCGACGCCTTCGTCTCCGGCCGGGTGGCGCTGAACTGTGATCACGAGGCGATGCTGCAGCAGGTCAAGGTGCCGGTGCTGTTCACCCACCACTTCCACTACGTCGACCCGGACACCGGCAATCTGCTGGGCGCCATCAGCGAGCAGCAGGTGAACCACGTCCGGAAACTGGTCGAGGGCACCGGCAACTCGTTCACGCTGCGGGAGTTTCCGGAGATGCCGCACTCGATGCACGGCACCGCGCCGGCGACCTATGTCGCGACGCTGACGGAGTGGCTGGCCGGGCTCTAGGTGAAGATGGCGGTGGCGGAGGGATTTGAACCCTCGGACGGGGGTTACCCGTCACACGCTTTCGAGGCGTGCTCCTTAGGCCGCTCGGACACGCCACCGTGTGGCAGCTTACCGGTCACCTGCTCCCCGCCCTAATCGCCTGCTGACCAGTGATCTCACCGCTGCCGCGCGAAGAACTCCTCCATCAGCGCGGCGCACTCGTCGGCCAACACTCCCCCGCGCACCAGCGGCCGGTGGGTCAGCCGACGGTCGCGCACCACGTCCCACAACGACCCCACGGCGCCGGTCTTCGGCTCCCACGCGCCGAACACCACCCGTGCCACCCGCGCCATCACCAGCGCGCCGGCGCACATGGTGCAGGGCTCGATGGTCACCGCCAGCGTCGTACCCTCCAGCCGCCACCCGTCACCATGAGCAGTGGCCGCTGCCCGCAACGCCAGGATCTCCGCGTGCGCGGTCGGATCGCCGAGCACCTCGCGGGCATTGGCGGCGCGAGCCAGTTCGATACCGGCGGCGTCGAAGACCACCGCGCCGATCGGCACATCCAGCGGACCCACCTCTGCGGCAGCGTCCAGTGCCGCCCGGATGGCGTCGTCGTCAGAGATCACCGATCGAGTTTGTCCAGCACCGCCGACAGCTCATCGGCGAAGCCCATCTCCCGCGCGATGCGCACCAACTGTTCGTCGGCGTACAACTCGGTGTCGGCGAGGATCACACCGAGCACCCCTTCGGTCAGCCCCAGATCGGCGAGCACGCCGAGGTCACCCTCTTCGAACGGGTCGGAATCCTCGAGTTCCTCCTCGTCGACCTCGATGTCCAGCCTCTCCAGGACTTCGTAGGCGAGGTCGTAGTCCAGCGCGGCGGTGGCATCGGAGAGCAGTAACCGGATCGCGCCGGGCGCCGGGCGCAGGATGACGAAGAACTCATCATCGATATCGAGGAGACCGAATACCGCTCCGCTGCTGCGCATTTCACGCAGTTCGGTCTCCGCCGCCTTTACGCTGCCCAGTGCCGCCGATGTCAACGCCGTACAGCGCCATTTGCCGTCCTCCCGCACGACGGCCACTCCGAAACCGTCCGAGCCGTCGAGCGCTTCCGGTACATCCTGCTTCGAAGCGCGCTGCGGTCCCATGCTTGGTAACGCTACTGCGCACACACCACAGTTGACCAGGGCATCACCACCTGACCCCATCGGTGTGCAACGCTGACAGCGTGAGCGGTCCAGCGGTGTGTGTCCTCGGCCTGGGATTGATCGGCGGTTCGCTGATGCGGGCGGCGGCAGCCGCGGGCCGGACGGTGTTCGGCTACAACCGCTCCGTCGAAGGCGCCGATGCCGCCACCTCCGACGGATTCGACGCCTCGATCGACCTCCAGGCGACGCTGGAACGCGCTGAGGCGGTCCGGGCGCTGGTGGTGATCGCCGTCCCGATGCCCGCCGTACCGGACATCCTCCGGGCCATCGCCGCGATTGCCCCGCACTGTCGGCTGACCGACGTCATCAGCGTCAAGGGGGCGGTGCTGGAGGCGGTGCGCCAGGCCGGTCTGCTGGACAACTACGTCGGCGGCCACCCCATGACAGGCACGGCGTTCTCCGGTTGGGACGCCGGAGACGCCGGATTGTTCGCCGGAACTCCGTGGGTGGTGTCGGTCGACGACCACGTGGACGCCGGAGTGTGGACCGACGTGACCCAGCTGGCGTTGGACTGCGGCGCATTCGTGGTGCCGGCCCGCGCCGACGAACACGACACCGCCGCTGCCGCGATCTCACATCTGCCGCATCTGGTCGCCGAGGCGGTCGCCGCCACGGCCGCTGATATCCCCCTGGCGTTCGCCTTGGCCGCGGGGTCCTTCCGCGACGGCACCCGGGTGGCGGCAACCGCTCCGGGTCTGGTGCGGGCGATGTGTGAGGCCAATGCCGAGGACCTGCTCACGGTCCTGGATCGCACCCTCGACCTGCTGACCGCGGCGCGCAGCTCGCTGGCAGAGAACCGCTCAGTGCAGACACTGGTCGAAGCCGGATATGCCGGGCGTACCAGCTACGACGCGTTCACCAGGCCCGATATCACCTCGATCACCGTCGGTGCGCACGGATGGCGCGCCGACCTGGCCGCGGCGGGCCGGGCCGGCGGGGTGATCAGATCCGCTCTGCCAGCCCTGGGTAGTCGAGGATGAACCCGTCGGAGTCCACCGTCACGGTGGTCTCGGCGACCGGTGAGTGCAGCTTGATTCCGTCGGGGCCGCTGGCATAGCTGATGGTGGCCGGGGCCACCTCCAGTTCGGGGATGCGCACGTAGACCACCTGCAGGTTCACCGACTCCGAGTGCTCGTAGAGCCCGGTGCGCCGGATCGGCAGCGCATTGAAGAACGGGCTGAACACCACGTCGACGTCGAGCGCACCGTCGAACTCCGAGCGCGACGTCTGCCCGGAGTGGTGCTGGATCACCCACATGTTCTCTTCGTCGCGGGCGATCGACAGCTGGCGCTCGCGCTCGGCTGACGTGACGGTCAACGACAGCCGGTTGGTGGCGCCCTTTTCGTCGGTCACCAGGTCATAGGACGCGCTGAACGCCGGCGTGGTGTCGTCGGCGGCCGAGACGATGCGTCCGTAGGCCTTGATGCGCTTGCCGGCCAACTGCACCCGCACCGATTCCATGCGCGCCGCAGTGTGGGCACGCCACGTCAGGATCCTCGGCCAGGCGCTGTCGCCTTGAGCGGTGGCTGCACTCATTCTTCTACCGTAGGCGACGGGCCGCCGCGTTCGTAGCCCGGTTGCCCACTTGAATGCGATTCCAGCGCCACCTCGTCGTCCAGCAGAGGTTGGGGAACCCGCCGGAACCGGCCTGTCCCAGGTACCGATGCCCACACCGCCAGCGCCAGCAACCCGTCGAGGATCAGCGCCAGCAACGTCACCAACAACGCCCCCACCAGGGCCAGGTAGAACTCACGGACCTTGATGCCGTCGATCAGGTAGCGGCCCAGCCCGCCCAGGCTGGCGTACGCGGCCACGGTGGCCGTCGCGACGATCTGCAGGGTGGCCGTCCGCAGGCCGCCCAGGATCAACGGCAGGGCGTTCGGCGTTTCGACCCGCAGCAGGATCCGCGATTCGGTCATTCCCATGGACCGGGCGGCGTCGACGACGTCGCGGTCGACGTTGGCGATGCCCGAGTACGTGCCGGCCAGCAGAGGCGGGATGCCGAGCAGCATCAGCGCGACCGTCGGCGGCACCAGACCCAGACCCCAGAGCAGCACCCCGAGCAGCAGTACGCCCAGGGTGGGCAGCGCACGCAACGCGTTGACACCGGTGACCACCAGGAAGGTGCCGCGGCCGGTGTGCCCGATCAGCATGCCCAGCGGGATCGCAACCAGCGCGGAGAAGAACACCGCGACCGCCGTGTACTGCAGGTGCTCGAGGATGCGGGCGCCCAGTCCGGCAGGGCCACCCCAGTTGGCGGCGGTGAAGATGAAACTCAGCGCGTCGGTGAGGAACGCCATGGGACCCATCAGGCACCTGCCTTCACACGGGCCCAGGGAGTGATGGCGCGGCCCGCCACCATGATCAGGGTGTCGATGATGATCGCCAGCACGAATATCGCGATGATGCCCGCGATGATCTGGTCGCTCTTGTTGGACTGGTAGCCCTCGGTGAACCAGGTGCCCAGGCCGCCGATGCCGATCACCGAACCCACCGACACCATCGAGATGTTGGTGACCGCCACCACGCGAACACTGGCCACCATCACCGGAATTGCCAGTGGCAGTTCAACTTTCAGCAGACGAGTGATGGGCTTGTAGCCTACGGCGGTAGCCGCGTCCAGCACCGCGGGCGACACCGCGTCCAGCGCCTCGGGCACCGCGCGCACCAGCAGCGCCACGGTGTAGAGCGTCAACGCCACGATCACGTTGGCCTCGTCGAGAATGCGGGTCGGGATGATCAACGGCAGCACCACGAACAGCGCCAGTGACGGGATGGTGAAGATGACGCTGGCCGTCACCGTCGTCAGTCGCCGCAGGAAGGTGGTACGCCGCACCAGCGCGCCCAGTGGCACGGCGATCAGCAACCCGATGACGATGGGCACCAACGACAGCCGCAGATGGATGACCGTCAGTGTCCACAGGTCGTCGAGGTGGGTGAACAGGTAGTTCACGGCTCAGCCTCGACTCGACCGCTGTGATTCCAGGGCCATCAGCACGTCATCGGCTTTCACACCGCCGGCCACCTGCTCGGCGGCGTCGACGGCCACCCCGAGACCCGCCGGTGACGACAGTGCGGCGTCAAGCGCCTGGCGCAGGGTGCCGTCGGGGCGGAACAGGGATCCACCGGCAATGGTGCTGTCGTACAACGAGCTTCCGCTGCGGTGCAGCTTCACCCCTTCGGCGTCGATCCAGGCGTACGGCTTGCCGTCGTCTTTGGTGACCAGCATCCACTCCCCGTCGGAGAGGGTTAGCGCGTCGATGCCGGCTTCGGTGACGTGGTTCAGCGGGTGCAGGGGAACCCCGGTGGCACCGAAGAACTGCAACCCACGGTAGCCACGATCGGCGCCCACAAACGCGGCCACGGCGTCATTGGCGGGGTTGGACAGCAGTCGCGAGGGCTCGTCGTACTGCTGCAGCACTCCGCCGCGGCCGAACACCGCCACCTTGTCGCCGAGTTTGATGGCCTCGTCGACGTCGTGGGTGACGAACACGATGGTCTTGCGCAACTCGCTTTGCAGGCGCAGGATCTCGGCCTGCAGGTCCTCACGGACCACTGGGTCGACGGCCGAGAACGGTTCGTCCATCAGCAGGATGGGCGGGTCGGCGGCCAGGGCGCGTGCGACGCCGACGCGCTGTTGCTGCCCACCGGAGAGCTGCGACGGGTAGCGGTTGGCCAGCTTCGGGTCCAGCCCCACCCGTTCGAGCACCCCGTAGGCGGCTTTGCGTGCGTTCCTTCGAGATTCGCCGCGCAGCACCGGAACGGTGGCGACGTTGTCGATCACCCGCTGGTGTGGCATCAGGCCGGCACTCTGGATCACGTAGCCGATCCCCAGCCGCAGCTTCACCGGGTCGACCTTGGTGACGTCCTTGCCGTCGACGGTGAGCGTCCCGGACGTCGGGTCGATCATGCGGTTGATCATGCGCATCGAGGTGGTCTTGCCGCAGCCGGACGGGCCGACGAACACGGTCAGAGTGCCCTCGGGCACTTCGAGATTCAGCGTGTCGACGGCGACAGTGCCGTCCGGGTACTGCTTGGTCACCTGGTCGAAGGTGATCATCTAGCCTCCGAGAGGTTGGTCGAAGCCGTTGTCCTGCACCCACTTCTGCGCGGCCTCATCCGGGTCGACGCCCTGATTGCCCTCCACCGCGGTGTTGAGATCGATCAACCCCTGGGTGGTCAGCTTGGCCGACACCGCATCCAGAATGGTCTTGAGCTCGTCGGACATCTTCTGCGAACTCACCACCGGCACCACGTTGGCGGCCGGGAAGTTGTTCTTGGGATCCTCGAGTACCACCAGGTTGTTCTGCGGGATCGCCGGTGACGTGCTGAAGATATCGGCCGTGGTGACGGTGCCGTCGACCAGTGCCCGCACGGTGGCCGGTCCTCCACCGTCGCTGATCGCGATGAAGTTGTTGGGTGCGATGTCCAGCCCGTACTTCTCCTTGAGCCCCGGCACGCCCTCGGCGCGGTTGAGGAACTCCGAGGGCGCCCCGAGTTTCACCTCGGGCGAGTACCGGGCCAGATCCTCGATGGTCTTGAGGTTCCACCGTTGCGCGGTCTCGGCGGTGACGGCCAGTGTGTCGACATCCTCAGCCGGCGATGGCGTGAGCATCGACAGGGCCCCCGGCAGCGCCCGGTGCAGGGCCAGCTCGACGGCCTCGGGTGTGGTGGCGGTGGTCTCCGGGTCGAAGTACTTCAGCAGGTTTCCGGTGTATTCGGGCACCAGGTTGATCGAAAAATCCTGCAGCGCGGGAATGTAGGTCTCGCGGCTGCCGATCCCGAACTGGCGGGAGACGGTGAAGTCGTTGGCTTCCAACGCCTGGGCGTAGATCTCGGCGATGATCTTCGACTCCGGGAAGTCCGCAGAACCCACCGTCAGGGTTTTCAGATCACCGGATATCTCACCACCACCGAGTGGATTGGAGCTGCCACAGGCCACCAGCGCGAACGCCGTCCCCACCACCGTCACCAGGATCCGCATGCGCGCTCGCAGCGTGGTCATCTGGCCGACCCTAGCCTGATGTGTCCGGCGGTGACATGTTTTAACCCAGGCGAAGCGGTTTGCTTCCGTCCCTTTACGGGCAAAGATGGGCCTATGAGCATCGACCCCACCGTTCCGTCGCCGGAACCGTTCGAACCCCTGGCGGATCCCGCGCCGGCCACCAAACCGGCGCCTCCGGAGTCCGCGGTGAAGTTCACCCGTGCCGCGGCGCTGTGGGGATCACTCATCTTCGGCTTCCTCGTGCTGATCGTGCTGCTGATCTTCATTGCGCAGAACACCGAGTCGGCAGAGTTCGCCTTCCTGGGGTGGCATTGGAGCCTGCCGCTGGGCGTGGCGATCCTGTTCGCCGCGGTGGCTGGCGGTCTGCTGGCCGTGGCCGTGGGCGCGGTACGGATCTTCCAGTTGCGCCGGGCGGCGAAGAAGAACCTGAAGGCCGGGCTCTAACGAATCGAGACCAGCTGGTCCACCGAGTCCCTGGGCAACTCGCCGTCCACCACCGCGGTGACGACGGCGTTGTTGAGGGTGATCGCACCCTTGTGGTTGTCCAGGAATGCGGTGTCGGCGGCGTCTCGACCCGTCGCGATGCGCACCATGGCCTGGCGCGGTGCAAGACATGTGGCGTCTACTACCCGCCAGTGTCCGTCGACAAACGCTTCGGCGACGGCGTGGAAGTCCATCGGTTCACAGCCCGGGGCATAGACGGCCACCAGACGGGCGGGCACGTTGACCGCGCGCAGCAGCGCGACGGTCAGATGGGCGTAGTCGCGGCACACGCCTGCCCCTGCGAGCAGGGTGTCGACGGCGCCGTCGATGGGGTCGCTGGACCCTGGCACATACGACAGCCGGGTGCCCACCCAGGACGACACCTTCTCCAGGATGGTCACCGAATCCGCGTACTTGCCGAACTCGGTGGCGGCAAATCCGAAGAACTTGTCCGCCTCGGCGTAGCGGCTGGGCCGCAGGTAAGTGGACAGGTCGATGTCGGTGACCGCCACGGGGTCGGCTTGGCCGATGACGGACGCCGAGTAGCTGGCCTTCAGGTTCCCGACGCCGGCCTCGAACTTGTGGATCCGGTTGCCGTGCTCGCCGATGATCTCTCGAGCCGCAATTTCCTTGCCGTCCAAGGTGAACGACAGCTCCTCGGTCACCTGGGCACCGGGTTGTGGCGCGACGGCGATCTGAAACTCGAGGGTGGTGGGTTCGGTGATCTCCACGTCGAGCTCTGCACCGACGTCACGCTTCATCTCGGCACGCTTTCTTTTGGGTAGTCGCAGGGGCACGCCGCTATCTACCCATGTCCGCACGCCCGCAAACCAGTCACGCCCAGCGCCGGTTGCGGGGCAACAGGTCCCACACGTGTTCGGTGCCGTTGACGGCGACAACCGTGGCCTGACCGGCGCGCGAGTACAGCAGCCGGGTCACTGACACATAGTCCACCGGGAAGGACAGCAGCCGCGTGGTCCCGAGGATCTCGTGCAGCAGGACGTTGATCACCCCGCCGTGGCTGAACACCGCCACGGTGTCCTCGTGGTTGGCGACGGCCACGATATCGGCCACGGCGGCACCGATCCTGGCGCGGAAGGCACCTTCGTCCACCCCGCCCGGCAGGTGCCCGTCGGCCATCCTGGCCCAGTCCTCGGGGCGTTCGGATCGCAGCAGCTCCACCGGTATGTAGGCGGCCATATCGCGGTCGTATTCGGCCAGGCGGTCGTCGACCTCGACCGTCATGTCGAGGGCAGCGGCCAGCGGGCCGGCGGTCTGGACGGCACGCCGCTGGGGGCTGCTGACCAGCCGGGCCAGTGGAAATCGCTGCAACGCCTCGGGCAACCGCTTGGCCTGCTCGATGCCCTCGGCAGCCAGATCGGGGTCGGAACCCTGTCCGTGTTCGGTGCGCTGCGGCAGCGCATGCCGGATCAAAAGCAGTTGCATGCGTGCAACGATATGGCCCATGCGTGCCTTCGCCTGCCCGGTGTGTCGCGGATTCACGCCGTTCGAGAGCGACCGCTGTCCGAACTGCCAGGCCGGCGTGGGTCTGCACCTGCCCACCAAGACCATGCTCGCGGTCACCGACAACGGGGTGGAGGTCGACGGCCGCCGCTGGGTCCGCTGCACCCAGTCGCAGACCCTGGACTGCAACTGGCTGACACCCGCCGAGCACACCGATGCGGCCGTGCGGGGCCGCTGCCTGGCCTGCTCACTGATCCGCCGCGAACCCGCTCCGGATGACACCCTGGCCCGCGAGAAGCTGGTGCCCACGGCGCAGGCACTCCGCAGGCTGGTCTATCAGCTCGAGGACATCCAATTGCCCATCACCCCGTGGTGGCGCGCCGACGGCGGGTTGGCCTTCGATCTGCTGTCCAGTTACACCACCGGGCAGAAAGTGGTCATCGGGCACGCGAACGGCGTCATCACCATCGACCTGGTGGAGAGCCTGGACGCCTATCGGGAGCAACTGCGGGTCACCCTCGGTGAGCCGTACCGCACCATGTTGGGTCATTTCCGCCACGAGGTGGGCCACTACTACCAGAACATCCTGGTGGAACGCCCAGGCGGAACGCTGCTCGACCGTTGCCGCGCTCTGTTCGGTGATGAAACAAGAAGTTACGCCGACGCGATCAACCGGCACTACCGGTTCGGCGCGCCGGACGGCTGGCAGGCGTCGTTCATCTCGGAGTACGCGACGATGCATCCGTGGGAGGATTTCGCCGAGTGCTTCGCGCACTACCTCCACATCACCGACACCATCGACACCTGCCGGGAAGCCGGCTTGGTGCTGCGCGCCGATCAGGTGCGCTTCTTCGGACCTCGTGACATCGTGGCGCTGGAGTCCTACGCCGAGGCACCGATCGAACAGCTGCTTTTCGACTGGAAATGGTTGGCGCTGTTCTTCAATCGGGTCAACACCGCGATGGGCAAGAGTCCGCTCTACCCGTTCGAGCTGCCACCGCCGGTGGTGACGAAGCTCGGTTTTGTGCACACCGTCATCAGGGGGTGACGATGTTGAACGACGGGTCCGGCCGATCGAGCACACTCACCAGCTGTTGCAGCACCGCCGGATCACCCCCGATCTCCAGGCCCGGCGAGGTGAAATCGCCGGCCACCAGCGCCAGGATCCGCACCTTGCTCGACAGCGTCAGCGTCGCCCCCGCTGTTGCGGCGTCGGCGGGGACCAACCGGTGCACCAGTACCCCGTTGCGCAGCGTCACCCGGTAGTTGGAACCCAAGTCGGTGAACGTGATGTCCACGGCCAGGTCCAGATCCCAGGCGTTGGGCCCGTTGATGCTGATGGCCAGCGCGTCGAAGATCTGTTCCGGGCTCAGCTGGGAGAGCAGCGTCGGCGCGTTGGCCGTGGTGGGGGTGCCGAAGTTGCCGACGCGTAGTTCGGTGGTGCCGGCCAGGAAGAAGTTGCGCCAGGTGGCGCATTCGGCTCCATAAGCCAGCTGTTCGAGGGTGTCGGCGTAGAGTTCGCGCGCTGCGGCATGGTTTTGGTCCGTGAAGATCACGTGGTCCAGTAGTGTTGCCGCCCAACGGAAATCGCCGTCATCGAAGGCCTGTCGGGCCACCTCGACCACCCGGTCCGGACCTCCGATAGCGGCGACGTATCGGGGGCCGATGGCCTCCGGCGGATGCGCCCACAGTCGCGCCGGGTTGCCGTCGAACCAGCCCATGTAGCGCTGGTAGACGGCCTTGACATTGTGACTGACCGAGCCGTAGTACCCGTGTGCGTGCCAGGCCTTCTCGAGCGCGGGCGGCATGGCGAACGTCTCGGCGATCTCGATGCCGGTACTGCCCTGGTTCAGCTGACGCAGCGTCTGGTCATGCAGGTAGGCGTACAGATCACGTTGCAGGCCAAGATATTCCAGGATGCGATCGGCACCCCAGGTGGGCCAGTGGTGCGACGCGAACACCACTTCGGCGCGGTGTCCGTAGCTGTCGATGGCCTCGGTGAGATACCCCGACCAGCCATGCGGGTCGCGGACCAGCGCTCCGCGCAGGGTCAGCAGGTTGTGCAGGTTGTGGGTGGCGTTCTCGGCCATGCAGAGTGCGCGGAAACCCGGGAAGTAGAAGTGCATCTCGGCGGGAGCTTCGGTACCGGGCGCCATCTGGAACTCGATTTCGACGCCGTCGACGGTGTGTGTCTCGCCGGTGGTGGTGATGTCCAGCGTCGGGACGATCACCGCCACCTCACCGGTGGACGGGGTCTGCCCCAGTCCGCAGCCGACCTGTCCTTGCGGCCCGCGGTCGAGCACGGTGCCGTACATGTAGGAGGCCCGGCGTGCCATGGCGGTACCGGCATAGACGTTCTCCTGCACGGCATGTTCGATGAAGCCCTGGGGGGCGATGACGACAACTCTGCCCGCGTCGACATCGGCTTGGGTGGTGACGCCCAGGACGCCGCCGAAGTGATCCACGTGGCTGTGCGTGTAGATCACGGCGACCACCGGACGGTCACCACGATGCGCGCGGTAGAGCTGCAATGCGGCTGCGGCGGTCTCGGTGCAGACCAGCGGGTCGATGACGATGATCCCGGTGTCGCCCTCGATGAAGCTGATGTTCGAGAGGTCGAGTCCACGCACCTGGTAGATGCCCTCGACAACCTCGTAGAGACCTTGCTTGGCAACCAGCGTGGACTGCCGCCACAGGCTCGGATGCACCGATGTGGGCGCATCGCCGGAAAGGAATGTGTAGACGTCGTTGTCCCACACCACGCGGCCGTCGGCGGCGGTGATCACACACGGTTGCAGCGCACCGATGAAGCCGCGGTCCGCATCGGCGAAGTCGGCGGTGTCCTCGAACGGCAACGTCGTCAGGTGCTGTGCGTGGGCGGCTTCGATGATGGCTGTCGGCGGCTTCTGCTTCATGGCGGCGACTGTCCCTCTAGCTCGGCTGCTGAACGTGCGGCCATCACAGTAGTCCGCGCGCACCTAGCATGGTTGAACATGGAGCGAACGAAGGACTTTTGGGCCGATGTCGACCGCCATGTGTTGCGTTACGGGGTGTCGTTCGTCCCACGAATCATCGAGCGCGGCAAAGGAAGCTACGTCTACGACGTCGACGGCAACGCCATCCTGGATTTCACGTCCGGCCAGATGAGTGCAGTGCTGGGGCATGCGCACCCGGAGATCGTGGCTGCGGTGTCCGGAGCTGTGGCCGCACTCGACCATCTCTACAGCGGCATGCTCAGTGCCCCGGTGGTCGATTTGGCCCGCACCCTGGCCGCGACGCTGCCCGACTCGTTGTCCAAGGTTCTGCTGCTGAGCACTGGCGCAGAGTCCAACGAGGCGGCCATCAAGATGGCCAAGCTGTACACCGGCGGCTACGAGATCGTGTCGTTCGACCGGTCTTGGCACGGGATGACCTCGGGTGCGGCGTCGGCGACCTACAGTGCCGGGCGGCGTGGGTACGGCCCTCCGATGCCGGGCAGCCTCACCCTGCCGACGCCCAATGCCTACCGCTCCCCCTTCCGCCGCGCCGACGGCTCATACGACTGGGAAGCCGAACTCGCCTACGGCTTCGCCTCGCTGGACGCGCAGTCCAGCGGCAGCCTGGCGGCTTGTCTGATCGAGCCCATCTTGTCCAGTGGCGGGATCATCGACCTGCCCGACGGGTATCTGCGCCGGCTCAAGGAGCTGTGCGCCGAGCGCAAAATGCTGCTGATTCTCGACGAGGCCCAGACCGGGATAGGGCGTACCGGGTTGATGTATGCCTTCGAGCGCGACGGGGTGGCTCCGGACCTACTCACCTTGTCGAAGACTCTGGGTGCGGGATTGCCGGTGGCGGCGGTGGTCACCAGCGACGAGATCGAGAGCGTCTGCCACGAACGTGGCTTCCTCTTCTTCACCACCCACGCCTCGGATCCGCTGGCGGCGACGGTGGCGCTGACCGTTCTCGAGGTTGTCGAGCGGGAGAAGCTGGTGGACCGCGCCGCTGAGTTGGGTGAGCAACTGGGTGCGCGGCTGGCCAAATTCCGGGACCACTACGAGCAGGTGGGCGACGTCCGTGGTCGCGGCCTGCTGCAAGGACTCGAGTTGGTGGCCGACAAGACCTCGAAGGCCCCCGCCGACGCGCTGGGAGCCCGGGTGACCGCCGCCTGCCTGGAGCGGGGTCTGCACATGAACATCGTGCAGTTGCCCGGCATGGGCGGCATCTTCCGGATCGCGCCGCCATTGACCATCAGCGACGACGAACTGCATTCCGGTCTCGACATTCTGGAGTCGGCGCTGGAGGACACGCTCTGACGATCGAAACGGAGCTCAGACAACTGATTCGGTGAAATCCGTCGTCTGAGCTCCGTCTCGCGTCAGGAGCTGAGGTCGTAGACCGTGGTCCCGTCGATGGTCTGGGAGGTGAAGTTGTCCTTCACCCACTGCGTGATCTGAGCAGCCTCACTGTCACCGTCACGGCCGCCGGGACCCCGATCATTGGCCAGGAAGTAACCCACCTGGCCGTCGGCGACGTACTGCTGGAACTGCGCCAGCGTGGGCGCGGGATCGCCACCCATGAACCCGCCGATCGCCATCACTGGCTTACCGGTCTCCAGTTGCACGCTGCTGGACTGCATGGACCCCACAGCTGCTGCGGCCCATCGACTTTCGCTACCGGAGACCAGATTCGCGACGGCCTCGGAGCTGCCGCCAAAGCCACCCGGGCCGCCGCCACCGCCGGGGAACGCCATGTCGTGGCGGGCCGGGCCCGAGGTCGGGATGGGCCCGGTGGCACTGTTGCCCACGGTCTGCACGGTGTACGCACCGGGGGCTGCGAGTCCGCACAGCAAACCCGCGAAGGCCAACACGGCGGTGTAGCGGCCCAACTGATGCCCACCCACGATCAGCACCGCGGCCACCACGATGGCACCCACCAGCACCACCCAGCGCAGAAACGGCAGCCACTCGGGGTTCGGTTGAGCAGCACGAAGTTCCACACACCGGTGGCGGCGAGCATGAGCGCCAACGGGATTCGCGCCGACAGATGCGCGCGTCCCTGCCACAGCTTGGTCACCGAGATCGCGGCCACCGCAGCAACACCCGGTGCCAGCGCCACGGTGTAGTAGGGATGCATGATCCCCTTCATGTAGCTGAAGATCAGCGCCGTGACCACGGTCCAGCCGCCCCACAGCAGCAGCGCGGCGCGGGTGCGGTCGGTGCGTGCGGCGCGGCGGGTGAACCACAGTCCGACCACCAGGCCGATCAGCGCGGCGGGCAACAGCCAGGAGATCTCCGTGCCCATCGACTGCCCGAACATCCGGGTGATACCGGGATCACCGCCGAACATGGCGTTGCCGCCACCGCCGGGCGGGCCGCCGACCGCCGAGCCGTTCTCGGCGCCCGCGGTGGGGTTGCCGTCACCGCCGAACACACGGCCGAGGCCGTTGTAGCCCAGCGCCAGTTCCAGCAGGCTGTTGTCGGTCGAGCCACCGATGTAGGGCCGAGAGTCGGCCGGCCAGAGACTGACCAGCGCGACGAACCAGCCACCGGAAACCACCATCGCGGCAAGGCCGGACATCAACGCACCCAGGCGTTTCCACACACTGCCCGGCACGGCGACCAGCACCACCAGCCCCAGTACCGGCACGATGAGGAACGCCTGCAGCAACTTGGCGAGGAAGGCGAAGCCGAGCGCCACACCGGCCAGGGCGCTCCAGCGCACCGCCGCACCGTCGAGCGCGCGGACAATGCAGTAGGCCGCCACCACAAGCAGCAGCACCAGGAGCGCGTCGGGGTTGTTGAATCGGAACATCAACGCCGCCACCGGGGTCAGCGCCAGGGCGAGGCCGGCCAGCAGCCCCGCACCGGGCCCCGAGGTCCGCTTCACCGCGGCATACAACAACGCCACCGACGCCACACCCATCAAGGCTTGTGGCACCAGCATGCTCCAGGAGCTGAACCCGAAGATCTGCCCGGACAGTGCCATCACCCACAGGGCGGCAGGCGGCTTGTCGACGGTGATGACGTTGCCCGGATCCAGCGACCCGAACAGCAGCGCCTTCCAACTCTGCGAACCCGCCTGCACCGCGGCGGCGTAGAACTCGTTGGCCCAGCCGAGTGAGCCCAGCGCCCACAGGTACAGCACGGCGGTGCCGGCGAGCAACGCCAGCAGGGCCGGCCGCTCCCAGCGGCGCGCGGGTTTCGGTTCGGGTTCGGTGAGGTTCACCGGAGCTTCGAGCACGGTCATGATGTTTCCTTCTCGGCTCGGCGGGGGTTGAACACCCAGCCGCGTAGCAGGACGAAGCGGACGACGGTGGCCAACAGGTTGGCACCCACCAGCACCAGGAGTTCGACAGCGCGCGACGGCTCACCGACGGCGTGCAACACCGCCAGCGATCCGCTGGTCAGGGCGAGCCCGATCGCGAACACCAGCAGACCCTCGAACTGGTGCCGTACCACGCGCACGCGCCCCCGGACCCCGAAGGTGAAGCGGCGGTTGGCCGCGGTGTTGGCGATGGCGGTGACCAGTAGTGCCACCAGGTTGGCGCCCTGGGCGCCGAGCGGACGCAGCGCCAGGAACAGCACCAGGTAGGCCAACGTCGACAACACACCGATGGTGGCGAACCGGACCACCTGCCGCAGCAGCGACGGCGGCGGCTCGGCGGCCGGGGTCAGCTGGGCGCCGATGGCGGCCACCGGGATGCGACCGCCGGCGAACCCGGCCAGCAGGCGGGCAATCCCTTTGAGGTCGGCGATGGCGGTAGCCACGATGTCGACCCGGCTGTCGGGGTCGTCGATCCAGTCGACCGGCACTTCGTGGATGCGCATGCCGCTGCGTTCGGCCAGCACCAGCAGTTCGGTGTCGAAGAACCAGCCCTTGTCATGCACGTGCGGCAACAGGCGGGCCGCGGCGTCGGCGCGGATGGCCTTGAAACCGCACTGGGCGTCGGTGAAACGCGCCGCCAGGGTGGAGCGCAGGATCAGGTTGTAGCAGCGGGAGATCACCTCGCGCTTGGCGCCGCGCACCACGCGGGATCCGCGGCCCAGCCGAGTGCCGATGGCCAGGTCGGAGTGACCGGAGATCAGCGGCGCCACCAAGGGGGCCAGCGCGTTCAGATCGGTGGACAGGTCGACGTCCATGTAGGCGAGCACCGGCGCGTCCGAGGTGGTCCACACGTCGTGCAGTGCTCGACCGCGGCCCTTGAGTTCGAGCCTGCTCACCTGCACCTCGTCGAACTCGTCGGCCAGCTGCGCGGCGATCTTCGGAGTGTCGTCGACGCTGGCGTTGTCGGCGATGGTGATGCGGAACGGGAACGGGAACTCCGTACTCATGTGACGATGTAACCGGCGCACCGAGTCGGCGAGCTGGTCCTGTTCGTTGTAGACGGGAACCACGACGTCCAGCACGGGAACTCCACGGTCGGCGGCCAGCAGTGCGGCATTGCGAGAGGCGACTCGCGGCAGGTCCAAGCAACTCATATCTTCATCGTGGGTGTCGGTCGTGGGCCGGACGTGAGCCCTTCCTGTGTGCGGGCTATGAGTCATGCGGACAGGTCGTAAACCGTGACGCCGTCGACGTCCTGGCTGGGAAAGTTGGCGTGCACCCAGTCCGCGATCCGATGGGCCGAGTCGGATCCGCTGGACTCCGACCCCATCATGCGCAGCGTCGCGGAATCCATGAAGTAGTGGATCTGCTTGGCGGCCACCAGTTCCTGGAAGCGTTGCAGTGTCGGGGCGGGGTCGGTGCCGTTGTAGCCGCCGACCGCCATCACCGGCAGCCCGCTGCTGAGCTGATAGCCGGCGGCGTTGTTCGAACCGACGGCGGCGGCCACCCAGGTGTAGTCCTGCGAATCCTGTTGCAGCAGAGCAACCATGGCAGCACTGGATGGCTCGGCGTCAAGCAGACCCGGCGGTCCGCCGAAGCCGGGGGACGGACCGGATGAGGGGATGGCGCCGCTGTGCGTGGTGGCTGCGGTGGCAATGCTGAATGCCGCGGGCGCGGCCAGCATCGCGGCCAGTGCGACCGTGGCCACCACCGTGGCCGTCCGGGCCGGGAATCGGCCGACCACCAGCATCAGCAACCCGGCGGCCAACCCGGCCACCAGCACCGTCCACCGCAGCCACGGCAACCATGTCGAATAGCGCTGCAACAGAAGGAAAGCCAGGACAGCGGTGATCAGCACGGTGCCGGCCAGTACGATCGCCACCCTCGGGTCGTGGCGGCGCTGCCACAGTGCTGGCAGGCCGATACCCAGGCAGGCGGCGATCGCGGGGGCCAGCGCCACGGTGTAATACGGGTGCACGATGCCGTGCATGGCACTGAACACCGCTGCGGTGCACACCAGCCAGCCGCCCCACAACAACAGGGAGGTGCGTGCGGCACCGCGGGTGCACCACACTCCGGCCACCAGGACGATCAGCGCGGCGGGCAGCAGCCAGCCGATCTCGCCGCCCATCTGTCCGCCGAGCAGACGCGCCCATCCGACGTCGTGGTTCATGTTGCCCAGGCCGCCCACCTCGTCACCGGTCAACCGTCCGAGTCCGTTGTAACCCAGCGTCAGCTCCAGGATCGAATTGTCCTGCGATCCACCGATGTACGGCCGGGCATCCGCAGGCCACAGCTCGACCAGAAGCAGATACCAGCCTGCGGACACCACCAGGGCCGCAGCGCCCGCGCTCAGCCGCCGAACCCGTTGCCGGACAGGTTGTTCGGCGGCGATCAGATAGACCACTGCGAACACCGGCGCCACCAGCAGGGCCTGCAGCATCTTGGCCAGGAACCCGATACCCAGGGCGGTTCCCGCCGCGACCATCCACCACGGTGAGCCGTCCAGTGCGCGCAGCACGCAGTAGGCGGCCACCACCAGGCTGAGCACCAGTAACGCATCGGGGTTGTTGAACCGGAACATCAGTGTCGCGACGGGGGTCAGGGCCAGGACGGCACCGGCGAGCAGTGCACCGGGTGGCCCCGAGACCCGTCGCACCGCCGCGTAGAGCACTGCCACCGCGGCCACACCCATCAGCGCCTGTGGCACCAGCACGCTCCAGGCGTTGAACCCGAAGAGACGTGCCGACAGACTCATCACCCACAGCGCGGCCGGGGTTTTGTCGACGGTGATGGCGTTGGCGGCGTCACTGGACCCGAACAGCCATGCCGTCGCGTCCTGCGAGCCCGCCTGCACGGCGGCGGTGTAGAAGCTGTTGGCCCAGCCGCTGGCGCCCAGGTTCCACAGATAGAGCACCGCGGTGACCGCCAGCAGCACCGCCACCGCGATCGGCTCCTGCCAGGACCTGGTGTGCGTCGAAGCGGCGGCAACAGGTCGCGGCACAGTGAGGGTCACCTGGCCAGGGTGCTGGGCCAGCGTGGACGCACCATGGGTGTCGGCTATGTCCCAGCTGTGAAAGGCAACCTCACACTCACGATCGTGCTGCCCGGCCTGCTGCTCAGCTCGATGTGCCCACCGTGCGCCTTGACCACCGCGGCCACGATGGCCAACCCGAGGCCGGTGCTGCCGCCCTTGCGTGAACGCGACGAGTCGCCGCGGGCGAACCGCTCGAACACCTCGGACTGCAGATCCGTCGGGATACCCGGGCCGTCGTCGGCCACGCTGAGCACCGCGCCGTCGGGGTCGGCGGTCAGCGACAGGGTGACGGTGGTGCCGGGCCCGGTGTGTGTGCGGGCGTTGGCCAGCAAGTTGGTCAGCACCTGCTGCAATCGGGCGGCGTCGCCGGTCACCATCACAGGCTCGTCGGGCAGGTCCAGATTCCACTGGTGATCGGGTCCGGCGATGTGGGCGTCACTCACCGCGTCGACGGCCAACTGCGACAGGTCCACCTGTTCACGTTCCAGTGGCCGGCCCGAATCGAGCCGGGCCAACAACAGCAGATCCTCGACCAGATGGGTCATCCGCTCGGCTTCCGACGCCACCCGGCCCATGGCGTGGGCCACCTCGTCGGGCACCTCGTCGCGGCGGCGTTGCGCCAGCTCGCTGTACCCGCGGATGGCGGTCAACGGTGTGCGCAGCTCGTGGCTGGCATCGGCGACGAACTGCCGCACCCTGGTCTCGCTGGCCTGCCGCGTCGACAGCGCCGCAGAGATGTGGTCGAGCATCCGGTTCAGCGCCGAACCCATCTGTCCCACTTCGGTATTGGGATTGGCATCTTGTTCGGTCACCCGCACCGGCAAAGCCACCTCACCGCGGTCCAGCGGAAGGTTGGCCACCTTCTGCGCCGTGTCTGCGACGCGGTCCAACGGCGCAAGGGCACGCCGGATGATCACCACCCCCAACGTGATCGCGACGCCGACCGCCAGCACGGTCACCACCGCGAACACCAGCAGAACGCGCAGCATGGTGCCGTTGACGTCGTTCATCGGCAGCGCCACCGCGATCACCTCACCGAATCGGTTGTAGGTGGCCACGGTTCGGTAGCTGCCCAGCCCGTCGAGGTCGATGGTGACCGCACGCCGGTGTGGGGCGACGCCGCTGAGTTGCGCCTGCGCTGCGTCACTGAGCTCCGCGCGTTGACCGAACGTGGTCAAGACGCCGGCCTTGACCTCGCCTCCTTGCCCGAACACCGCCGCCACCATGCCCACCGGCTGTCCGGGCGCGTCCAGGAAGTCGGGGCCCGGCCCTGGTCGAGGACGGGGCCCGACGCTGCTGCCGGGTATCGGCGGTGGCGGCGGCAAACCCGACATCATGGCCGAGCGGCCGGTCGCGTCGACCAGCTGGCGGTCCAGCTGGTGCATCAGATATTGGTACAGCGCCAGTTCGGTCGCGGCGCCGATCCCGACGCACACGAGCACCAGCAGCAGGATCTGGCCCAACAGCAGGCGCCGACGCAGCGACCAGGAGCTAGGAAGCCGGTTTGAGGACATACCCCGCCCCGCGCAGCGTGTGGATCATCGGCTCGCGGCCGCTGTCGATCTTCTTGCGCAAGTATGAGATGTAGAGCTCGACGATGTTGGACCGGCCGCCGAAGTCATAGCTCCAGACCCGGTCCAGGATCTGTGCCTTCGACAGCACCCGCTTGGAGTTGCGCATCATGAAGCGCAACAGTTCGAACTCGGTCGAGGTCAGGGTGATCGGCTCACCACCACGGGTCACCTCGTGGCTGTCCTCGTCGAGCACCAGGTCACCGACCACCAGTTGGGCGCCGCTGTCCTCGGTGGTGACGCCGGTGCGGCGCAGCAGGGCGCGCAGCCGCAACACCACCTCTTCGATGCTGAACGGTTTGGTGACGTAGTCGTCACCGCCTGCGGTGAGACCGGCGATCCGGTCTTCGAGCGCGTCCTTGGCGGTGAGCAGCAGCACCGGCAGCTGCGGGTTCTGTTCGCGTAGCTTGCGCAGCACGTCGAGCCCGCTCATGTCGGGCAGCATCACATCGAGCACCACGACGTCGGGTCGGTTGCCCCGCGCGGCGGTCACGGCCGAAGCCCCGTCCGCGGCGGTGGTGATGTTCCAGCCTTCGTAGCGCAGCGCCATCGACACCATCTCGGCAAGCACCGTCTCGTCGTCCACCACCAGCACGTTGATGGGGTTGCCGTCGGCTCGGCGCATGACGACACGTTCGGCAGCTCCAGACATCATGGCTCCCAGTATTTGGTTTCCCGATGGGCCGACCCTGTGTCGATCCTATGCGCCGGCTGTGAGCGGCGGGCGCATAACCGCCACTGATCGGCCGCACAGCCGGCGCACAGACTCTCGGGCCACCGTGGTCGGCATGGAAACCCAGAGCGATCACGTATGGGGAGCCCCGCAGACCGAGCCCGCCCACTGGTCGCTGGGCAAGACACTGGCTGCCGTGGGCATCGCGGTGGTGTTGGCCGGCGCGGGAGCCGCGGTGATCTACGCAGCGTCGGGAACCACCACCCAGGGCATGGGTGGGCCAGGGTTCGGCGGTCCGCCGCCGGGCGGGTTCGGGGGCACCCAGTCCAGCGTGTCCGACTCACTGCACGGCGAGTTCGTGGTTGCCGACGGCAGCGGTGGTTACGCCACCGAGCTCACCCAGACCGGCGTCGTCACCGAGATCTCCGACACCGCGGTGACCGCCCGCAGTGAGGACGGTTTCAGCCGGACCTACGTGATCACCACCGACACCAGGCAGGGACGTGAGCCGGTCGAGGTGGGTGACACCGCCAGGATCCGGGCCGTCTCCGCCAACGGCGTCGACACCGCGACGGTGATCTCGCCCGCGGAGTAGGTGGGTGCGAGGATGGCGCCATGCCCATCGTGTTCGTGCACGGCAACCCCGAGACGTCCGCCATCTGGGAGCCGCTGGTGGAACAGCTGGGCCGCGATGACGTGGTGTTGTTGTCACCGCCGGGTTTCGGCGCCCCGATTCCGGACGGCTTCGGCGCCACCCACCTGGAGTACCGGGACTGGCTGGAAACAGAGCTCAGCCAGTTCACCGGGCCTGTCGACCTGGTGGGCCACGACTGGGGCGGCGGTCATGTCCTCAACGTCGTGATGCACCGGCCAGAGCTGGTGCGCAGCTGGGTCAGCGATGTGGTGGGGATCTTCGACACCGACTACGTATGGCACGACCTGGCGCAGGTCTGGGCCACGCCCGGCGCAGGCGAGCAGCTGATCGACGTGATGCTGGGCGGCACCGTTGCCGAACGCGCCGAACGCAACGAGAGCCTCGGTATGCCGCCCGAGGTCGCGGTACGGGTGGCCGCCGGCCAGGACGAGGCGATGGGCCGGGCCATCTTGGCGCTGTACCGGTCGGCGGTGCAACCGGTGGTGTCCGAGGCCGGGCGCAACCTCGACAACGCGGCGGCCAGGCCCGGTCTGGCCATTCTCGCGTCCGAAGACCACTTCGTCGGCACCGACGAGATGCGTCGCCGCGCCGCCGGCCGCGCCGGCGCCAGGGTGGAGGTGCTCGAGGGGTTGGGTCACTGGTGGATGTTGCAGGATCCGGCACGCAGCGCAACGGCGTTGACGCGGTTCTGGGGCGCGCTGCCGCATTAATCTGCCCCTCATGACGTTCATCGAGGCAGTCGAACTCGTCGGCACCGTCATCGACGGTGTCGGGGTGGCAGTGATCGCGGTGGGCGGTGTGATCGCGGCCGTTGTCGCAGTGCGACGGCTGCTGCACAGGCAGCCCGGTACCTATTGGAAGTTCCGCGAGCAGCTGGGCCGCTCGATCCTGCTCGGCCTCGAACTGTTGGTGGCGGCCGACATCATCAAGACGGTGGCCGTCACGCCGACGTGGGAGAGTGTCGCCGTGCTCGCTGGCATCGTGGTGATCCGGACCTTCCTCAGCTGGTCGCTGGAGGTCGAGATCAGCGGCCGCTGGCCCTGGCAGAAACCCGCGTCGAACACACCCGAAAGCGCTTGAGCCGTGGCGCCGTTGATGCCCCTGTACGCGGCGGGGTTTGTCACGGCCTTCGGCGCCCACAGCATCGCGGCCAGCCTCGGCAGTTTCACGGGAAACCAGGATCTGCTGACCCTCGGCTTGCTGTTGGCCGTCTACGACGGCGCCGAGGTGCTGCTCAAGCCGGTGTTCGGGGCGCTGGCCGACCGTGTGGGTGCCCGCCCGGTGCTGCTCGGTGGACTGGTGGCCTTCGCAGCGGCGTCGGCGGCGTTTGTGATCGCGGGCAACCCGGCCGGGGTGGGGCTGGCACGGTTCGGTCAGGGTGCGGCAGCGGCGGCGTTCTCCCCCGCTGCCTCGGTGCTGGTGTCGCGACTGACGCCGGCCGGCGCCCAGGGCCGCGGGTTCGGCCGTTACGGCGCCTGGAAAGGCCTGGGCTATACATCGGGTCCGGCGCTGGGCGGGATATTGATCCACGGCGGTGGTTTCTCGCTGCTGTTCTCCACCTTGGCGGTGTTGGCCGCCGCCGTCGCGGTGTGGGCGTTGGCGGTGGTGCCGTCAGTGGCACCGCTGCCCCGCACCCGCCAGACGGTCGCCGACCTTGCCCGTAGGCTCACCAGCTCCGGATTCGCCCGTCCCACATCGGCATTGGCGGCAGGCACGGCAGTGCTGTCGGTGGGTGTCGGGTTCCTGCCGGTGGCCGGCGCCGAGCGCGGGCTCGGCCCGCTGGCCACCGGTGTCATCGTCTCGGTGCTGGCGGCCACCACGGCACTGGTGCAGCCCCGGATCGGACGCCTACGCGACGACGGACGGCTGCAGGATCGGTTCGGCATGGCATCGGGTCTGGCGCTGACCGCGTTGGGCTGTGCGGCCGTGCTGATTCCCGGTGTCGCCGGGCTGGTGGTCGCCGCCGTGGCCATCGGTCTCGGCGTCGGCATCGTCACTCCGCTCGGTTTCGCTCACCTGGCTGCGACGTCCCCCGCCGAGCGTCTGGGACAGACCATGGGGTCGGCCGAGGTGGGCCGCGAACTCGGCGATGCGGGCGGGCCGCTCCTGGTGGGCGGGCTGGCGACGGCGCTGACCCTGACGCCGGCTCTGCTGGTGTTCGGCGGGTTACTCGCCGCGACCGCCGGACTGCTGAGCCACCAGCCACGCCTGCCCCCACCGGTTGCAGAGGCGGGATAGCCGGCGGGCACGCGCGGCATCCGTTGGCGCGCCTGTCGGCCATTCCCCCAGGTTACTGAGCGACAATCTCGGGCTATGAGTGATTCCCGGGTGACGCGCGGGTTGCGCCGGTTCCGCAAAGACCTGCCCGCCCCGCTCGGTGAGCCGGACACCTATGACCTGGCCGATATCGCGGCGATGCTGCGCGAGCTGGGGATCGCCCTGGTAGAGGTGGAGCAACCCACCAATCAGATCGCGGTGCGGCTACGCAAGATCGCAGCGATGTACACCACCGAGAAGCTCAGCGTGGTGGTGCTGCCGACGGTGTTGATCATCCAGATCGGCACCGCGGCCTACGAGGTGGACGTGACCACCCGCATCACCACGCAGTTGAACCTCGCGGGCAAGATCGACGCCATTGCCGAGCTGGCCGATGCCGGTGCCATTGCACCGCTGGAAGCGGTGGAGGCCGTCGCGGCTGCCCGGCAGACGCCGTATCGATTCGGCCCGGTCGCCGGAGTGGTCGGGTACGCGGTCACCACACTGGGTTTCGGACTGGTGATGAACCCGACGTGGGCGTCGCTGTGGGGGTACGTGTTCCTGGGCACCGTCGTCGGCGCCATCGTGATAGCGGCGCGGCCTTACCCGTCGCTGAAACCGGTGGTGCCGCCGCTGTCGGCGTTGGTCGTCACGCTGCTGGCCACCTGGTTTGTCGCCGACGCCGCCAATGACGGCCTGCTGCGGGTGATCACGCCGGCCTTGGTGGCGGTGCTGCCCGGTATCGCATTGACCATCGGGGCACAGGAGCTGGCCAGCTCCGCGATCATCGCCGGGTCCAGTCGCGCGATCTTCGGCGTGACCCAACTCGGGTTGATGGTGTTCGGGCTCGCGATGGGACTGCACATCGCGGGTCCGCTTGCCCCGCAACAACCGTCGGCCCAGATGGGCTGGTGGTCGCTGTACCTCGCGATCATCGTCATCGCAGTGGGCCTCTATCTGTATCTGTCCGCGCCACCGGGGACGCTGATCTGGTTGATGGCCGCTGTCGCGGTGGCGCTGCTCGGTCAGCAATTCGGCGGACTGTTCCTGTCGAACTCCCATTCCGCCGCGGTGGGCGCCTTTTTGGTGGTGCCGTTTGTCATGGTGGTGCGCCACATCAAGGGGGGCCCGCCCAGCATCGTGATGATGCTGGTGGCGTTCTGGACGTTGGTACCGGGGGCATTGGGATTCGAGTCCCTGTCAGAGGTGACCACCCACGTCGACCCGGATGTCACCACCCTGGGTGTGACGATAGCGGCGATCTTCTCCATCGCCCTGGGGACTCTGATCGGGTGGAGCGTCTTCCACGCCCGGCTGCGCCGCAACGAGATCTAGCTCGGCGCCGGTTTCAGATCCAGCAGGGCGTCAACGTCCAGGTCGGCGAAGGACCGGGTCGGAGAAGCAGTTGTCGACCACCACGCTCCCCGAGCCGGTTCCGATGATCACCAGGTCGTGGTGACGCACGCGGTGTTTTGTGCCCGGCCCGGGTGACCTCCAACCGTCTCAGGTGGCCCCGTCGATCTCGATCATCACCGGGCCGCCCCGGCGGTCAGCCCCGTCGAGCAAACTCGACGGGATGCGGAACACCCGCCCGGGTGCGGCCGGCCAGGGCAGTCGCCGGTGGCCGATGACCTTTCCAGCCTGCAGCGCAACCACTTTCGGGGTATGGATGTACTCGTCGGTCCAGGCCAACAGTCGGTGTCGGGCCGGGGCCGGATCTCCCGGGCGCAGCAGTGACGGCGCGATCCAGCGCAGCGGCGCTGCCACCTGGACCGCGATGCCGTCCTGCGACGCCTGCCGTCCACCCAGATGGTTACGCACCTGCGCGGCGACGTGCCTGCCGTCCAGGGCAGCCACGTCGGCGGTGTCGACGGGGTGGCACAGGTTGCCGATGGCGAACACCCCCGGACGACTGGTGCGCAGGGCGGTGTCCACCGTGGGCCCCAGGGTGCCGGCGTCCAGCGCCAACCCACCGGAGCGCACGAGTTCGTGGTCGGGGATCCAGTCGCCGGTGAGAACCACGGTGTCGCAGTCGACGATGCGCCTGGCTCCGGTGTCGAGGTTCTCGATCTCGACAGCCTCGACGGTCGGCTTTCCGAGGATCCGCGTGACGCGGGTGCGGGTGGCGACGTGCGTGCGCTGGAGCGTCGAGCGCTGTTCGGTGGTCATCAGCACCGTCTTGCAACCGGCGTGACGCAGCGTGAGCACCGCCGAGTAGCTGACCAGTTCGGCCCCCACCACCACCGCACGCGTACCGACCTTGCCGTGTTTGAGGTGGACGACGTTCTGCAGGTGGCCCGTGGTGTAGATGCCTGCGGAACGGTCGCCGGGGATCAGTCGCGCGGACCGGGGCCGTTCACGCGCGCCGGTGGCCAACACCACCGCGTGCGCTGAAATCTGCTCGCGCCCTTGGGGTGACGTGATCTCCAGAGTCCGCTCGTCGGCCCACCCCGTGACCATGGTGTTGGTGCGGACAGCTGCCCTGGCCGCCTGGGCGACCAGCCGGCGGGCATACTCGGGGCCGCTGACGAACCGCTTCATGTCGCGGATGCCGTAGCCGGGGTGATCACTGTGCCGCGGGATCCCGCCCGCCTCATTCTCTCGTTCCAGCACAACAACATTCAGGTCGGTAGCCAGTTCGGCGGCGGCAGTCAGGCCCGCCGGTCCCCCTCCGACGATCACGACGTCGTAGGTCATCGGTTGGCCTCGATCTCACAGTTGTCGTTCATCAGTGCCTGCACTTCGGCGCCGCAGAAGAAGGCCTGGCAGCGTCCGTTCATCACCCGGGTTCGTCGCCGCAGCCCGTCGAGCGCGGCCGGTGGAATCACCGAGTGGCAGGCATCGCGGATCTCACCCTCGGTGACGCGTTCACAGAAGCAGACGATGCGACCGTACGCCGGGTCCTCCGCGATCATCTCAGGCCGCTGGTACGGACGCGGGAACGCCTCGCCGAGGTTGGGCATGACCGGTGGCGCGGGAAGATCGTCACTAGGTACCAATTCCATTCCAGCGGAGGAAAGTTGGTCATGCACATACTCGGCGACAGCCATTCCTGAGGTCAGACCGGTGGACCGGATACCGCCCACCAGCAGGTAACGCTGCGCTGGATCAGCTTCGATCAGGTAGTCCGAATGGTCGATGGCCGCGCGCAGACCCGCGTAAGTGGCCGTCACCTCCTCGTCGAGCAGCCGCGGCATGAGGGTGCGCCCCTTCTCGAGGAGGAACTCGAAGCCGGCCTCGGAGGTGCCCGTGGCGGTGCGGTCCTGCAGGTCCTCGGATGTGGGTCCGAGCATGACGTTGCCGTAGATGGTAGGGCTGACCAACACCCCTTTGCCGCGCGACGTCGGCACCGGTAGCACGATCTTGTCGACCAACGGGCGGGCCAGTTTGTCGTAGACGATGAGTTCACCGCGCCGCGGGGTGACCGTGAAGCGGCTGTATCCGAAGAGGGCGTCGATCTTGTCGGCACCCAGTCCGGCGGCATTGACCACCCAGCGAGCCTGCACCGGCCCCTTGACGGTGTGGACGGTGGTGAACTCCGCACTGCTGTCGATGGATTCGACACGACGGCCGGTCAGCAACGTGGCGCCGCGGTTGACCGCATCGGTGGCCAGTGCCAGGTTGACCGTCCAGGTGCAGATGATCGACTCATCAGGCACCGTCAGGCCACCCAGTGCACCGGGGCCGAGGTGGGGAACCTGCTGGTACACCTCCTCGGAGCCCACCAGCACGCACTGGTGGTAGCCGTTCTCCTCGGCCTTGTGTAGCAGTGCGGGCAGCGCATCCAGCTGCTCCTGGTCCCAAGCCACCAGGATCGCGCCGGTGTGTTCCACCGGAATGCCGGTGTTTACCGCGTATTTCGACAGCAGCTGGTAACCGCGTCGCACCATCTCCGATTCGAGCGTTCCGGGTTTGGCGTCGAATCCGGTGTGCAGGATGGCGGTGTTGGCCTTGCTGGTGCCGTCGCCCACGTCGTCGCGTGCCTCCAACAGGGCCACCGACACGTGGTGGCCGGAGAGCTCACGGGCAATTGCCGAGCCGACGATGCCGGCCCCGATGACGGCCACATCATAAATCACTGGAAAGTCCTATCAGCTAAAAGTCGCCACTGCGAACGGAATTCGGCGGCACGGTCGTTGCTCCACGCCGGCTCGTAGGTGGCCGCCGGCGACCAGTCGGGAACCACCTCCCCCAGCGCTCGGGTGGGGTCGAGACTCAGTTTGGCCAATGCCGCCGCTCCGAGCGCAGTGGCGTGTGGTGAGGGATAGACGTCCACCGGAACCTGGGTCAGGTCGGCGCAGGCCTGCATCAGGATCCTCGACCGGGTGAGACCGCCGTCGACCCGAAGCCGGGTCAGGGGCGCGGCGCTGTCGGAGTTGATGGCGGTGACCAGCTCGGCGATCTGCGCGGCGATGCCCTGCAGCACCGCGAGCACCAGATGTCCACGTCCTGTCGACAGGGTCATCCCGGCCAGCACGGCTCTGGCCTGCGACTTCCACCACGGTGCTGCCAGCCCGGCCAACGCGGGCACACACAGCACTCCCTCGGTGTCCGCGGCGGCCACCCGGTCCATCTCCTCGGCGCCGGAGATGACGCCCAGTGAGATCAGCCATTTCACTGCTGAGGCTGCGGTGTAGACCTGGCCGTCGACACAGAAGGTGTCCTGCCCCGCAACCCGCCAGGCCACCGAGGAGGTCAGCCCCGCGGTCGATCGCACCCCGCTGCCGCCGGTGTTGGCCAGCAGGAAGGCACCTGTTCCGAGGGTGCACTTCGCCGTGCCGGGGTCCAGACAGGATTCTGCGAGCAACGCGGCCTGCTGGTCGACCACCACTCCGCCGACGGGTACCTCCTCTCCGAAGAGCTTTGTGGTGCCGATGATTTCGTCGTTGGCGACGATGGCGGGCAGCCGTTCCTGGTCGAGTCCGAACAGTGCCAGCAGCTCAGTGCTCCAGCCCTGGTCACCCAGCTCGGCCACCAGCGACCGACTGGCGGTGGTGGCGTCGGTGACGAATGCTCCGGTGAGCTGGTGCAGTAGCCACGTATCCGTCGTGGTCACCACACCTGCGGTGGTGACGTTGCGCCGCAACCAGGCCATCTTGGGCGCGGAGAAATACGGATCGAGCACCAAGCCTGTCCGTGCTGCCAACTCGACAGCATGGTCTTCCACAGCGGCGCAGATGCTTTCGGCACGCCGGTCCTGCCAGACGATCGCCGAGCCCAGTGGTCGGCCGGTGTCGGGGTCCCACGCCAGCACAGTTTCACCCTGGTTGGCCAGCGACACCACGTCGATGCGTCGTCCCGCTTCGGCGACGGCGGCGCGGCCGGCGCCGAGCACGGACTCCAGGAGTTCACCGGGGTCCTGCTCGACGCCGCCGTCCGTGAGATACACCGGGTGCACCGGGATCTCGGCGAGCCCCACCACTGCACCGGAGTCGTCGACCACGATGGCCTTGGTCCCCGAGGTGCCCTGGTCGATGGCGAGAACTGTCAACGTGCGCCCTGGTTGTCGAGTTCGGCGTCGATGGAGTGCATATCGGGCATCTTGAGACCGTCCTTACCGCGGGTCACCAGAAGATAGCCCAGGTAGCAGGCGCCGATGGCCACCATCACCAATACGTAGAGCCACGGATCGCGGAACGAGGCGTCCCGGAACAGCGACAGCGCGAACACCAACCAGATGACGGCGACGACCATGATCGGCACCTCCCAACGGCCCAGGCTGAAGCCCGCACTCGGCGGCAGCTTGCGACGGGTGGCGATGTAGAGAACGACGGTGATGGCGTAGATGACCGCAGGCAGCAGTGTTGCCGCACCGAAGAGTTTGAACAGTGCGTCGGTGCTGGTGGAGAAGATCCCGAGGATCACAGCCGATATGGCGGTGAGCGCGATCGTCGCGTTCAGCGGGGTCTTGGTCTTCGCGTTCACCTTGTTGAGCACCTGCCAGCCGGGGAAGCGCTGGTCACGGGACATGGCCCAGACCAGGCGGACACCGGACAGCAGGATCACCAGACCGCAGGCGAAGATCGCGATGGCCACCAGCACCAGCAGGGCCGTGCCGACGAAGGAGCCGAGGATGTCGCGGATGACGTCGGCGATCGGGGTGCCCGATTCGGCCAGCGCCACCGGATCGTCGACCGCGGCCGTCACGACGAGCAGGAACAGGAAGCCCAGCACACCGGAGGCCAGCACCGCCTGCCACATGGCCCGCGGCACAACGATTTCCGGTCGCTTGGTCTCCTCGGCGAGGTTGGCTGCGGATTCGAAGCCGACGATGGTGAACGCGCCCAGCAGGAAACCGAGCATCCACGGACCCGCCGCAGTGGCGGTGCCGAAGCTCCAATACCCTTCGGCGGGAACAGCTCCGGTGGAGAACAGGTTACCCACCGACAGCTTGTGCGCGGCCACTCCGACGATGAACAGCAGCACCACCAACGCCACCATGCCGACCAGTTCGGCCGTCACGGCGAAGTTGTTGACCCGTTCGGTCCATTTCATCGACAGCCCGACCAGCATCGCCTGCAACAGCAGCACGCCTGCGGTGATCAGGAAGGCGGTGGCGGGGGTGCCCTCGAAGTCGAACAGGGCGGGCACCACGGTAGAGGCGACGGTGTAGTCGACGGCGACCACGACGATGGCCAGGAAGGTGAACGAGATCCACCCGGTGATCCAGCCGAGGATCGGGTTGGCCAGTCGCGACACCCATTGGTAGGCGTAGCCGGTGACGGGGATGCGCGCGGCCAGCGAGCCCAGCAGCAGGGCGACGGCCAGCTGCCCGACGATGACGATGGGCCAGGTCCAGATGCCCATGGGGCCGGAACTGCCCAGCACGCTGCCGTAGGTGGTGAAGATGCCGGTGGCGATGGAGACGAAGGCGAACGCGACGGCGAAGGACGCGAAGCGTCCGGTGGAACGTTCGAGGCTCTCGGTGTAGCCGAACTGAGCTACCGAACTTCTGGAAGAATCTGTCATTGGATCGGGCTTTCTGACTGAAGTTGACTGTTCGGAAGGATTTGTCTGGTCCCGCGGGCGGCGCTGCAACGCCGCCCGCACCCGTCTCACGGGCGTGCTGACAGCACCGCACCTCCCGTCTCCTCGAATGCGGCGGCCACACCCGCGTCGGTGTTGGCGTCGGTGATCAGGCCGGTGACCGCGCTCAGCGGGCACACCCGATACGGCGCAACCTGGCCGACCTTGGACGAGTCGGCCAGGATGTAGCTGCGCGCGCTGTTGGCGATGATGGTGCGGCGCACGTCGATCTCGTCGAGGTGAAAGTCGGTCAGACCTGCTTCGGCGTGCACTCCGCCGGATCCCAGCAGTGCGATGTCGGCGTAGATGTCGACGAAGAACGCTTTGGCGTGGGCACTCGAGCAGGCCAGGTCACCCGGGCGTACCCGGCCGCCGGCCAGCAGCACTTCGACGTTCGGGCGGTCGGCGAGCTCGACCGCGACGGGCAGTGACGGCGTGACGACCGTACCGACGAACCCGCGCGGGATGGCCTGGGCAACGGCCACCGCGGTGGTGCCGATGTCGATGACGACAGTCTGCCCGTCCTCGAGCAGGCCCGCTGCCAGTCGCGCGAGCTGGGCTTTGGCCTGGTGCCGGATCATCGAGCGCTCGGTGTACGACGGCTCGATGACGCGGCGGCTCTCCACTGGCGCAGCGCCGCCGTGCACCCGTCGCAGTGCGCCCTTCTCCTCGAGCAGCGCCAGGTCACGGCGCACGGTCTCGGCGGAGACTCCGAGGCGGCGGACCAGTTCATCGGTGCTGACGGCCTGCGCAGCAGCGACCGCTTCGACAATCGCTTCATGGCGTTCGACCGGGAGCACGTCAGATGACCGTTTGTGTGGAACTGTGACCGCGCATGACTGTAAGTGTGGGATGTGGTGGGTCACTCGTCAACCGGAAGAACCGAGCGATCCGCCGGAATCACGCGTTAAGGACCTGGCACGGACTCCGACCAACCGTACGGTAGGTTCGCGACTGTGGATGCCCCCGAAGCGCTGGCCCCGTGGATGTCCGCCCACGGCCTGGGCGACGGGCCGCTGACGAACGTCACTCCGATCACCGGCGGCACCCAGAACGTCATGCTGCGGTTCGAGCGGTCCGGCCGTCCCTATGTGTTCCGCCGCGGGCCACTGCACCTGCGCCCGGTCAGCAACAAGGTGATCCTGCGTGAGACCACGGTGCTACAGGCACTCGCCGACACCGACGTCCCACACCCCGGCCTGATCGCCGTGTGCGACAGCATCGACGTCCTCGGTGACGCGGTCTTCTATCTGATGGAACCGATCGACGGCTTCAATGCCGGCGCCGCGCTGCCGGAGCTGCACGCCTCCGATCCGCAGATCCGTCATCAGATGGGACTGTCGATGGCCGACGCGCTGGCCCGCCTGGGCGCGGTGGACCACGTGGCCGTCGGGTTGTCCGACTTCGGGAAACCGGACGGATTCCTGGAGCGCCAGGTACCGCGCTGGACTTCCGAACTGGAGTCCTACCAAGATTTCGACAACTACTCCGGCGCCGAGATCCCCGGCTTCACCGATGTCGGAGCGTGGCTGCAGGACAACGTCCCCACAGCCTGGACGCCGGGCATCATGCACGGCGACTACCACTCCGCCAACGTCATGTTCTCGCCCACCGGACCCGACGTGGTGGCGATTGTCGACTGGGAGATGTGCACCATCGGTGATCCGTTGCTGGATCTGGGCTGGATGATGGCCACCTGGCATCTACCCGGCGAGAGTGAGGTCCTGGACCACGCGCTGATGAAGGCCGGTGGTCTGGCCACCCACGCGGAGATCCTCGAACGCTACGGCCGTGGCAGCACCCGCGACCTGTCGAACATCAACTGGTATGCGGCCATGGCGTGTTTCAAACTCGGAGTCATCCTCGAAGGCACCCATGCCCGAGCGTGTGCGGGCAAGGCGCCCAAGGAAATCGGCGATCTGCTTCACGCCGCGACACTGCGGTTGGTCGACCGTGCCCACACGTTCATGGACGGCGCTCTGTGATCGACGCCGAGATCCCCGATGCGCACGCAGTCGAGTACACCATCGCCCACCAGGCCCTGAGGAGCCCGTCATGACCGTTCTGGATTCCTTCCGACTCGACGACAAGGTCGTCATCGTCACCGGCGCCTCCTCCGGCCTCGGCGTCGCGTTTGCCCAAGCCTTCGCCGAAGCCGGGGCCGATGTCGCGCTCGGCGCGCGCCGCGTCGAAAGGCTTTCCGACACCGCCGCTTTGGTGACCGCGACCGGCCGCCGGGCGGTGACCGTTGGCACCGACGTGGCGGATCCGGCGGCCTGCCAGGCGCTGGTGGACGCCACCATGGAGGCGTTCGGGCGCGTCGACATCCTGATCAACAACGCCGGCATCGGCACCGCCGTCCCCGCCACCCGGGAAGCGCCGGAGGAGTTCCGCAAGGTCATCGACGTCAACTTGCACGGCTCCTACTGGATGGCGCAGGCGTGCGGGCGCGTGATGGAGCCGGGCAGCTCGGTGATCAACATCTCCAGCGTCCTGGGCATCACCACAGCCGGGCTGCCGCAGGCCGCGTACGCCGCGTCGAAGGCCGCCGTCATCGGCCTGACCCGTGACTTGGCTCAGCAGTGGGGCTCCCGCAAGGGAATTCGTGTCAACGCGCTGGCTCCCGGGTTCTTCAAGTCCGAGATGACCGACGAGTACAAGCCCGGTTACCTCGACACCCAGATGCCGCGGGTGGTGCTGGGCCGCACCGGCGACCCTGCCGAACTGGCGGCCACCGCGGTGTGGCTGGCCTCGCCCGCGGGCGGTTACGTCACCGGCCAGACCATCGCCGTCGACGGCGGGTTGACCATCACCTAGCTCAGCTGGGGTCCAGCGTCATCCAATTCAGCCGCGCGGCATGCGCGGCGCCATCGGCATCACCCGACTCCGCCCGATCGGCGATCTCGGCGTGCTGCGCCACCGATGACCGCCCGACCAGTGACGAGAACCGGACCCTCTCCATCCGGCGCAGCAGCGGCGTGTGCTGATCCAACACTGCCTTGGCTGCCGCATTGGCGCTCAGATCCACTGCCACGGCATGGAACTCGTCGTCCGCGGCAATGGCGCCGTCCACATCCTTGGTGCGCAGGGCCAGCGCGAACCGCTCATTGGCCAGCCGCATTGCCGCGATGTGGTCGGCAGTCATGATCGGAACCGCCTCGCGCACCGCCAGTTCGTGCATGGCCGCCACCACCGACTGCGCATCCTTCATCGCCCGCGTGTCCAGCGGGCTGACCATCGTGAAGCGACCGGGCTTCGTCTGCACCAGCCCGGCCGCCTCCAACCGCGCCAGCGCCTCCCGGATCGGGGTGCGACTCACCCCGAGCCAGGCACTCAACTCGGCATCGACCAGCTTCTCCTCCGGTTCCAACGTGCCGTCGACGATGGCCGCACGGATAGCGGTGAAGGCGTCATCACGGAGCAGCTGCCGCTTGGGCGCTGCCTTTTGGGGCACCGGCATACAGAATTTCTGCCTTCCACATGCACTTTTGTCAACTGCATCAGTGCGATATATTGCATTTCATGGCCATCGCAGACTTCGCTCGCTATCCCCTGACCTTCGGGCCCAGCCCCGTCCACCGCCTGGAACGGCTCACCGCGCATCTCGGTGGCGCACAGATCTGGGCCAAGCGTGAGGACTGCAACTCCGGCCTCGCCTTCGGTGGCAACAAAACCCGCAAACTCGAGTACATCGTCCCCGACGTACTCGCCCAGGGTGCCGACACACTGGTGTCCATCGGTGGCTACCAGAGCAACCACACCCGCCAGGTCGCCGCCGTCGCCGCGAAACTCGGCCTCAAGGCCCGACTGGTCCAGGAGAAGTGGGTGGACTGGGACGACCCGGTCAATGACAAGGTGGGCAATATTCTGCTGTCGCGCATCATGGGCGCCGACGTGCGCCTGGACCCCGCCGGGTTCGACATCGGTATCCGCTCCTCCTGGGAGGACGCCATCCGCGAGGTCGAAGAGTCCGGCGGCAAGCCCTATCCCATCCCGGCCGGCGCTTCCGAGCACCCGCTTGGCGGGCTGGGTTTCGCCAACTGGGCCCACGAGGTGCAGAAGCAGGAGGCCGAACTCGGCATCTTCTTCGACACCATCATCGTCTGCACGGTGACGGGTTCCACCCACGCCGGCATGATCGCCGGATTCGCCGGGCAGGACCGCCCGCGTCGCGTGCTGGGTATCGACGCCTCCGCGACTGTCGACAAGACGCGCGCTCAAGTAGCGCGAATTGCCCGGCACACAGCCGAATTGATCGGGCTCGACCGCGACCTGCGTGACGACGAGATCACCGTCCTCGAAGGCTGGGCCGGTGACCTGTACGGCATCCCGGTGGAGTCGACCCTGGAGGCGATCAAGCTCTCCGGTCGGCTCGAGGGCATGATCATCGACCCGGTGTACGAGGGCAAGTCGATGGCCGGGCTGATCGATCTGGTGAAAGACGGCACGATCCCCAAGGATTCGAATGTCCTCTACGCGCACCTGGGTGGACAGCCCGCGCTGAACGCCTACTCCGGGGTCTTCTGAACCGCTTGGAGTCCGGCCCTCGGTTCCAGGCCGAAGTGATGAGTGCGCTTCTGTACCGTCGAACGGGTGTTGATCTGGATCAACGGGGCCTTCGGCGCAGGTAAGACCCACAGTGCCCACGAGTTGCACCGAAGGCTGCCCGGCAGTGAGGTCGCCGATCCCGAACTCATCGGGTTCGCGATGCACAAGATGCTGCCCGCCGCGGCGCGCCGTGACTTCCAAGACCTCCCGGGCTGGCGCGCTGCGGTGGTGGCGACGCTGCGCGAAGCCGAACGCACCGCCGACGGGCCGGTGATCGTGCCCATGACACTTGTACGTGACGACTACTTCGACGAGATCGTCGGCACCTTGCGGGCGGACATCGAGGTCCGACATGTCACGCTGGTGGCCTCACCGGCGACACTGCGGGCACGGTTGGGCACGCGTCTCGAGGCACTCGGGAGCCGGGTGTTCGGCGGCGACGGCACGTGGGCCATGCAGCAGATCGACCGGTGCGTCACTGCGCTGGCTGATCCCAGGTTCGCCAGCCACATTCCCACCGATGGCCGTTCACTCGACGAGGTGGTGGAGACCGTCGCCGCCGAGGTCGGGCTGAAACTCAGTGGCCCACGGTTGTCCCCGTTGCGTTTTCAGCTACGCCGCCTGTCTGTGGCAGCCCGGCACATTCGCCTCTGAGCTAGCTGCTCGAGCCCGGCATCCTCTGGACCACGACGTATCCGAGGTCCTGCATGATCGCGAGCATCAACGGGCTCAGGGTCCGATCACCCGGGCCGCGATCAATACCAGGATTCATCAGATCGTCGATCGTGTCGTCGTCGACATGGGCGACGTTACTGGCCGTCCACGGGTCCTCGGCAAACAGCGGGACCAGACCACCATGTACCGCAACAGCATTGGGGCCGGCATAGAACAAGCCCCCGTTACCGCCAGTGAGGTTCGGGTCCAGTTCGCGCCTCCAGGTGAGGTCGCGCCCGATAGCCCGGGCTCCGGAACTGTCGACCAGGAAGCTGTCATACACGGTCCAGTACGTGCCGGTGTTGGCACCTGGGGCCTGCACCATGGAGATGAACCCGAAGGAGTGCATCAGTTCATGCATGGCGACCGTGCTGAAGTCGAGTTCGTTGGGCCCCACCGACGTTCCCAGTGCCCACGGGTAGGCAAAGTTCCAGGTGATGAACCCGTCTGCGGCAGCACCGTTGGGATCCGTACCGGTGCGGAGCTTGTTCTGCACCCAGGTCTGCAGGAAGGCGTCGCCGGTGACGGCCAGTCCGCTGCTGGCGGTGGCCAGAATGGAGGTACTCGCCGAGTCCCAGCCGGTGACCTCGTAGTCCAGGGTGACGGCCTTCTCCACGATGATGTTGTCGGCGAAATATCTTGCTGCCGAATTCAATTCGGCTCGCCGTTCGGTCGTCCAGTGCTCTGCGCCCGTGGTGTAGGTGAATTCGAAGCTGACCGCCCCCTGGTTGACCAGCACCGAGGAGCGGGTACCCGATGACCACAACAGGTCGAGAAGGTTGACGTGCGGGCCCGTGTCGTCGGCGACGATGACAAATGTGTCCACCCCGCCGAAACCCGCATCGGGTACGTACGTCCACGAGCCGTCAGCTCCGAGCACCACCGTGCCTGCCGTCGGCCGCTTGGACAGCCGATAGACGACGGCATCCCCTTCCGGATCGGTTGCCTGCACGTGTCCGACAATCGATTCGCCCGCCGCACCACCGGTGATGACGGTGCCACCGACAGTCGGTGCCTGATTGAACAGCGACTGTCGCACCGCTGCGGGCAATGTGGCGACGACACCCCGCACCAGGTTCTCGACGGGATCCCGGCTTGGCGATGGGCTTTGTTGTGTCGCCCATGGCCGATCGGAACCGATGACCGCGGCCTGCGCCGCCCACCGCGCGGTGGGGGTGTTCGGCGGGACCACGACGTAACCGAGGTCAGCCAGGATCCCGAGCTCGATGGGACTGAGTGCGTGCAGCCCGGGACCCGCGACCGTGCCGGCGTTCATCAGCAGCCTGTCGATCCCGGTGAAGGTGTGGTCATCCAGGTGCGATCCCGAGCTGCCTGACGCCCAGGGATTGGGCGTGTAGAGCGGCACCGGCGCGCCGTACGCCGCAACGGCATTGGGGCCGCCGAAGTACAGGCCGCCATTGCCGCCGGTCAGGTTGGGATCAAAGGCGCTGTTCCACTGGCCATCTGCACCGATCACCACGGTGCCGTCCGCCGTGGTGATCCATCTCTCGAAGTCCGCCCGATTCGGGTTGGAGTTCTCACCCGCCGCGTCCACGCTGCCCGCGAAACCGAGCGAGTGTGTCAGTTCGTGCAGCGCCGTGGTCCGGAAGTCGAGCTGCGTCGGCGTCGCAGTACCAGTCAGAGCCCAGTCGCGACCGAAGTTCCAGCTGATCCATCCATCAGCCTGGTCACCGTTGGCGTCGGCCCCCGTCTGCAGTTTGTGTTGCACGATGCCGGGAAAGAAGCCGGCAGTCTCGGTGTCGATCAGTTGACTGAAGCCCGTGGCCAGAGTGGGCGAATCCCAGTCCTCGTAGGCCTCGACGTCATAGGTGAGCGTCACCGGTTTGGTCACCAGGAAGTAGCCCATCAGTGCGTCGGCAGCATCACGCAGTGCAGCCTGTCGCTCCGGAGTCCAGTGTTCGGCCCCGGTGGTGTAGTTGAAGGCGAAGTTGACGGCACCCTGGTTGACCAGCACGTCGGCGCGGGTTCCGAGCGGGCGGAACAGGTCTGCCAGGTTCACGTGCAGGCCGACGTCGTGCGCCGCGACGGTGAAGGTCGCAACGCCATCGAAGTCCGTGCCGGGCGTGTACGTATAGGTGCCATCCGGATTGATCTGCACAATGCCCGATTCCGGGCCGCGCACCAGTCGATAGACGAGGCGGTCACCGTCGGGATCGACGGCATCGATCCGCCCGGTAACCGGTCCGGACGACCCGGCAGTCAACGTCACCGGCGCGACCACCGGCGCCTGGTTGAGAAAGGTCCGGCGCACGAAGTAGAGCCCGCCGTTCAACAGGTCCTTCACCGGCTCACCTACCGGCAGGGACTCGATGGCCTGCTTCGACGATTCGGTGAACGCCTCGATCTGTCCGGCGACGTCCTGGCGGCGTTCGGTATCGCGCCCCTCGGTCCGGGTGGCCCAGCGCTTGACGGGCTCAGCGACGTCATCCTCAGCATCGAGAAGATCGTCGGTGTCGGAGGTTTCCGAAGTTTCCAGATCTTCGGGCTCGTCGTCGTCGGACTCGTCGTCGGACTCGTCGTCTTCGAGCTCAGGCTCGGAGTCGTCGGGCTCGGGCTCGGAGTCGTCGGGCTCGGGCTCGTCAGTGTCGGGCTCGGGCTCGTCGCCGGCGTCGGTCTGTGCGGCCGCGCTGGAGGAGGGCTCGGAGTCAGAGGATGCCGAAGACTGCGCCGACGCCGACGTGCTCTCGGTCTCGGCGGCGGCCACGCCGATCTCCGGCGCCAGGGTCGAGAACCCCAGCAACGCCGCACTGACACCCGCAGAGGCAGCCCCCAGCTGCAGCCACCGGCGCACGCGGAAACTCTCAGATCGACGAACAGGGCGAGTACCAGTCCGACCCGCCACGTTTTACCTCTCCGCAAATTTTAGGAGAGCTCAAGATAGCGCACCGCCAACCGCAGTGCAGCTAATCGATTGTGAACCCGGCGAGCCGCCGGAGGTGTGTGCTGAGTGCGCCCGAAGGGATTCGAACCCCTAACCTTCTGATCCGTAGTCAGATGCTCTATCCGTTGAGCTACGGGCGCTTGGTCCAACTATTCAGTTATGTGGCGGAGGCGAGAGGATTTGAACCTCCGGTCCGCTTTAAGGCGGACAACTCATTAGCAGTGAGTCCCATTCGGCCGCTCTGGCACGCCTCCTTGAACGTCCTTGGAGATTACCGGACCGTCTTGGTAGCACCGGAACCGCCGAGGCAAGAGCGTACAGCCACTCACATATGCTGACCAAATGACCGCCCGCTTGCGCCCGCTGATGGCCGACCTTCCGGCCTATACACCGGGCAAGACAGTGCCCGGCGCCATCAAGCTGGCCAGCAATGAAACCGTCGACGGCCCACTGCCGAGCGTGCGCGCAGCCATCGAGAACGCCACCGACAATCTGAACCGCTACCCCGACAACGGGTACGTCGAGCTCAAGGAACACCTGGCCAAGCACGTGGGTTTCGCTCCGGAGAACATCGCGGCCGGCTGCGGATCGGTGAGCCTGTGCCAGCAACTCATCCAGATCACCGCCACCGTCGGCGACGAGGTGATGTTCGGCTGGCGGGCTTTCGAGGTGTACCCGCTTCAGGTTCGAGTGGCCGGCGCCACGCCGGTCCAGGTTCCGCTGAAGGATCACACCCATGATCTGGACGCGATGCTGGCCGCCGTCACCGACCGCACCCGGCTGATCTTCGTCTGCAACCCGAACAACCCCACGTCCACCGTGGTGGACCCGGACAAGCTGGCCGCCTTCGTCGCGGCAGTTCCCAACGACATCCTGATCGCCATCGATGAGGCCTACGTGGAGTACATCCGCGACGGCCTGGTGCCCGACAGTCTCGGGCTGGTGCGCAACCACCCCAACGTGGTTGTGCTGCGCACGTTCTCGAAGGCCTACGGGCTGGCGGGCGCCCGGGTGGGTTACGCGGTGGGCGATCCGGACATCATCACCGCGCTGGGCAAGGTCTATGTGCCCTTCACCGCGACCAGCCTGAGCCAGGCGGCCGCCATCGCCTCCATCCAGGCCTCCGACGAACTGATGGCCCGCACCGACGCCGTGGTGCTCGAACGGGCTCGGGTGTCCGCCGCGCTGCGTGGCGCGGGCTACGAACTGCCGAACTCCCAGGCCAACTTCGTCTGGCTGCCCCTGGGGCCGGAACGCACCGCAGACTTCGTGGAACAGGCTGCCAACGCCCGGGTACTGGTTCGCCCCTACGGCACCGACGGCGTTCGCGTGACCATCGGTGCGCCGCACGAGAACGACACGTTCCTGGAGTTCGCTCTCGGCTGGATCTGAGGGGTCCAGGCCACCCGGCGGCCCGCCGCTGTTGATCGGGGCTGGCTATGCCGCGCCGTAGACAGGCACTACCGTCGACACGATGAAGGCATTCGCGGTCGCGGTCGCCGCCGTGGCGGTTGTCCTGTCGGGCTGCACCAACACCGTCGAAGGCGTGGTGGCACAGACCACCGAACCGGTGGCCGTGGACGGAATGACATGCGAAGACTTCACCGCCTTGAGCGACCGTGACCGTCGGGCCGTCATCGACGAGATCCTGGCCGACAAGACGGTCGACCAGCCGGTGTTCGTGGCCGGGCTGGCGCAGGTGATCTGCCAGGCCATCCCGGAGGCCGATCTGAAGGACGTCCTGCTCGGATTCGCCGGACGCTGACCCGCGAGTCCCGACCAACCGGTTAGCCTGGCGTCCATGGGTGACGTTTACGAATCGCTGTCCGTCGAGATCAAGGACCGCGTGGCGCAGGTGACGCTGCTGGGCCCGGGCAAGGGCAATGCCATGGGCCCGGCGTTCTGGGCCGAACTGCCGGTGGCGTTCCGCGCACTGGACGCCGACCCCGACGTCCGGGCCATCGTGCTGACCGGATCCGGCAGGAACTTCAGCTACGGACTGGACCTGGCCGCGATGGGCAACGTCCTCGGGCCCATGATGGCCGACGGTGCACTGGCGGGTCCGCGCGCCGATTTCCACGCTCACCTCAAGACCATGCAGGACGCCATCACCGCAGTGGCCGACTGCCGTACACCGACCATCGCCTCGGTGCAGGGTTGGTGCATCGGCGGAGGTGTCGACCTGATCAGCGCCGTGGACATCCGGTACGCCAGCGCCGACGCGAAGTTCTCGGTGCGCGAGGTCAAGCTGGCGATCGTCGCCGACGTCGGCAGCCTGGCTCGGTTGCCGCTGATCCTGAGTGACGGACACTTGCGGGAACTGGCATTGACAGGCAAGGACATCGACGCGGCACGGGCCGAAAAGATCGGCTTGGTCAACGACGTCTACGCCGATGCGGAGGCATCCCTGGCCGCCGCGCATGCCACGGCCGCCGAGATCGCCGCCAATCCCCCGCTGGTGGTCAAGGGCATCAAGGACGTCCTCGACGAGCAGCGCACCGCCGACGTCGCGGCGAGCCTGCGTTATGTGGCGGCGTGGAACTCGGCATTCCTACCGTCGAAAGATCTGACCGAGGGCATCTCCGCGATGTTCGCCAAACGGCCGCCGGAGTTCACCGGCCAATGACCCGGCCGCCCCATGGCGGTGGCGGAGGGATTTGAACCCCCGGACGGTGTTAGCCGTCTCTCGCTTTCAAGGCGAGTGCATTAGGCCGCTCTGCCACGCCACCGCCGACAAGCGTAGCGGCTCAGGCGCGGCCGAACTTACCCGGACGTTCGACGTGCTTGAGTGCGGTGCTGATGCGGCGGCAGTTCTCGCCCATGGCAGCCATCTGCGGACGCGAAAGCTGCCCCAGGAAGTGCGTGCGCACCCCTTTGCAGTAGGTCACCATCGCCTCGCGGACCACCTGGCGGCCCTCGTCGGTGATGGCGGCCAACACCCCGCGGCCGTCGTCCGGGCTGGCCATCCGCCGCACGAAGCCCTGTTTCTCCAGCCGTCGGATCTGCCGCGTCACCCGACTGGGCAACGACAGCAGTACCTGAGCCAGATCCCCCATCCGGGCCGAACCGGTGGGCGAGCGGTCGAGTGTGTCGAGCAGCCGCACGTCACTCAGCGTCAGCTGATGTGAGTCAGTGAGCCCCCGGTTCAATGCGGCATACATTCGCAATGCCGAATCGAGGAAGTGTTGCCACGCCCTCTCCTCGGCAATATCGAGCCCGGGCATATCGCTTGCGGTGCGCCCGGCAATCATCCCCTCCATGCGCTGATGGTAAGCGATGACGCCTTCCCAGGTAGTCCAAACCTGCAGGTAGTAGCGTGACGAATATGCGTGCGATTGTCGCAGAGTCGTCCGAGGAGCTGATTTGGCGCGACGTGCCCGATGTAGCGCCAGATCACGGGGAAATACTGATCAAGGTGGCTTGCGCGGGCGTCAATCGCGCCGATTTGCTGCAGGCCGCCGGCAAGTATCCGCCGCCGCCCGGCGCGAGCCCGATTCTGGGCCTCGAAGTTTCCGGAACCGTGGTGGGGCTGGGCGGTTCAACCACGGACTGGCAGATCGGGCAAGAGGTGTGCGCTTTGCTGGCCGGTGGTGGTTACGCCGAGTACGTCGCCGTTCCGTGCGGCCAGGTTCTCCCGCTCCCGGACGGAGTCAGCGTGTATGACGCGGCGGCCCTGCCGGAGGTCGCCTGCACGGTCTGGTCCAACCTGGTGATGACAGCGCACCTGTCGGCCGGGCAGTGGGTGCTGATCCACGGCGGCGCCAGCGGCATCGGCACCCACGCCATCCAGGTGGCCAGCGCGCTCGGCGCCAGGGTGGCAGTGACCGCAGGTTCGCGCGCCAAGCTCGACCTCTGCCGCGAGCTCGGCGCCGAGGTCGTCATCAGCTACCGAGACGAAGACTTTGTCGAGCGCATCAGAGATGCCTCCGCAGGCGCGGGCGCGGACGTCATCCTCGACATCATGGGTGCCTCCTACCTGGACCGCAACATCGATGCACTGGCCAACGACGGGCAGCTCATCGTGATCGGCATGCAGGGCGGAGTCAAGGGCGAACTGAATCTGGGCAAACTGATCAGCAAGCGGGCCAGGGTGATCGGCACCGCCCTGCGCGGACGGCACGTCGGGGGCGCGACGGGTAAGAGTCCGATTGTGCACGCTGTGGCGGAGTCGGTGTGGCCCATGATCGCCGACGAACAGGTGCGCCCGATCATCGGCGCGACGTTCCCCATCGAGGAAGCGGCCGACGCCCACCGCCTGCTGGAGTCGGGCCAGGTGACCGGGAAGATCCTGCTGACCGTCCAGCGCTGAGACTCAGCCGAGACTGGCGAGCGCGCGAACCAGCTGGTCCACCTCGTACATCGTCGAGTAGTGCGCCAGGCCCACGGTGACCGCACCGCCGACGTCGTTGACCCCGATGACGTCCAGCACCCGGGAGTTGGCGTTGGGAATGGCGAGCACGCCGTTGTCGGCCAACCGCTGCACCACCCGCTCGGCGGGCACGTTCTGCACGGCGAAGCTGACGACAGGTATGCGGTCATCCGGTGCGCCCAGCACCATCACCAGCGGCAGCGAGCGCAGCGACGTCAGCAGGTAGTCATAGATCCGGTCCAGATACGCGGCCGCGGATTGCATTGACACAGAGAGTCTTTCGCGCCGACTGCCCACAGCGGCCTCGTCCAGGCCGGCCAGGTACTCGATGCTGGCGACCACACCGCCGAGCAGACCGTACTGGTGCCCGCCCATCTCGAGGCGGGCCGGGCCGGTGGCATACGGGTTCATCGACACCGAACCGAAGCTGTCGATCAGGGCGGGGTCACGGAACACCAGGGCTCCGATCGGCGGGCCGCCCCAGCCGATGGCGTTGAGGGCTACGACGTCGACGTCTGATTCCTGGATGTCGATCAGCCGGTACGGCGCGGCAGCAGTGTGATCGACCACCACCAGACCGCCGATCTCGTGGGCGAGCTTGCTGACCGGACTCAGGTCGACGACGGTGCCCAGAGTGGCCGACGCCGACGCGATGGCCACCAGCCGGGTGGGCTTGGTGATCAGACCTTCCCACTGCCACTCGGGCAGCTCACCGGTCTCGATGTCGACCTCGGCCCATTTGACCTTGGCGCCATAGCGGTTGGCCGCGCGCAACCACGGCGAGATGTTCGCCTCGTCGTCCAGTCGGGTGACCACTAGCTCATAGCCCAGCCCCGCGCGCGACGACGAGGCGTCTGCCAACGACGTCAGCAACACTGCCCGGTCGGCGCCGAGCACAACGCCGTTCGGGTCGCCGTTGACCAGATCCGCGACCGCCTGCCTGGCGGCGTCCACCAGAGCGGCGCTGCGCCGTGCCGACGGATGGGGGCTGGATGCAGTGGCCATCGAGGTGCGAAACGCCGTCGACACCGTGGTGGAGACCGAGTCGGGCACCAACATGCCGGACTGCGCATCAAAATGCACCCAGCCGTCGCCCAGAGTCGGATGCAGACCACGCACCCGGGCGACGTCAAATGCCATGCCAGCCACCTTAGAAGGTCTACACAAGTTCTGGGTATTGGTCCGGTCGGGAGGCAGAGGGGTTTGACACACACCGCTGCTGACCGAACCGGGGTCACTGGCGAGCAATACTAGTCCAGTGTCCTCTGAGATCGGAGCGCTAACACCGCAGTTGTTGCTGGGCTACGGAAGACAAATTCCAGGGTGCACTATGGCGTTTGCCAGCAGTTGTGGATCACCGGCGAAAACGGCCGCTCCCGACAGCAGTCGACAGTCGTACTCCGGGGCCTGAGCCCCCACGGACTAGTGTCGCTAGACAACAGCGACCCATGGCGCGAAGGAACAGAGAAGAAGACGTGAGCACGGACGACGACAACATCGAGATCATCGGCGCGGATCCACAGCAGGCCGGCCCCGCAGACGGCGATGAAGACAAGTCGGTGACCGATCTGGTGCAGCAGCCCGCCAAGGTGATGCGGATCGGCACCATGATCAAGCAGCTGCTCGAAGAGGTGAAGGCCGCTCCGCTGGACGACGCCAGTCGCAACCGGCTCCGCGAGATCCACAAGACCTCCATCGCCGAACTCGAAGACGGCCTGGCGCCGGAACTGCGCGACGAGCTCGAGCGGCTGGCCCTGCCGTTCACCGAGGACACCGTGCCCTCGGATGCCGAACTGAGGATCGCGCAGGCCCAGCTGGTCGGCTGGCTGGAAGGTCTGTTCCACGGCATCCAGACCGCCCTGTTCGCCCAGCAGATGGCAGCCCAGGCACAGCTGGAGCAGATGCGCCAGGGTGCACTGCCGCCTGGTGTGAGCGCGCCGGGACAGCAACGCGGCGGCCAACATCCCGGCACCGGGCAGTACCTGTAGTCACCGCTGTGAGTTCTCCTACTCGGCCGCATATCGAGACCCGCAACGCGTGGGTCGAGTTTCCGATCTTCGACGCCAAGTCGCGTTCACTGAAGAAGGCGTTCCTGGGCAAGGCCGGCGGCACCATCGGGCGCAACGAGTCCAACGTCGTCGTCATCGAAGCGCTGCGCGACATCACGATGTCGTTGGAGATGGGTGACCGGGTGGGCCTCGTCGGCCACAACGGGGCAGGCAAGTCCACCCTGTTGCGGCTCCTGTCCGGGATTTACGAGCCCACCCGCGGATTGGCGACGGTGCGCGGCCGGGTGGCGCCGGTGTTCGACCTCGGTGTCGGCATGGACCCCGAGATCTCCGGCTTCGAGAACATCATCATCCGCGGGTTGTTCCTGGGCCAGACACGCAAGCAGATGCTGGCCAAGGTGGACGAGATCGCCGACTTCACCGAACTCGGCGAGTACCTGTCGATGCCGCTGCGCACCTACTCCACCGGCATGCGGGTTCGTCTGGCGATGGGCGTGGTGACCAGCATCGACCCCGAGATCCTGCTGTTGGACGAGGGCATCGGCGCCGTCGACGCCGAGTTCCTCAAGAAGGCGCAAACCCGGCTGGCCGCGCTGGTGGAGCGTTCCGGAATCCTGGTCTTCGCCAGCCACTCCAACGAGTTCCTGGCGCGACTGTGCAAAACCGCGATGTGGGTGGACCACGGCACCATCCGGATGAGCGGCGGCATCGAAGAGGTGGTGGGCGCATACGAAGGTCCCGACGCCGCCCGCCACGTCCGCGAGGTGCTCGAAGAGCAGGCACGGGACCGCGCATGACTGACACGGTCTACGCCGTGGTGGTCACCCATCGTCGTCGCGAGCAACTCGCGGAGTCCTTGGGTGTGCTGTCATCACAAACCCGGCCGCTCGACCACCTGATCGTCGTCGACAATGACGACGACTCCGCGGTGCGCGATCTGGTTGCCGCCCAGCCGGTGCCGACCACATACCTGGGTTCGCGCCGAAACCTGGGCGGCGCAGGCGGTTTCGCTCTCGGCATGCTGCACGCACTGGCCGCCGGCGCCGACTGGATCTGGCTGGCCGACGACGACGGCCGCCCACTGGGGCCCGACGTGCTGGCCACCTTGATGGCGTGCGCGCGCAAGCACGGATTGGCCGAGGTGTCACCGATGGTGTGCGACCTCGACGACCCCTCCCGCCTGGCCTTCCCCCTGCGCCGCGGGCTGGTGTGGCGCCGCCGGGTCGACGAGCTGCGGGTGGACGGCGGCGACCTGCTGCCGGGCATCGCCTCGCTGTTCAACGGCGCGCTGTTCCGGGCAGCGACATTGGAAGCCGTTGGTGTGCCGGATCTTCGGCTGTTCGTCCGCGGCGACGAGGTGGAGCTGCACCGGCGGCTGGTGCGCTCGGGTGTGCCGTTCGGCACCTGCTTGGACGCGGTGTACGTGCACCCGCAGGGCGGCGACGAGTTCAAGCCCATTCTCGGCGGCCGCATGCACACGCAGTTCCCCGACGATGCCACCAAACGCTTCTTCACCTACCGCAACCGCGGCTACCTCTTGTCGCAGCCAGGCCTACGCAAACTGATACCGCAGGAGTGGGTGCGGTTCGGTTGGTTCTTCCTGGTGTCGCGGCGCGACCCGGCCGGCCTGCGGGAGTGGATCAGGCTGCGGCGGCTGGGCAGACGGGAAAGGTTCGGGCGATGACGATCATCGACGCGGCAGCGCAATCCAAGACGCTCTCACGGGCACGACGCGACCTGGTGGACGGCTTCAACAAGCGCGAGCTGTGGCTGCACCTGGGCTGGCAGGACATCAAACAGCGCTACCGGCGCAGTGTGCTGGGCCCCATCTGGATCACCATCGCCACCGGCACCATGGCGGTGGCGCTGGGCGGGCTGTACTCCAAGCTGTTCAATCTCGAACTGTCCGTGCACCTTCCGTACGTGACGCTGGGGTTGATCATCTGGAATCTGATCAACGCCGCGATTCTCGAGGGCGCGGACGTGTTCGTGGCCAACGAGGGGTTGATCAAGCAGCTACCGACGCCGCTGTCGGTGCACGTCTACCGGCTGGTGTGGCGGCAGGTGTTGTTGTTCGCGCACAACATCATCATCTTCGTGATCATCGCGATCATCTTTCCGCAACCCTGGTCGTGGGCCGATCTGGCATTCATCCCGGCGCTGGCGTTGATCGTGCTCAACTGCATATGGGTGGCACTGTGTTTCGGCATTCTGGCCACCCGGTACCGCGACATCAGCCCACTGCTGTTCAGCCTGGTGCAGCTGCTGTTCTACATGACGCCGATCATCTGGAACGACCAGACGCTGCGCGATCAGGGTGCCGGTAGCTGGGCCAGGATCATCGAGTTCAATCCGCTGCTGCACTACGTGGACATCGTGCGCGCACCGTTGTTGGGCGCCGATCAGGAACTGCACCATTGGGTGGTGGTCATCGTCTTGACCATCGTCGGGTGGACGGTCACCGCGTTCGCGATGCGGCAGTACCGGGCCAGGGTCCCTTACTGGGTCTGATCCGGACCAGACCACCGCGGCGGGCTCAGGTGAACGCGCGCGCTCCGGTGACCTGCGCAACCAGTTCGGCGCCGGTGACGTCAGCGGTACGCGCTCCCGACACCACGCTTCCGGCACGCATCACCCACACCTGCTGCGACAGTCGCATCACCTGTTCGAAGTTGTGACTGATGATGAGAACCGACGTGCCTGCGCCCACGATGCGCCGGATCAGATCTTCGACCTGGGTGGTCTCTCGCAGACCGAGCGCCGCGGTGGGTTCATCCATGATCACGAACTGGTTGGACCACATCACCGCACGCGAGATGGCCACGGCCTGACGTTGCCCACCCGAGAGTCGCTTCACCGTCGACGTCACGTTGGGGACGTTGACAGCCAACCCCGAGACCAGTTCGTGGGCTCGTCGCCGCATCTCGGCGCGTCTGATCAACCTCAATGGCCCGATTCCCCGGGTGAGTTCGCGATTGAGAAAGATGTTCTGCCACACCGTCAACTGATCAGCCAGAGCCAGGTCCTGGTAGACGGTCTCGATCCCGGTTCGACGGGCATCGAGCGGCGAGCCGAAGTGCACCGGTTCACCGTCGACGAGGATCTTGCCGCTGTCAGGTGTGTGGTAGCCCGCGAGGCACTTGATCAGGGTGGACTTGCCGGCGCCGTTGTCCCCGACGATCGCGGTGACCTCCCCGGGCTTGGCGTACAACGACGCACCCTTGAGCGCTTCGACATTGCCGAAGGATTTGGTGAGGTCGACGACCTCGATCTTGTTGTCGGCCATCATTTCCTCCCGCGCATCAGGGTGGCCGCCGCGAGTACCACGACACCGACGACAGCGGGTTCGAAGAACGCTTCGACCCCGACCATGGTCAGTCCGGTCTGCACCACGGTGAGCAGCACCGCGCCGAGCATGGGCCCCCAGACCGTGGCGCGCCCGCCGAACAGACTGGTACCACCGAGCACCGTGGCGGCGACGGCCTTCATCACGTAATCGGTGTTGACCGCGGGTTGGGTCGATCCCACGTACAGGATCAAGAAGATGGCCGCGGTACCGGCAAGGGCACCGCCGATCATGTATCCGACGAGCTTGACCCGCGATACCCGGATGCCCATCGCCTTGCTCGCGTCCATGCTGTCGCCGACGGCGAGCAGGTGAGTACCGAGCGCGGTGTAGGTGAGGAAAACATGAAGCGCCACTCCGATGACCAGCACGATCACGAAGTTCCACCGCAAGAACGCCACCGATTCCCTGGCGATGGTCTGCAGCGCCTCATCAGCGATCGGTACCGGGATACCGCGTGACACCACCAGGCCGATGCCCATGACCACGCCCATGGTGCCAAGGGTCACGATCATGTCCGGGATACGCACGCGGCCGACAAAAAACCCGTTGGCGGCCCCGACAACCACTCCCACTCCGATCGCAAGCAGGCAGGCGACGAGCAATCCCCAGCCGGCCTGATAGGCCAGGCCGAACACCACGCTGGCCAGCGCCAGCGTGGCGGCCATCGACAGGTCGATACCCGCGAGCATGACGGCGAACGTCATGCCCACTGCCAACAACACGGGGATTGCGGCGTCGGCCAGCATGGCGTTGACGTTGTGCCAGGTCGCGAAGTTCGGTGCGGCGACGGAGAAGGCCAGGAATGCGATCACCAGCGCCATCGGCGCGGTGGCCTTCGTCCACGTCTCCTCCAGGCCGACCACGCGGAGTAGCCGTTGCCGGCGGGACGGTCCAACCGTCCCGCCGGAATCGACCCGCCCGCCGGTGGCAGCTCTGCGCGCGATTCCGCTCGTCATCCGAGTCAGCCCTCGAAGGGGTTCGGCACGGTGAAGCCGGCCGGAGGAGCAGGTGCGGTGGCCAGTGCGTCGGCTGCGTTGGATTTGTCGACGATCAGGACCGGGGTGTCCACCCGCTCAGGTAGAGCCTTGCCCTCCGAGGCAGCAAGACACGCCTGCACCGCCTGGTAGCCCATGAGGTAGGGGAACTGTTCGACGGTCGAGGCCAGCTTGCCGTCGACGATCGATTGGAGCTCTTCCTCGGTGCCGTCGATGCCGACAACCACGACATCTCCAGTGCGACCTTCCTGTTCGATCGCTTCCTGAATTCCCAGCGCCTGGGTGCCGGCGGGAGTGAAGAACCCCTTCACCTCCGGGTTGGCCCGCATGATCGCGGCAGCCGAGTTCTTGGCTTTGACGCGGTCTGCGTCTGCAGAGACCGTCTGAACGGTTTCCAGCTTGCCGTCGACGACGCTGTGAAAGCCCTTCTGCCTGGCGATGTTTCCCGCATCCTGGGCCAGCGTGCCGATGACCGCCACCTGCGAGCCTTCCGGGACCAACTTCAGCAGTGCTTCGCCACCGGCGGCACCCGCCTGCTCGTTGACGGTGCCGATGTAGGTCTGCACGTTGACACCCTGGGCCTTGGCCGCGTCGAGATCGGCCTCGAGGTCGATGTTCACCACGGTGGCGTCCCCGGCCTGCGCCAGCGGGGTGAGCAGATTCGTCGGGCTGGTCGGGTTGATCACGTAGCAGTCGTAGCCCTCAGAGACCAGGGTCGACAGCTTGGACGCCTGCCCGGTGTCGTCCGACACGTTCTGGGCGGCCTGCACGTTCAGTTCGACACCGAGCTTGTCGGCGGCGGCCTCGGCACCGGTGACCATGGCGCCGAAGTACGTGTTGTCCAGCGGCTTGGTCACGAAGGCGACACGCACCCCGCCCTGACTGTCGGCACCGGAGTCACCGGCGGTGTCGCCGCTGGTCCCGGAGGAACACGCAGCAAGACAGGTGGTCGAGACGAGAACGAACATGGTCAATAACGGTCCACGCCGTGAGGTCGAGCTTCGCATCGGGCTTTCCTTACTCTTCACTGAGTTGACTTGCTGGTGATGGAGGGCACATGGACATCCATGCTGTAACCGACATCATTCACAAGTCTGACAACGTTGTCTAGATGTTGGTCGTCAGTTGCCCGATCCGACAGGTGCCGGAACTGGTCTCGTGTCGTTTCCGGGCATCGCTGCGGCAATCGGCCACCAACCCAGCTGAGCGCCGGTGATGGCGGCAGCACCGCGAGTCACGGTCTCCGTGATGTTCGAGACGACCTGCGGATGCGTGCCGAACCACCGCTTGGCCGCCATCCAGCGCGGCGATCGCGTTCCACCACCGGTGAGCACAGTGCGCCCGAGGGCACCACTGACGGCGCGCAGGGCCGCTTCCCGATCGGCCGCCATCCGGGCGTAGTGGTCGATGACACTGGCCCACGTCACGGCATCACCGACGTGTTGGCCCAGGTCACCGCGCTCGAGCTGCAGCGAATCGCAACGCTGCAGCTCGGGGGCGACACCGGGGGCGGGAGCGGCGGCATCGAGCTCGGCCCTGTCGGCCACAGCCGCCCCGAGGAGTGTCTGCAAGGCGAGCCCCGGCCGCAGCCCTTCTGCCATCACCAACAGGTCATCGGCACCTGGCCAGGTCTCGATGGTGAAGCCGGCGCGAACCAGCCGGGCCGCACCCCCCACCGCGGCGAGTCGTCCACGGGAGATCGACACCAACAGCCCCTCGCTGGTACCCACCGAATGCACCACGTCGCCCGCCAGCGCCCCGCTGCCCACCGCGGCAACGGGATGGTCGTGACCGGCGACCAGCACGCGACAGCTCGAACTCAGGCCCAGTGTCCGGGCCAGGACAGTCGAGGCTGACTTCCCGGCGCCTGCGGGTGCGACCACGGGCGTGCTGACGAACCCCAGTCCGGCGTTGTTCCAGGGCATACGCATGTAGCGCGACCGCACGGGATCGAACGCACCGCTGGTCGATGCCAGCCCCGCTTCCTGAACCGCGACGCCGGTCAGTCGCCATGCCAGAGCTCCGGCCACACCCAGGAAGGTGCCCGCCGGGCAGCCCCGATACCGGGCCAGCCAGCCCAGCTTGGCGATTGTCGAGGTGGTGCGGGCGTGCCCACCAGTGACCGCCGCCAACTCCCCGACGGGCCTGGCCGACTCCAGCGCGGCGATGATCTCAGCGCCGCGCTCGTCGTACCAAGCTGGAAAGTGCAGGTCAGCCAATTCTCCGTTGACCAGGACAGTGCCGACCTCGCCCATCGAGGCAATTCCGATTCCGGCCACCGAGCCAACTGCGGCGATCACCTCCGAGAGCGCCTGCTCAGCTGCGGAGAGGAGTTCGAGGATCGGGAAGTCGAGCCCGTCCTCGGACCGATTCATCGGGGTCGGCACCACTCGCGCCTCGACGACGCTGCCCGCACGGTTGTAGGCCAGCACCTTTGTGCCGGAGCTACCGATGTCGATTCCCACCACAACGTCGTCTCGCATCGAACCTCCGTCGAATGACCTGGGACCACGGTTTCCTTCTGGCAATTGTCGCAGTAGTCTGTCTATCGTTGTCAGAGATGACAAGGCGAACAATCCGCCGAGCGAACTTCCCAGGAGAATAAATGACGCTCATCACCCTTCGAAGTGCTCTAGATGCCGCCCGCCGTGGCGGCTACGGGATAGGGGCGTTCAACGTCACCGATCTGGTGCAGGTCGAGGCAGTTCTGGACGCAGCAGAACAGACCAACTCGCCGGTGATCGTCCAGACGCTGGCGGGCTCCTCTGCCTTCGGCTCCGACGAGCTGTTCTGGGAGATGATGCTGCGGACAGTGGATCGGTACCCTTCCGTTCCCACCGTGGTGCACCTCGACCACGGCCCCGACGCAGCCACCTGCCGACGTGCTGTCGAAGCGGGCTTCAGCAGCGTCATGATCGACGGCAGCCTCGACCCGCAGACCCACCAGCCGGCCAGCTTCGCGGCCAACGTCGCCGTCACCGCAGAGGTGGTGGAGTTCGCGCACGCCCGCGGGGTCTCGGTCGAGGGCGAACTCGGCACGATCGGAGGTTCCGAAGATGGCGGAACCCACCGCGAGATCGTGCTTGCCGACCCCAACGAGGCGGAAGCCTTCGTGGCACAAACCAACGTCGACGCACTCGCGGTGGCGATCGGAACCTCGCACGGCGCCTACAAATTCGCGAGCCCACCCGATGGTTCGGTACTGCACATGGGTCTGATCTCAGAGATCTCGGCGAAGGTGCCGGACACCCATCTGGTGATGCACGGCTCGTCCTCGCTGCCCGCGGATCTGCGCGCGGTGATCAACGCCCACGGTGGAACCCTTCCAGAATCCTGGGGTGTCCCCGAAGAGGAGAAGGCCCGTTCCACCAAGCTCGGCGTCACCAAGATCAACCAGGGAATGGACTCCCATATGGCGTTCATGGCGGCTCTGCGAAGCAGCTTGGCCGCCGATGGCATAACGGTGGATCCGGCTCCGGCGCTGCGCGGCGCCCGAGAAGCGATGCGCGACATCATTGCCGAGCGCATGGTGGTGTTCGGGCAGGCGGGGCACGCCGGTGAGTTCGCCGACACCGCCCCCTTCGTCGCGGCCTCGGCTCTGGTGCGGGGCTGATCCACCCGTCGGAGATGATCGGAAGCTCGTAGCCGGGAGGGAAGATGACAGAGACCGATCGTCCGCGCGGATTTCAACGCCCGCCGCGGCTGACCGACATCGCGCAGCGCGCCGGGGTGTCCATCAAGTCAGTCTCGCGGGTGCTCAACGACGAGCCGTACGTCACCGAGGAGCTGCGCGCCAAGGTGCTCGTAGCGGTCGAGGACCTCGGCTATGTCACCGACAACCGAGCCCGGGTGCTGCGCACCAACAAGTCGGGGTTCCTCGGCATCATCGTTCCCGACATCCGCAACGGCTTCTTCGCGGGTCTGATCCATCAGTTCGAGAAGCGGCTTTCGGTGAGCGGCCAAACGATGCTTCTGGGGATCTCGGGGGAGCGCCCGGAACGCGAGGAAAAGTATCTCAAGCTGTTCCGCCAACAGCGGGTGGATGGGCTGGTGGTTCTCCCGACAGGTGCACCCAGCCTCGCAGATGTCGCCACGCGCGTGCCCACCGTGGTGCTCGACCGCACCCACGAATCCATCCACAACAGCGTCGATCACGTCCTGGTCCGCAACAAGGAAGCGGCGTACACCCTGACGCAGCATCTGATCGACAAGCGCGGGCTGCAGCGGGTCGCGATGGTTACCGGCGAGGCGACGATCTCCAGCGTTCGGGAGCGCCAATTGGGTTATCTGGAAGCCATCGAAGGGGCCGGACTCGAGCCGCTCATCAGCGCCGGACACACCTCGCGGGAGGCTGCGGCCGAGGGTGCCATAGACCTGATGTCGCGGATCGAGCCGCCGTTCGGGGTGCTCGCCACCGGTAACCGGATGTTCTGGGCGGTGATGACGGCGGCCAACCATCTGCGGCTTTCGGTTCCCCGCGACGTCGCGGTGGTGACCTTCGACGGTATCGGTGACACCTCGTCACCGGGATTGCCGCCCACACAAGCGGTCCTGCCGGTCCCGACGATGGTAGCCAGGGCGTTGCAATTGCTGACCGAGCGGGAGAACGATCCCGGCCGCCCCTACCAGTCGGTGTCGCTGGATTGCGACATCGAATACGGCGTCACCTGTGGGTGTATCGAACCCGTGTCCGCCTCCGGCGGGCCGCGCACCGCCCGCCGCCGCTCCGCGGGCGTTCGGGGGCATTAGGTGCCGTCGACGCTGCCCGCACACCGGGCGTGGCTCGACCGCGAGCGCAGCCGCCTGTTGGCATTCGGCCGGCGGGTCGGACTCGATGGCGGAGGTGCCGCCTATCTGGGTGACGACGGTGAACCCGCACCGGAGTTCGGGGTCCAGACCTGGATCACCGCCCGGATGGTGTACGTGTACAGCCTCGGGCACCTACTGGGCGCCCCGGGCAGCGGTCCCATCGCCGATGCCGCGATGGCAGGCCTGACCGGGCGCCTACGCGACCGCGAGCACGGTGGCTGGTTCCGTGCACTGGACGCGTCGGGAATGCCGGACGCCGCCGCGGGGAAAAGCTGCTATGACCACGCGTTCGTGATGCTGGCGGCCTCCGCCGCGGTGCTTGCCGAACGACCGGGTGCGCAGTCACTGCTCAGCGACGCGACGGAGATCTACCTGCAGTACTTCTGGGACGCGACCGTTGGCCTGCCGGTCGACACCTGGGATGTGACCTTCACCCGCGCAGACGACTACCGCGGCGTCAACGCCACCATGCACTCGGTCGAAGCGCTGCTCGCCGTCGCCGACTCCGTGCCTGCCGAGGACGCCCACGCTTGGCGCGCGCGTGCGCTATCGGCGGTGCAGTTCGTCATCACGATGGCGCAGGCGCACGCCGACCGGATCCCCGAGCATTACAGCGCTTGCTGGCAGCCGGACCTGAACCTCAACCAGGACAACCCCGGCGACCAGTTCAAGCCGTTCGGTGCCACCCCGGGCCACGGGCTGGAGTGGGCGCGGTTGATCCTGAACACCGAGGCTGTGACGGGGACAGATCCCGAACTGGTGGTGGCAGCCACACGATTGTTCGACCGCGCGGTCGCCGACGGCTGGGCCGCCGACGGAGCGGAGGGCTTTGTCTACACGACCGACTGGGACGGTGTGCCGGTGGTGAGTCAACGCATGCACTGGGTGCTCGCCGAGGCGATCAACTCGGCTGCGGTGCTGTACAGACGCACCGCGGACCCACGATTCGCCCAGTGGTACACCACCTGGTGGGACTACGCGCGGCGCCACCTGATCGATGTCGAGCGAGGGTCATGGCTGCACGAACTCGACTCCGCCAACAGACCGGCGGCCACGGTGTGGCCAGGAAAGCCGGACCTCTACCACGCGTTTCAGACGACTCTCATCCCCCAGCTGCCGCTGGCTCCGACGCTGGCCCGGGCGCTTCGGGAGGGGCTGTTGCGCTGAACGGTGACCGGGGCGAGGGCTTCTGCTCGTCACATCATCAGATCGAGTTCACCTGGGCGCCACCGGAGATTGACGAGCGGACCGTTCAATGGCCCTATGAGTGAGACCGACACCCAGCCCGCCCCGAGTGAGGAACTGGACGCTGCCCGCGAGCAGCTGATCGTTGCCGAGATCGTCGACGACGCTGACGGGGACCGCGTGGACTTCGACGAGGACTTCGACGACGATGACGCCGACGAGGATGACGAGGAGTACGAACGTGCCGTCATCGTGCTGCGCGAAGTCATCGAGCGTCAGCTCATCGCATGCCGCACGCTCAGCGCGCAGCTCACGGACACGGCCACCGACGTCACCGCCGCGCTGGTCGAATCGCCTGCCAAGGTGATCGAGGCGGTGCGCGAGGGCACCACACTGCCGAGCGCGGTCAGCCTGACCGCTGACGCGGTGACCGACGCGGCCATCCAGGCCGGCAGCCGGATCCGGGCGGCCGTCGGCTCCTACGTCAACTCGCAGGCGGCGCTGCCGGACGCGCTGATCATCGGCGCCGCCGAGGTCGCCGGCTCGGCGATCAGGGCGCAGGGCACGGTGGCGTCCTCGGCGTTCGACGCCGCCTTCATGGTCGCGACCACAGCAGCCAGGGGAGACGACGTGCGCGACGCGTTCGACGAGGAATGGCAAGGCCTGCTGGCGACGGTGTCGTCGGTGCGCGACGACGTGGACGACACCGTCAGCGCCGCCCGGCGCCGCGTCCGCGACGCCCTACCGGTCATCCTCAACGCAGGCTGACATCAGCCTGCGGGATCATCCCGGAAAGGCCCCGACGTCGGGCTCTGGCCCGAACACGAACCGCCTGCCGGTGATCTCGGTCGGCGCCACGCGGACGAACCGCAGCTTCTGCGTGGCGATCCACGGGTAAAGCCCGGCCTGCTCGGCGTCATGGATCTCGTCAGCGGCGAACAGCACCTTCGCAGAGCCGCGGATGATCACGCTCCAGCCTTCGGCGACGTTGTGGTCGTCGGCTTCGAACAGCACCTGATCGTTGGTCACCGCCCCGAAGAGCTTGGTGCCCTCGGCGGTCCGGAACAGCACACTGCGCCGTTGCACCACAAAATTCACGGGGAAGATCTCGGCGCGGCCGTCGACGACGGTCACCAGCCTGCCCAGGTGCACCCCGGAAATCAGCTTCCAGCTGTCCTCGTCGTCGAGTGCGGTCACCGGTTGGTCCATGCACCCCATCCTCACCGATCGGCCCCGCCACCTGGAAGGGCCTCAGGGCACTCGGTGAGATTACGAAGGTCAGTGGCGGTGCGGGGGGCTCACCCGGGTGCTGACGCTGATCCGATTCCACGCATTGATCACGGTGACCATGGCGATCACCTGACCGAGCTCCTGTTCGGTGAAAACGGCTGCGGCCCTTGCATACACCGCGTCGGAGACATGCCCGCCACGGGTCAGGTCGGTCATGTCCTCGGTGAGCGCCAACGCGGCCTGCTCCTGCGCGGTGTACAACTCGCCTGCCTCTTCCCACGCCGACAGCAGGTAGATCCGCTGTTCGGTTTCGCCCTTCTTGCGGGCGTCGTGGCTGTGCATGTCGAGGCAGAACGCGCAGTGGTTGAGCTGGGAGGCCCGGATCTTGATCAACTCGGCGAGTGTGGGATCGATGTCCTTCTCCGCGGCCGCCGAGAGCGCCATCATGGCTTCGTAGAACTCCGGGGCCACGCGGTTGAGGGTGAGGCGGGTGAGCTTCTGGGGGTCCAGTACCTGTGTCATGTCCTCAAACCTAGGACGGAAACGGCCCGTGATGCTGGTTCAATTCAGACATGACTTCGTGGGCCAATTCTCGCGACCTGCACTTGGACCTGCAAGCCGCCCTGACGCCGGGCGCCCGCGGTGTTCGCGAGGATCTCGTGACCGCCCTGCGTGACGCCGTGCGCGACGGCCGGCTCACGGCGGGCACCGTGCTGCCCTCGTCCCGCGCGCTGGCGGTCGATCTTGGCGTGGCTCGCAACACCGTTGCCGACGTTTACGCCGAACTGGTTGCCGAGGGCTGGCTGGCCTCCAAACAGGGCGCGGGCACCTGGGTGGGGGACTCCGAACACCTCCGTCGGCACCGGAGCGTTCCGGCGCGCCCCAGGGGCGCGATCGCGCCGCCCCGGCACAACCTGATGCCCGGTTCGGGAGACGTCGCCCAGTTTCCTCGCACCGCCTGGCTGGCATCGGTCCGCCGTGCGTTGACCAACGCCCCGACCGAGGCCTTGCGGATGAACGACCCCCGCGGCCGGCCTGAGCTGCGGAACGCCGTCGCCGATTACCTGGCACGCGCCCGCGGCGTGCGGGCCAGCTCGGACTCTGTCGTGATCACCGCGGGCACAAGACATTCGGTGGAGATCATGGCGCGGCTGTTCGGGCCCACCCGTCCCATAGCCGCAGAAGCCTACGGGCTGTTCATCTTTCGCGACTGCATCACGGCGGCGGGCGGTGCGACGGTGCCCATCGGTTTCGACGACCTGGGCGCGTCCGTGGACGATCTCGCCAAGGTGGACGCCCCCGCTGTCCTGGTGACACCGGCGCACCACTACCCCCACGGTGTGCCGCTGCACCCCAGTCGGCGCACCGCGATGGTCGAATGGGCCGAGCGCACGGACAGCCTGGTACTGGAGGATGATTACGACGGCGAGTTCCGCTACGACCGCCAGCCGGTAGGCGCACTGCAGAGCTTGGATCCACAGCGCGTGGTGTATCTGGGATCGACGAGCAAGAGCTTGACGCCGGTGCTACGGCTGGGCTGGATGGTGGTACCCACCGCACTGGTGGACGACGTGGTGTCGGCCGCCGGCGGCAACCAGTGGTACGTCGACGGCATCAGCCAGCTGACCATGGCCGACTTCATCGTTACAGGCAACTACGACAAGCACATTCGCCGAATGCGCAACATCTACCGGCGTCGCCGCGACACCCTGGTGCAGCGTCTGGCACCATTGGCGCCCGCCGTCACCATCACCGGCCTCTCGGCGGGTCTGCACCTGCTGCTGATGCTGCCCGAAGGCACTGAACCCGAGGTGCTGCGCCGCGCCGGCGAGGCCGGCGTCGGCATCGAAGGACTGTCACGGCTGCGACATCCGTTGGCGAGCAACAGCATTCCACGGCCCGACGGTATCGTCGTCAACTTCGGCACCCCGGGTGAGCATGCGTTCTCACCTGCCGTGGACGCGTTGCTCGGTGTCCTGACCGACACTCTGCGCCGGTCAGCGTAACGACGCCAGCTCCGCGTTCATGTTGGCCACCGCCCTGGCCTCCCACTCGCGACGCGCCAGCGGGGTGCGGTAGAGACCGGGCCCGGCCAGCAGCGCCTCGATGACGCGGGCACGCGCGGCGCGGAAATCAGCGTCGGACACGTGGGCGTACTCCTGGCGGATCAGCGCGGAGTTGCGCTGATACAACTCCCGCGGCAAGGCCAGTCCGGCCAGGTCGGCGTCGGACAGTGCCTCGGCGTTGGTGTCGCCGGCGGCAGGGTTGTGCTCGAGGGTCATCCGCACCAACCGGGCCACCTCGGCCACCAGGTCCGCGTCGACGCCGAGGGCGGCCAGATCGGACTCGGCCAGCTGGGCACTGCGTTCCTCATCGTCGGAGCGTCCGGCGTACACCGCGTCGTGATACCAGGCTGCCAGCCGCACCGCGTCGGCGTCGGCGGCATAACCGCTCAGTTCTTCCACCGAGGCCAGGATGGCCCGTAGATGGGCAAGATCGTGATAGCGGCGGTGCGGTTCGGCCCAACGCGCCAGCAATGCCTGGCCGGCGACCGCGACGTCCCCGGTATGACTGGTGTGACGCGCCAGCAGCGCATCCCACGCCTCGAGCAGATCCTGCACCCAGCCATTCTTGCAGCCGGCTGCCCGGTCGACGACGCGGCGAGGAACGAGCCGGGGAGAGAGGGCCGGGCCATGCCAGCTGCCCGGTCGACGACGCGGCGAGGAACGAGCCGGGGAGACAGGGCCGGGCCATGCCAGCTGCCCGGTCGACGACGCGGCGAGGAACGAGCCGGGGAGAGAGGGCCGGGCCATGTCATCTGCCGTAGGCTTCCGCCGATGGCCGAGCCTCCTATGCCGCCCAACCTGAGCCTCGCCACCCAGGTGTGGCGATTCCTCGTCACCGGCGGGCTGTCGGCAGTGGTCGACTTCGGCCTCTACCTGCTGTTCCTCGAACTGGACTGGCACGTCAACGTCGCCAAGACCGTGAGCTTCATCGCAGGCACCACCACGGCCTACCTGATCAACCGACGGTGGACCTTCCAGGCCTCGCCCAACCGGGCCCGCTTCATCGCCGTGATGGTGCTGTACGCGCTGACCTATGCGGTGCAGGTCGGAATCAACTACCTCTTCTATACGGAGTGGGACGACAAGCCGTGGCGGGTGCCGGTGGCGTTCGTCATCGCGCAGGGCACAGCGACTGTCATCAACTTCGTGGTGCAGCGCGCGGTGATCTTCCGGCTCAAGTAGAGGCAGGTACCCTCGTCTCGATGTTTGTCACGAGCACGCGCCAGCTGAGCGGCTGGGGACGCACTGCGCCCTCGGTCGCCGAAGTGCTGTCGACCCCGGACGTCGAAGAGATCGCCAAGGCCGTCAGCCAGGCCGGACCGCGCGGCGTCATTGCCCGCGGACTGGGCCGCTCCTACGGCGACAACGCGCAGAACGGTGGGGGTGTCGTCATCGACATGCCCGCGCTGAACCGCATCCACTCGATCAGCGCCGACGACGCCACCGTCGATGTCGATGCCGGCGTCAACCTGGATCAGTTGATGAAAGCGGCCCTGCCGTTCGGGCTGTGGGTGCCGGTGCTGCCGGGAACGCGGCAGGTCACCATCGGCGGCGCCATCGCCTGCGACATCCACGGCAAGAACCACCACAGCGCGGGCAGCTTCGGCAACCACGTGCGCTCGATGGAACTGCTGACCGCCGACGGACAGATCCGCCATCTGACGCCGGACGGCGAAGACTCCGCACTGTTCTGGGCCACCGTCGGCGGCAACGGTCTGACCGGCATCATCCTGCGCGCCACCGTCGCGATGACGCCGACGGAGACGGCGTACTTCATCGCCGACGGCGACGTGACGGCCAGCCTGGACGAGACCATCGCGATCCACAGCGACGGCAGCGAAGCCAACTACACCTACTCCAGTGCCTGGTTCGACGCCATCAGCGCACCCCCGAAACTGGGCCGGGCGGCGATCTCGCGCGGGTCGCTGGCCAAGCTGGACCAGCTGCCGGAGAAACTGCAGCGCAACCCGCTGAAATTCGATGCGCCACAACTGCTCACGTTGCCCGACCTGTTCCCGAACGGGCTGGCCAACAAGTACACCTTCGGGCCCATCGGCGAGCTCTGGTACCGCAAGTCCGGCACCTACCGGAACAAGGTGCAGAACCTGACGCAGTTCTACCACCCGTTGGACATGTTCGGTGAGTGGAACCGCGCCTACGGTCCCGCCGGGTTCCTGCAGTACCAGTTCGTGGTGCCCACCGAGGCCGTCGACGAGTTCAAGGCCATCATCGGCGACATCCAGGCCAGCGGGCACTACTCGTTCCTCAACGTCTTCAAGCTGTTCGGCCCGGGAAACCAAGCGCCGCTGAGCTTCCCGATCCCCGGCTGGAACGTGTGTGTCGACTTCCCGATCAAGGCCGGCCTGAACGAGTTCGTCACCGAACTGGACCGCCGGGTCCTGGAGTTCGGTGGCCGCCTCTACACCGCCAAGGACTCGCGCACCACCGCCGAGACCTTCCATGCCATGTACCCGCGGATCGACGAGTGGATCGCGGTGCGCCGCAGCGTCGATCCCGACGGTGTGTTCGCCTCCGACATGGCCCGACGTTTGGAGTTGCTCTAGATGGTGTTCGACGCAGTGGGGAACCCGCAACGCATCCTGTTGCTCGGCGGCACATCCGAGATCGCCCTGGCCATCGGCGCCCGCTACCTGCGCGACGCCCCGGCCCAGATCGTGCTGGCGGATCTGCCCGGCCACCCGCGCAAGGACGCCGCGATGGAGCAGATGCGCAGCGCCGGAGCCAAGACCGTCGAGTGGATCGACTTCGACGCCCTGGACACCGACAACCATCCAGCGGTGATCGACGCGGCATTCAGTACTGATGTCGACGTTGCCGTGGTGGCCTTCGGTCTCCTCGGTGACGCCGAGGAGCTGTGGCAGAACCAGCGCAAGGCCGTCCAGATCGCCGGGATCAACTACACCGCAGCAGTTTCCGTCGGCGTGCTGCTGGGCCAGAAGATGCGTGCGCAGGGATCGGGGCGCATCATCGCGATGAGCTCGGCGGCAGGTGAACGGGTGCGTCGCTCCAACTTCGTCTACGGCTCCACCAAGGCCGGCCTGGACGGTTTCTACCTGGGACTCGGCGAAGCGCTCAAAGAGCACGGCGTCCGGGTCCTGGTGATCCGCCCCGGTCAGGTGCGCACGACCACCACCATCGAGCACTGGAAAGCCACCGGCGCCAAGGAGGCTCCGCTGACCGTCGACAAGGAGGACGTCGCCGAACTGGCCGTCACCGCGTCGGCCAAGGGCAAGGACCTGGTGTGGGCCCCCGGCGCGTTCCGGTTCGTGATGATGATCCTGCGGCACATCCCGCGGCCCATCTTCCGCAAGCTACCCATCTGACATGAGGAACGCGCTGGTCAGCATCACCCAGATGGTGCTGGCGGCTCTGCTCGCCACGGTGGTGTCGGTGGTGGCGCTGCTTGCGATCGGCCGGGTGCAGTGGCCGGCATTCCCGTCGTCCAACCAGCTGCATGCGCTGACAACCGTCGGCCAATTCGCTTGTCTGGCAGCACTGTTCGCCTCCGGCTGGGCCTGGGTGCAAGGACGGCAGAAACTGGCCACCGGCACCGCATTGGTGGCACTGCCCGCCTTCGTGGTGGCCACGCTGGGAATGCCGCTGGGCGCCACCAAGCTCTACCTGTTCGGCATCTCGGTGGATCAGCAGTTCCGCACCGAGTACGTGACCCGGCTGACCGACAGCCCCGCGCTGCGCGACATGACTTACGCCGGGCTGCCGCCGTACTACCCGCCGGGCTGGTTCTGGATCGGCGGCAGGGCGGCGGACCTGGCCGGTGTCCCGGGGTGGGAGATCTACAAACCCTGGGCCGTCACGTCCATCGCGATTGCCGTGGCGCTGGCATTTGTGTTGTGGTCCAGGCTGATCCGCTTCACCCACGCCCTGATCGTCACCACGGCCACGGCTGCGGTGACCATCGCCTACGCCTCCCCCGAGCCCTACAGCGCCATCATCACGGTGCTGCTGCCGCCGGTGTTCGTGCTGGCCTGGTCGGGACTGCGCCGGGCTTCCTCACACGGCTGGGCCGCCGTTGTCGGCACCGGGATCTTCCTGGGTGTCACCGCAACCTTCTATACGTTGCTGTTGGGCCTGGCCGCGATGACCGTGACCATGATGGCGCTACTGCTGGCGGTGTCACGCCGCAGCATCGCGCCGCTGGTCAAACTCCTCGTGGCCGGCGTCATCGCGATCGCCATCGCGTTGATCACATGGGCGCCGTTCCTGCTGCGCAGCCTCAGCGAGCCGATGAGCGGCACCGGCAGCGCCATGCACTATCTGCCCAACGACGGCGCGGTGCTGACGTTCCCGATGCTGCAGTTCAGCCTGCTGGGAGCGCTGTGCATGCTGGGCACCATCTGGCTGATCGTGCGGGCCCGGTCCTCGGTGCGCGCAGGGGCGCTGGCCGTCGGGGTGATGGCCGTGTACCTGTGGTCGCTGCTGTCGATGCTGACCACCCTGGCGGGCACCACATTGCTGAGCTTCCGGTTGCAGCCGACGCTGACGGTCCTGCTAGCCACCGCCGGCGCGTTCGGCTTCCTCGAGGTCAGCCTGGCTTTGTCCAACCGTTGGGGCCGCAAACTGATCCCGGTGGCCGCCGTGGTCGGGCTGGCCGGCGCGATGGCCTTCAGCCAGGACATCCCCGACACCCTGCGCCCCGACATCACCGTCGCCTACACCGACACCGACGGCGCCGGCCAGCGTGGCGACCGCCGCCCGCCCGGCGCCGAGCAGTACTACGCCGAGGTCGACGCCGCCATCACCGAGCGCACCGGCCGCCCGCGCGACGAGACCGTGGTGCTGACCGCCGACTACAGCTTCCTGTCCTTCTATCCGTACTTCGGTTTCCAGGGCCTGACCTCGCACTACGCCAACCCGCTGGCACAGTTCGACGCGCGCTCCGCCGAGATCGAGAGCTGGGCGGACCTGGACAGCAGCGATGATTTCCTGGCCCGACTCGACGGGTTGCCCTGGGAGCCGCCGACGGTGTTCCTGATGCGCCAGGGCGCGGGCACCGGTTCGGGTGCCACCTACACGCTGCGGTTGGCCGAGGACGTCTACCCGAACCAGCCCAACGTCCGGCGCTACACCGTAGAACTCGACTCGGCGCTGTTCGACAGCCCCGAGTTCGACGTGCAGACCATCGGCCCGTTTGTGCTCGCCATCAGGAAGTCGCCGTGACAACCGGGCAATTAGCATCTAGCTCCGTGACTGGAGCCAGTTACCGGACGGCCAAGCTGGTCGCCGTCGTGACCGGGCTGCTGGGCACGCTGCTGGCGGTGGCGACGCCGTTTCTTCCGGTCAACCAGACCACCGCGCAGCTGAACTGGCCCCAGAACGGCCAGCTCGATTCCGTCACCGCGCCGCTGATCGGCTACGTCGCCACGGACCTGACCATCACGATTCCCTGCCAGGTGGCCGAGGGGCTCACCGGACCCGCCAACGTCGGGCGCACCACGCTGGTGTCCACCGTGCCCAAACAGGCCAAGAACGCCGTCGATCGCGGTCTGCTGATCGAACGCGCCAACAACAACCTGGTGGTGGTCGTCCGGAACACCCCGGTGGTGGTCGCACCCATGAGCGCGGTACTGGGCCCGGACTGCCAGGAACTGGTGTTCACCGCCCAGGCCGATCGCGTGACCGCCGAGTTCGTCGGACTCACCCAGGCAGTCTCACCGTCCTACACCGGCGACGAGCCGGACGCGCCGCTGCGCGGTGAACGCGGCGGCTATGACTTCCGCCCGCAGATCGTGGGGGTGTTCACCGACCTGAGCGGCCCCGCTCCGCCCGGCCTGGAGTTCTCCGCGACCATCGACACCCGCTACAGCAGCTCACCGACGGTGCTGAAGCTGGTGGCGATGATCGTCGGCGTGCTGCTGACCCTGGTGTCGCTGGTGGCCCTGCACCGCCTGGACACCGCCGACGGCGTGCGTCATCACCGGCTGCTGCCGCCGCGCTGGTGGTCCATCGGCTGGCTCGACGCGCTGGTCGCGACGGTGCTGGTGTGGTGGCACTTCGTGGGGGCCAACACCGCCGACGACGGCTACATCCTGACCATGGCGCGGGTGTCGGAGAACGCCGGTTACATGGCCAACTACTACCGCTGGTTCGGCACCCCGGAAGCGCCCTTCGGCTGGTACTACGACCTGCAGGCGCTGTGGGCGCACGTCTCCACCACCAGCGTCTGGATGCGACTGCCCACGCTGCTGATGGCACTGGCCTGCTGGTGGATCATCAGCCGCGAGGTCATCCCCCGCCTCGGACATGCGGTGAAGCGCAGCCGCGCGGCGGCCTGGACCGCGGCGGGCATGTTCCTGGCAGTCTGGCTACCCCTGAACAACGGGCTGCGGCCCGAGCCCCTGATCGCCCTCGGCATCCTGCTCACCTGGTGCTCGGTGGAGCGCGCGGTGGCCACCAGCAGGCTGCTGCCGGTGGCGGTGGCCTGCATCATCGGGGCGCTGACGCTGTTCTCCGGGCCCACCGGCATCGCGTCAATCGGTGCGCTGCTGGTGGCCATCGGCCCGCTGCTGACGATCCTGCGTCGTCGCTCCAAGCAGGTGGGCCTGGCCCCGCTGCTGGCGCCGATCCTGGCGGCGGGCACGGTGTCGATCTTCCTGATCTTCCGCGACCAGACGTTCGCCGCCGTGGCCGAAGCCAGCTCGTTCAAGACCCTGGTGGGCCCGAGCCTGGCCTGGTTCGACGAGCACACCCGCTATGAGCGGCTGTTCATGGCCACCCCCGACGGGTCGATTGCGCGCCGGTTCGCGGTGCTGGCCGTGCTGCTGGCGCTGGCCGTCTCGGTGGCGATGTCCTTGCGTAAGGGCCGCATTCCCGGCACCGCGGCCGGACCGAGCCGACGCATCATCGGCATCACCATCATCTTGTTCCTGGCCATGATGTTCACCCCGACCAAGTGGACGCATCATTTTGGTGTGATCGCCGGACTGGCCGGATCACTGGGTGCGCTGGCGGCAGTGGCCGTCACCGCACACGCCATGCGCTCCCGGCGCAACCGCACCGTCTTCGGCGCCGTCGTGCTGTTCATGGTGGCGTTGTGCTTCGCCAGCGTCAACGGCTGGTGGTACGTGTCCAACTTCGGCGTGCCGTGGTCGAATTCCTTCCCCGAGTACAGGTTCGGCTTCACCACCATCCTGCTGGGCTTCTCGGTGCTGACGTTGATCGTCGCCGCGGTGATGCACTTCTCCGGCCGCGGGGAACGCCCGTGGCGACCGACGAAACTCGGCCGACTCCTGCACTCACCACTGGCCATCGCGGCGTGGGCGCTGGTGATCTTCGAAGTGGTGTCGCTGACCGCGGCCGTGGCGATCCAGTACCCCGCCTGGACGGTGGGCCGGTCCAATCTGCAGGCGTTGACCGGCAAGACCTGCGGCCTGGCCACCGACGTGATGGTGGAACAGGACCCCAATGCGGGCATGTTGACGCCCATCGACGAGCCGGTGGGAGACGCGCTGGGCGCGGTGACGTCAACGGGCTTCTCCCCCAACGGAATTCCCACCGACGTCTCGCCGGACCCGGTGAGCGACGAGCAGACCAGCGACAACTTCGCCGACTCCGACGCCAACTCCGACGAGACCGGTCAAGCCGGTACCGAAGGCGGCACCACCGCCACCACCGGCGTCAACGGGTCCCGGGCGCGGCTGCCCTTCGAACTGGACCCGGCGACCACGCCGGTATTGGGCAGCTGGCGCGCCGGGGTGCAGCAGCCGGCGTTCCTGCGCTCGGCCTGGTACGCGCTGCCGGACCGCGATACGGCCGGACCACTGCTGGTGGTGTCGGCGGCGGGCCGCTTCGACCAGAGCGACATCCAGGTGCAGTGGGCGGGCCCCGACGGGGATCCGGCCGGCCAGATCGGTTTCGCCGACGTCGGCGCCGCCCCTGCCTGGCGCAACCTGCGGGTGCCACTGAGCGCCATCCCCACCGACGCCACCCAGATCCGGCTGGTGTCCACCGAGGACGACCTGGCCCCCGACGCCTGGATCGCGGTAACCCCACCGCGCATCCCGGTACTGCGGAGCCTGCAGGACGTCGTCGGCTCTACCGACCCGGTGCTGCTGGACTGGCTGGTGGGACTGGCGTTCCCGTGCCAGCGGCCGTTCGGCCACCAGAACGGTGTCACCGAGGTGCCACGCTGGCGCATCCTGCCGGACCGCTTCGGCGCCGAGGCCAACTCCCCGGTGATGGACTACCTGGGCGGCGGCCCGCTGGGCATCAGCGAGCTCTTGTTCCGCGCCGAGACGGTGCCCACCTATCTGCAGGATGACTGGTCCCGCGACTGGGGCACACTGCAGCGGCTGGTGCAGTTCTATCCGAACGCACAACCGGCTCGGTTGGAGCTGGGCACGGCGACCCGCAGCGGGTTGTGGAGCCCGGGACCGCTGAGACTGTCCTAGCTCTACTGATAGCGCGCCGCCCGGCCTGGCGACGCGGACCACACATGTACGTCGCCTAACATCGAGCCTCGTGCCCGCACACCGCCTAGCCCGTCTCATCGCTGTTGTGGCGGGCATCGCCGGGCTGGTCCTGTGCGCTTTGGTCCCCCTGCTGCCCGTCCGACAGACCACCGCGACCGTGCTGTGGCCGCAGGGCCTGGGGCCGGACGGCTACGTCACCGACGTCACCGCCCCCCTGGTGTCCGGCGCCCCGCAGTCTCTGGACATCTCCATCCCCTGCGTGGCTGTCGCGACGCTGCCCGCTGACGGCGGCGTCGTCGTCTCGACCGTCCCGGCCGCCGGCATCGACGCCGGGCGCAACGGCCTGTTCGTCCGTGCCAACGCCCGGTCGGTGTTCGTCGTCGTCCGGGACACCGTCGCCGCCGTCGCACCGCGTGAGGCCGTCGAGACCGGCGCGTGCAGCGTCATCCACATCCGCGCCGACATCAGCGGCGTCATGGCCGAGTTCGTCGGCATCCCCGTGGCCGCGGGCACCCAGCCCGCGGAGAAGCGCCCGCAGGTGGCCGGCCTGTTCACCGACCTGGAGGTGGCCCCGCAGGACGGGCTGTCGGCCCGGGTGGACATCGACACCCGCTTCATCACCACGCCCACCGCGCTGAAGATGATCGCGATGGTGCTCGGCACCGCGTGCGTGATCGCGTCGCTGGTCGCGCTGATCCTCCTGGACCGCCGGGTGCCGCGAGTGCGCAGCCGCTTCCTGAAGGCCGGCCTGACCACGTGGATCGCCGATGTCGGGGTGATCGGCACGCTGGCACTGTGGCACCTCATCGGTCCACAGACCAGCGACGACGGCTACAACCTGACCATCGCCCGGATCTCCGGCGAGGCCGGCTACTCGGCCAACTACTACCGCTACTTCGGCGCCACCGAGGCGCCGTTCGACTGGTACCAGTCGGTGCTCGCCCACCTGGCCGCCATCAGCACCGCAGGGGTGTGGATGCGGCTGCCCGCGCTGCTGGCCGGCATCGCCACCTGGCTGATGCTCAGCCGCTGCGTCATCCCGCGGCTGGGCCGCAGCCTGGCCGCCAACCGGATCACCATCCTGACCGGCGCCGCGGTGTTCCTGGCCAGCTGGCTGGCGTTCAACAACGGGCTGCGCCCCGAACCGCTGATCGCCTTCGGTGCCGTCGCGGTGTGGATGCTGATCGAGAACAGCATCGCCACCCGCAGACTGTGGCCGGCGACGCTGGCCATCGTGGTGGCCGTGTTCTGCGTGACGTTGGCTCCACAGGGCCTGATCGCCATCGCGCCGCTGCTGGTGGGCGCACGCGCCATCGCCCGGGTGATGACCGAGCGCCGCAACACCGTCGGGGTGCTGCCCCAGCTGGCCCCGCTGCTGGGCGCGGGCTCGCTGCTGTTCGTGGTGGTGTTCCGCGATCAGACCCTGGCCACCGTCGCCGAATCGGCCCGCATCAAGTACGTCGTGGGCCCCACCATCGCCTGGTACCAGGATTTCCTGCGGCCCTACTTCCTGACCGTCGAAGACAGCATCGACGGCTCGCTGACCCGTCGCTTCGCCTTCTTCGTCCTGATGCTCTGCCTCTTCGGCGTGCTGGCGGTGCAGTTGCGCCGCGGCCATGTCCCAGGCGGGGCCCGCGGTCCGGTCTGGCGGCTGCTGGGCACCACCTTCGTCAGCCTGCTGCTGCTGACCTTCACCCCCACCAAATGGGCCATCCAGTACGGCGTGTTCGCCGGGCTGGCCGGCGCACTGGGCGCCGTCACCGCGTTCGCGTTCTCCCGGGTGGGCCTGCACAGCCGACGCAACCTGGCGCTCTACATCACCGCACTGCTGTTCGTGCTGGCGTGGGCGACATCGGGCTGGAACTCCTGGTTCGACGTCGGCAATTACGGCGTGCCGTGGTTCGACCGGCCGCCGGTGATCGCCGGCCACCCGGTCACCACGATGTTCCTGGTGCTGGCCATCGTCGGCGCGCTGATCTCGGCCTGGCTGCACTTCCGGATGGACTACGCCGGCCACACCGAGGTCGAGAACAACAAGCGCAACCGGGTGCTGGCGTCGACACCGCTGTTGATCGTCGCGACCATCATGGTGGTCCTCGAGGTGGGCTCCATGGTCAAGGCCGCGGTGCAGCGCTACCCGGCCTACACCAATGCCTCGGCCAACATCGCCGCATTGACCGGAACCAGTTGCGCGCTGGCCGATGCCGTGCTGGTGGAACCGGACACCAATGCGGGCATGTTGGAGCCCGTCCCGGGCCAGGAGTTCGGCGAATACGGCCCCCTCGGCGGCCAGGACCCGGTGGGCTTCACCCCGAACGGCGTCAGCGACTCGCTCGACCCCGTGGAACCCACCTCCATCAAGCCCGGCACCCCGAACTCCGACGGCTCGCCCAACAAACCCAACATCGGCGCCGGTTACCAGGCGGGCACCGGCGGCGGCTACGGACCCGAAGGCGTCAACGGCTCGACGGTGTTCCTGCCGTTCGGCCTCGACCCCGCCACGACACCGGTGATGGGCAGCTTCGGCGAGAACACCGTGGCGGCCAAGGCCACGTCGGTCTGGTACCAGCTGCCCCCGCGCACCGAGGACCGCCCCCTGGTGACCGTCGCGGCCGCGGGCGCCATCTGGAGCTTCAACGAAGAGGGCGAGTTCAGCTACGGCCAGGACCTCAAGGTGCAATGGGGTGTCCGCGGCCCGGACGGTTCGTACACCGAACTCGCCGAGGTCGGCCCCATCGACGTGGCCAATCAGCGGGCCTGGCGCAACCTGCGCTTCCCGCTGGCGTGGGCCCCGCCGGAGGCCAACGTGGTTCGCATCGTCGCCGATGACCCCAACCTGTCCGAAGACCAGTGGTTCGCGTTCACCCCACCGCGGGTGCCGGTGTTGCAGACCGCCCAGGAGTTCCTGGGCGAGACGACACCGGTGCTGATGGACATGGCGGTGGCCGCCAACTTCCCGTGCCAGCGCCCGTTCGCGGAGCGTCTCGGTGTGGCCGAACTCCCGGAGTACCGCATCCTGCCCAACTTCTCGCAGATGCAGGCGTCGTCGAACCTGTGGCTGTCCGCCGAGGACGGCGGGCCCTTCCTGTTCATCCAGGCACTGCTGCGCACCTCGACCATCCCGACCTACCTGCGTGACGACTGGTACCGCGACTGGGGTTCCATCGAGAGCTACGAGCGGGTGGTGCCGGCCGACATCGCGCCCGAGGCCGTCATCGAACAGGGTTCGACACAGGTCTCCGGCTGGAGCCGCTCCGGACCGATTCGAGCGCTGCCATGACCGAAGCGTTGAAGGGCCACAACGTAGCCCAGGATGTGAAGGCGGCCCGCTGGGTCGCGATGATCGCCGGCTTCCTCGGCTTCGTCTTCGCCGTCGCCACGCCGCTGTTACCGGTGACGCAGACGACCGCGAATCTGAACTGGCCGCAGCAGGGTCAACTGTCGAACGTCACCGCTCCCCTGATCTCGCAAGTGCCGGTGTCGATGACGGCGACGGTGCCGTGCTCGGTGCTGCAGTCCATGCCCGCCGACGGCGGGTTGGTGCTCGGTACCGCGCCGGCCGAGGGCAAACAGGCCGCGCTCAACGGCCTGTTCGTCAACGTCACCGAGGAGCGTGTCGACGTCACCGACCGAAACGTCGTGGTGGCCAGCGTCTCTCGTGAGCGCGTCGCCGGTTGCTCCGACCTGAGGATCACGTCCTCGGAGGACGGCACCTTCGCCGAGTTCGTCGGACTGACCCAGGTCACCGGTCCGGATGCGGGGCAGCCGCAACGCACCGGTTTCGCCGACCCCAATCTGCGCCCGGCCATCGTCGGTGTGTTCACCGACCTCACCGGACCCGCACCGCCGGGGTTGAGCTTCTCCGCCGAGATCGACACCCGGTTCACCACCTCGCCGACCACGCTGAAACTGCTGTCGATGGTCTTGGCCATTGTCTGCACCGTGATCGCGCTGCTGGCGCTGTGGCGCCTGGACCGCATCGACGGCCACCGCGCCCAACGCCTGATCCCCACCCGGTGGAAGACCTTCACCCTGGTCGACGCCGTGGTGGTCGGCCTGTTCGGGCTCTGGTACATCGGCGGGTCCAACTCCTCCGACGACGGCTACATCCTTCAGATGGCCCGGGTGGCCGAGCACGCCGGTTACATGTCCAACTACTTCCGCTGGTTCGGCAGCCCCGAAGACCCGTTCGGCTGGTACTACAACCTGCTGGCGCTGATGAGTCAGGTGAGCACGGCCAGCATCTGGATGCGGCTGCCCGACCTGGTGTGTGCCCTGGTGTGCTGGCTGCTGCTGTCACGCGAAGTGGTGCCCCGGCTGGGGCCCGCGGTGGCCGCCAGCCGGCCCGCGCTGTGGGCCGCCGGGCTGGTGCTGCTGGCGGCCTGGATGCCGTTCAACAACGGCCTGCGTCCGGAAGGCCAGATCGCCACCGGCGCCCTGATCACCTACGTCCTGATCGAACGCGCCGTCACCGGGCGGCGGCTGCTGCCGGCCGCCCTGGCCATCATCACCGCGGCGTTCACCCTGGGGATCCAGCCCACCGGGCTGATCGCGGTGGCCGCCCTGCTGGCCGGTGGCCGGCCCATCCTGCGCATCATCGCCCAGCGCCGCCAGCTGGTGGGCACCTGGCCGCTGTTGCTGCCGCTGCTGGCGGCGGGCACCGTGATCCTTCCGGTGGTGTTCGCCGACCAGACGCTGGCAACGGTGTTGGAAGCCACCAGGATCCGGACCGCGATCGGCCCGAGCCAGGAGTGGTACACCGAGAACCTGCGGTACTTCTACATGATCCTGCCGACGGTCGACGGCTCGCTGTCACGGCGGTTCGGCTTCCTGATCACCGCCACCAGCCTGTTCGCGGCCATGTTCATCATGTTGCGGCGCAAGCGGGTTCCCGGGGTGGCCCGCGGACCGGCCTGGCGCCTGATGGGCATCATCTTCGCCACCGTGTTCTGTCTGATGTTCACCCCCACCAAGTGGGTGCACCACATGGGCCTGTTCGCCGCGGTGGGCGGCGCCATGGCGGCGCTGGCCACGGTGCTGGTCTCACCGCTGGTGCTGCGCTGGGCCCGCAACCGAATGGCGTTCCTGGCCGCGCTGCTGTTCATCCTGGCGCTGTGCTGGGCCACCACCAACGGCTGGTGGTATGTGTCCAGTTACGGTGTGCCGTTCAACAATTCGATGCCGAAGATCGGTCCGGTGTCGGTCAGCACCATCTTCTTCGCCCTGTTCGCGGTGACGGCGCTGTACGCGCTGTGGCTGCACTTCGCCCCGCGTGACCGCGGCAACGGACGCATCGCCGCCGCGGTGACCAAGGCACCGATCCCGGTGATCGCCGGCTTCATGGTGGCGGTGTTCGTGGCCTCGATGGCGATCGGCGTGGTGCGCCAGTACCCCACCTACTCCAACACCTGGTCGAACCTGCGGGCGTTCACCGGCGGCTGCGGCCTGGCCGACGACGTGTTGGTGGAGCCCGACAGCAACGACGGTTTCCTGGCGCCACTGCCGGGTGACTACGGGGCGCTGGGACCGCTTGGCGGTGTGGACCCGGTGGGCTTCGCTCCCGACGGGGTGCCGGAACACATTGTGGCCGAAGCACTTCGGCAACCATTCCCGATGCCGGGCACCGACTCCGACTGGGACGACCCGGTGCGCCTCGACCAGCCGGGAGTCAACGGTTCGACCGTGCCACTGCCCTACGGCCTTGACCCCGCCCGAGTTCCGGTGGCGGGCAGCTACAACCTGGGCCCACAGCAGCAGAGCATTCTGAACTCGGCGTGGTACCGACTGCCGCCGCGGGACGACGCCCATCCGCTGGTGGTGGTGACCGCTGCGGGAACCATCACCGGCAACAGCGTGTTCAACGGCCGGACCGTTGGCCAGACCGTCGAATTGGAGTACGCCACAACAGGTCCTGATGGTGTGCCGGTGCCCGCCGGACGGGTGGAACCCTACGACCTGGGTCCGATCCCGTCCTGGCGCAACCTGCGGTATGACCGCGCGGATATCCCCGACGATGCGACTGCGGTACGCATTGTCGCCGAGGACCTGTCACTGACGCCGGGCGACTGGGTGGCCGTGACACCGCCGCGAGTGCCCGAGCTGCGGTCGGTGCAGGAGTACGTGGGCTCGCAACAGCCGGTGCTGATGGACTGGGCGGTGGGCCTGGCCTTCCCCTGCCAGCAGCCGATGCTGCACGCCCACGGCGTCACCGAGGTGCCGAAGTACCGGATCACGCCGGACTACAACGCCAAACGCCTGGATACCGACAGCTGGGAAGACGGCATGAACGGCGGCCTGCTCGGCATCACCGACCTGCTGCTGCGGGCCCACGTGATGTCGACGTATCTGTCGCGGGACTGGGGTCGCGACTGGGGCTCGCTGCGCAAGTTCGACACCATCGTCGACGCGTCCGTGGCGACGTTGGACTTCGGCACCACCACACACTCGGGGCTGTACTCGCCGGGCCGTATCCGGATCGGGCCCTAGCCAAGCCCTTCGGAAAAGCCCGTGCGCAGCGCGTCGAACAATTTCTCGACGCGGGCGCGGTGGTCAACCGCCAGGTTCGGTGTTCCCGCGATGACCTTGCGGGCGGTTTCGGTCAGGACGGTGGTGTAGCCGGCGATCACGAATGCAGCCAGCAGCGTGCTGTCCGCGTCGAACACGGTGTCCCGCTCGAGCTCCTGGCGCAAGGTGGCCTCCAGTTCCGCCGCGATCTCCCTACTGCGGGCAATCAACGCCGGCGACGCAGCGACGGTGCGGAAGAAGGGTGCCGCGCCGTCGGCGATGCCGGACAGTGCGTGCTGCTGGTCGGTGAGTTGGCGCGCCAAGGCTCGAAGTGACGTCAGTACGTCGACGCCCGGTGCACGGTTGCGAATGGCCGCACGCAGGAGGTCTGCGGTCTCGTCGGCGCGGTCCAGCAGCAGATCCTCCTTGCGCGGGAAGTGATTGAACACCGTCACGCTGGAGACGCCGGCAGCCTTGGCCACCTGCGCCACGGTGACGGCGTCGAAGCCCTTGTCGATGAACATCTGCGTCGCAATGTTCGAGATCCGGGCCCGTGTCTTGGGCCCGCCGCGTTCACCGGTGCGTGGCACTTCGACCTCACTATCTTGTGTCACTAAGTTTAGTCAGTTAACTTAGGCTCGTGTTCCCTACATCTTCGCGCTCCCCCCGCTCACTGCGTGAGGGGTGGCCCGCACTGTTGGGCTTGAGTGCGGTGTTCCTGGTCGAGATGCTGGACAACTCCATCCTCAATGTCGCCCTGCCCACCATCGGCCGGGAGTTGCACGCCTCGGCTACGTCCCTGCAATGGGTCACCGGCTCCTACGCCGTGGTGTTCGGCAGCCTCATGCTGTTCTTCGGCGCCGTCGCCGACCGGTTCGGCCGGCGACGGATCATGCTGACGGGCCTGGTGATGCTCGGGCTGGCCAGTCTGGCAACAGGTTTCGTGACCAATACCGCCGAGCTGACAGCAGTGCGGGCGGCGATGGGCGTGGCAGCCGCGATGACGACCCCCGGCTCGATGGCGCTGGCGTTCCGGTTGTTCGCCGACGACGCCCTGAGGGTGCGGGCCATGACGCTGATCTCGACAGTGGGGCTGGTTGGGCTGGCGGTCGGCCCCACCGTGGGCGGCCTGGTGCTCGCCGTCGCACCCTGGCAAGTGCTGCTGCTGGTCAACGCGCCGATCGCGGTGGTGGCACTGGCGGGAGTGCGATTCGGCATCGCAGCCGATCATGACCTGCACCGCGCACCATTGGACCTGGCCGGGGCAGCGCTGGCCACCACGACAATCGTGGCCGCGCTGGTGGCGCCGACACTGTTCGTCTCCGGCACCCCGCTGGCCTGGGTGGTGCTCGCGGCCGCCGTCGTCGGGGCGGGTTTGTTCTTGCTGCGGGAACGGTCGGCCCGACATCCGCTGCTGGACCTTGCCCTGGTCGCCCATCCCCTGGTGGCCGGCGGGCTGGCGTTCAAGGCCGCAGCCGGATTGGCCACCGCAGGGCTGAGCTATCTGGTGGCGCTGCAGTTGCAGCTCGACTGGGGCTGGCCACCCGCACTTGCCGCGCTCGGCATGGCGCCGCAGGTGGTGGTGCTGATTGCCGGCGGGTTGTTCGTCAACCCGTTTGTGCAGCGGGTCGGACTGGAGCGGGCCGGTTACCTCAGTGCCGTCGCGGTGGTGGCCGGGTTGGCCGTCTACGGGGCGCTCGGCAGATTCGGTTATGGATGGGTGGCGATCTCGCTGGCACTGGTGGCCGCCGGGCTGCGGGTAGTGGGCGTGGTGGCCGCCGTCAACGTGATGCGCGGCTTGCCCGAGAACCGGACCACCATCGGCGCCGCCCTCACCGATACGGTCACCCAGGTGAGCTCCGGCACCGGTGTCGCGGTGGCCGGCACCGTGCTGGCCGCCATCTTCGCCGGGAGCCTCACGGCATCCGGATGGACAACCGCCCAGACCGGGCAGTTTCACTTGGCCGTCACCGTGGCGGGGCTGACGCTCACTGCTATGGCGGCCGCGTTGGTCGGCTGGGGGTTCCTGCGCACCCGAGCCGTTAACACGATCGCTACACAGCCAACAGCGCCGTAACTTCTCCGGACCCTAACGTTCAGTGTGATCACACATCACTGATTACACAGTTCGGCGGCGGGAGCCCTGCATGCAACCACATCCGATCCAGGTGGCGACCGTGGGCGACGAGGTCTACCGCCGCCTGCGGGCGGCGATCACCGCCGGCACCGTGGCTCCCGGCACCAAGATCTCCATCCGTTCCCTGGCCGACGCCTTCTCCGTCAGCACCATGCCGGTACGAGAAGCGCTGCGCCGTTTGGAATCCGACGGGCTGGTGGTATTCGGCCGTCGCAGCATCACCGTGGCCAACATGACCGCCGAGCAGGTCACCCAGGTCTTCCGCATCCGCCTGCAGCTCGAGACGCTGGCCAGCGAATGGGCCATCCACCAGGTCACCGACGACGACGTTGACGACCTACGCGACATCCTGACCAAGATGGACCGCGACGACATCGCAGTCGACGAATGGCGTTCACTCAACCAGGATTTTCACCGCCGGTTCTATGACTGCGCCCGCAGCCCGGACCTCCTGGAACTCATCGGCCGGGTGTGGGACAAGGTCGAGCCGTTCATGGCCATCTACGCCTCCAGCGTCGAGGACTTCACCGAGGCGCACCGCCAGCACCTCGAGATCCTCGACGCCATCGCCGCCCGCGACACCTACACGCTGCTGGTGAAAACCGCGGAGCACTCCGAATACACCTCGCGCACCGTCACGGCCGCGCTCGCCTCGAAAGACGAATCATGAACAGTGAATTCGAATCTGAACCCGTACCCGTAGCCGCCCGCCGGTCACTGTTCTCGGTGGCCAGCGTGTGGGCCGGCTTCCCCATGATCATCACCGCCGCCGTCACCGGCGCCACCCTGGTGCACGGACTGGGCTTCGGCGGCGGCATGGCCGCCATCGGGCTGGGCAATCTGTTGCTGCTGCTCTACGTCGGAACGCTGAGCATGCTGGCCGCCCGCACCGGAAAGAACTTCTCGCTTCAGGCCAGTGACACGTTTGGCCGCAACGGCTATGTGGTGTGTTCGGGGCTGCTCTCGACGCTGGTACTGGGCTGGTTCGCAGTGCAGACGGGCCTGGTCGGCGAGAGCGTGGCCGGCGTCTACGACGTCAACAAGACGCTGATCGTCCTGGTCGCGGGGGTGGCGTTCACCCTGTTCACCCTGTTGGGCATCCGGGCGCTGTCGCTGATCGGCCAGATCTCGGTGCCGCTGTTCCTGATCCTGGGTGTCATGGCCGCAGTGCAGGCCGCCGGGGACAGCGACGTCGACATCCTGGGCTACGCCGGGGATCCCTCGATGTCCCTGGCGCTGGGTGTCGGCGTCACGCTGGTGTTCGCGCTGTTCGCCGATTCCGGCACCATGACAGCCGATTTCACCCGCTGGGCGAAGAGCCCGCGGGATGCATGGATCGCGACGGCTGCGGCCTTCCCCATCGGCAACGGTGTCGCCATGGTCATCGGCGGGTTCATCGCGGCGGCAGCGGGTGGCTCGGGAGACGTGTTCAGCATCCTCGCCGAGAACGGCGGCCTGCTGGGCGTGATCGCGGTGGTGTTCCTGTTCATCAACCTGGGCTCGGTGTGCACCCACTGCCTCTACAACGCCGCGGTCGGCTGGTCCACCATCCTGGGCAGCCGGATGCGCATCCTCACCGTCGTTCTCGGCGTCATCGGCATCGTCGCCGCCGCGGCGGGCATCTGGGATTTCTTCATCAGCTGGCTGAACCTGCTCGGCATCATCGTGCCGCCCATCGGCGCCATCATCATCGTCGACCAGCTGCTGGCCCGCCGCGAAAGCTCGGGAATCACACCTGCTTTCAGGTGGCAGCCGTTCGTGGCCTGGGCCATCGGCTCGGGTATCGCCCTGCTGGTGGACAAGCAGGTGCCGGCGCTGTGCACGGTGCTGGTGGGCCTGATCACCGCCGGTGTGGCCATCGCCATTCTCAACAAGGTCGCCACGTCGACGCCTTCGGCGCCGGTGGCACAAGGAGCACTCCGATGAACTTCGACGAACTGACCATCGCAGATCTACATGCCGGATTCCGTTCCGGAACCATGACCTCAGCCATGGTCACCCAGTGGTACCTGGGCCGGATCGCCGACTCCGAACTCAACGCCGTGGTCACGGTGAACCCGGCCGCGCTGGAGGAAGCCGCGTCCGCCGACCGCCTCTTCGCCTCCGACGGTATCACCGGTCCTCTGCACGGGGTTCCCGTCTTGGTCAAAGACCAAGCCGAAACAAACGGTATACCAACAAGTTTCGGCTCCCAGCTGTTCGCCGACCACCTACCCACCCGGGACGCCACCGTGGTGGCCCGGCTGAGGGAGGCCGGAGCGGTGATCCTGGCCAAGACCACGATGTGCGACTTCGCCGCCGGTTGGTTCTCGTCGTCGTCACGCACCGGACACACCTCGAATGCCTACGCTGTCGAACGCGATTCGGGCGGATCCAGCGCGGGAACGGGATCTGGCGTGGCCGGCAACCTCGGCCTCGTCGGTGTGGGAGAAGACACCGGCGGCTCCATCCGCATTCCCGCGTCGTTCAACAATCTGTTCGGCCTGCGGGTCACCACCGGCCTGATCAGCCGCACCGGATTCTCGCCCCTGGTGCATTTCCAGGACACCCCCGGTCCGATGGCCCGGACCGTGGCCGATCTCGCCGTGCTGCTGGAGGCCATGGTCGGATTCGATCCCGAGGACCCGTTCACCGCCGTGGCCGCCACCGCACCCCGCGCGCCCTACGTTGCCGAACCGGCGTCGTCATTGTCCATGCGGATAGGCGTACTCGAATCCGGTTTCGGCTCCGACGGCGACGTCCGCTGTTCCCCGGTCAATGCCGTTGTGCGGGAGGCCGTCTCCGAACTGGAGAAGCTGGGCGCCGTGCTGATCCCCGGCCTGGAGATCGCGGACCTGAAGGAGGCCATCGCCGAGACGTCGGTGTACGTCAAACAGTCCAAAGCCGACCTGACCGGTTTCCTGTCGAAGCGCAACGGACCCGTGCAGTCCTACGAGGAGATCTACGCCCGCAGCGCCTTCCACCCGGAGAACGACCTGTTCCACGGCATGATCACCGGACCAGACGACCCGGACTCCGACCCGGAGAACCTGCGATTGCGGCTCAACCAGCAGCATTTCCAGCGTCGGGTGCTCAACATGTTCGCCGCATCCGAGCTGGACGTGATGGTGTACCCGTCGGTGCAGGTGGTGCCGCCCACCCACGACGAGCTGGCCGCAGGTCTGTACACCGCGCTGACATTCCCCACCAACACGGTGATCGCCTCGCAGGCCGGACTGCCCGCGATCAGCGTGCCCGTCGGATTCACCCCTGATGGCCTGCCGGTCGGTCTCGAGGTGCTGGGTAAACCGTTCTCGGAGAACGTTCTACTGCGTTTCGCCGCGACCTGGGAAGCTGCGGCCAAACCTCGCAAGGCACCGGCCGTCACGCATGTCTGAGCGCCACCTGGACGTCAACGCCGACCTGGGCGAGAGTTACGGCTGGTACCGGTTCGGCGTCGACACCGAGTTGATGGGACTGATCACCTCTGCCAACGTGGCCTGCGGATTCCACGCCGGCGATTCTCACACGATGCGCACCACGGTGGATCTGGCGGTCAGTCACGGCGTTCGGGTGGGTGCCCACATGGGCCTACCGGACCGACTGGGCTTCGGCCGCAGGGAGATGGAGATCTCCGGTGACGACGCCTACGACTACTCGCTGCACCAGATCGGTGCGCTGAACGCCTTTGTTGTGCGCAGCGGGTCCACCCTGCACCACATCAAGCCGCACGGCGCGCTGTACATGATGGCCGCACGCGATCCCGAGATCGCCGACGGCATCGCGCGTGCAGCCGCCGAGCACAACCCCGGCATCGCCGTGTACGCGATGCCGGGGACAGCACTGGCCAAGGCCGCAGGGAGCTACGGACTGCCGGTGGTGGGTGAGTTCTTCGCCGACCGGCCGTACGTCGGTGGGCACGTGGTGATGTTCGGCTGGACGCTCGAACAGATCGGCTCGCCGGCTGATGCCGCGGCCCGTGTGCATGCCGTGCTCGATAACAGCGACATCGCCACGGTGTGTGTCCACACCGACACTCCCGGCGCCGTGGACATGATGAGCGCGGTGCGCGACATGCTCGATGCCGCGGGAATCGTGGTCGCCGCACCGTAGGCTCACAGGATGTCGGTCCGCCTCGGTCACGCCGTCGTCAGCCGGGCAGTCGAACTGCAGGTCGAGATGCGCACCGGGCTGTTCGCACAAACGCCTCCCGAGGCCTGGCACCAGAACGCGGCGCTGCTGGCACCCACGTTCTGGAACCCGGACACCGACCAGTGGCGAATCGCCATCCAGACCTGGGTCATCGAGGTCGACGGCCTGACCGTGCTGGTGGACACCGGCGTGGGCAATGACCGCGACCGCCCCCACATGCCGCCGCTGGATCATCTGCGGACCGGTTTTTTGGCCGGCCTTGGTGTGGCCCCGCAAGACGTCGACGTCGTGGTGAACACACATCTGCACACCGATCACGTGGGCTGGAACACCCACCTGGTCGACGGCGCCTGGGTTCCGACATTCCCCAATGCTCGATACCTGATGCCCGAGGCAGACCACCGCTTCTTCGCCCCCGACGCTGCGACCACCAACGACGGCATGCGAATGGTGTTCGCCGACAGCATCCTTCCGGTGTCCGCACAGACCGAACTCTTCAGCGGTGACCACCGCATCAGCGACTCACTGTGGTTGCGACCCGCCGCCGGGCACACCCCCGGCTCGTCGGTGTTGTGGCTGGATGCCGGAGTACCCGCCGTGTTCGTCGGCGATCTGACACACTGTCCCATCCAGATCCCCCGCTCGTCGGATCCCTGCGCATTCGACGTCTCCCCCGATGAGGCCGCGGCCACCCGCAGACGGATCTTCACCGAGGCGGCCCGGCGGCGTGCCGCGGTGATACCCGCGCACTATCCGGGCCGCGGGGCAGCTCGACTGGTGGCCCGGGGCGACCGGTTCGCCGTCGACGATTGGTTGGAGTTCGAACCTATCTGAGCCGGGCCGACAGCCACTCGCCGATACCGCGCGGGTCAGCCACATGGTCGGGTTGGACCAACCGCAGTGCGGCATTGACGGCTACGGGCGCCTCGCAGGTGGCCGGGTCCTGGATCACCACACGCCCACCGGCCGCCCGGATCGCCGCACACCCCGCGGCGCCGTCTTCGTTGGCACACGAAAGAAGCACGGCGGTCACGGGATTGGGAAGCTGCGCGGCGCTGGAGAACGTCACGTTCAGTGAGGGACGGGAGTAGGCCACCGGGGCATCCAACGACAGGTGCGCGCGCACACCGGATGCCGGCTCGTACTGCCCGACGGACGTCTGCGGCTGCGCCGACACCCGACGACCCGGCCCGAGCAGCAGATGGTAGCCGCCGGGGGCTACCGTCAGCGCACCCCTGGGACACTGCCAGGGGCTGTCACTCGGTTCCCACACCGGGATGTCGGTGTAGGTCTGCAGCACTTCGATCAGCGGAGAGTAGTCAGGTGCACGGTGCAACACCACAGCACCGATGGCCTCACCGATGCCGGGCAGGGTCTCCAGAATGCCCCGCAGCGCCTTCATCCCCCAGCGCTGCCGCCGATGACGACGACCTCAGGGCCGGGCACGCTGGCGGTGGTTCGTGGCGTAGATCCCCAGCCGGCGGTCCAACGGGGCGAACATCGTGGCGCCGTCGCCGGTGAGAGCCTCACGAGGGCCGATCACCAGATTGCCGAACGGAGCCAGACTTTCGCGGAAGATTCCCTCGGCGCGGCGTTGCAGGGTGTCCTCGAAATAGATGAAGACGTTGCGGCACATGATCAGATTGAATTCGCCGAAGGCACTGTCGGTGGCCAGATTGTGCGAGAAGAACTCGAGTCGCGAACGCAGGTGCGGACTCAGGATGCACCGGTCGTACTTTGCGACGTACCAGTCCGAAAACGGCCGCTGTCCGCCGCTGGCGTGGTAGTTGCGGGTGGCACGCACCATGGCATCGGCGGGGTAGATCGCCGAGGTGGCCACCCGCAGCGAGTCACTGTCGATGTCGGTGGCATAGATGGTGCTGCGGTCCAGCAGGCCGGCCTCGTCCAGCAGGATCGCCACGGAGTACGCCTCCTCCCCGGTGGCGCAGCCCGCGATCCAGATCCTGATCCGCGGGAACGTCGCGAGCCTGGGCAGCACCTCCGCGCGAATCTTGGCGAACACCGCTGGATCCCTGAACATCTCGGTGACATTCACCGTCATGGTGGACAGCAGCGCCGCCAGCAGGTCGGGCTCGCGCAGCACCCGTCCCTGCGCTTGCGAGATGGTGCCGAGCTTGTACCGCTCCACGAACGCCGTCAGACGTCTGTTGCGCGAGGCGTCACTGTAGTGCCGGAAGTCGTATCCGAGGTACTCGAAGACCGTGTAGAAGAACGCCTCTGCCTCGATCAGGGTGAGTTCCCTGGTCCGCTCCGATTCCGGCCGCTGTGCAGACTCAGGCATCAGTTCTCGGATGGCTCGCGCTGCGTCCGCGGTCGACTCGCCAGCCAGACCCGGAGCACCGAGGTCAGTTGGTCCATGTCGACGGGTTTGGTGACGTAATCGGAAGCGCCTGCGTCCAGGCACTTCTGGCGGTCGCCCTTCATGGCCTTGGCGGTCAGCGCCACGATGGGAAGGTTGCGCCAGCGCCCGTCCGCCCGGATACGCCGCATCGCCTCATACCCGTCCATGACTGGCATCATGATGTCCATCAGCACCAGCCCCACCTCCGGGTGAGCGGCCAGGTTGTCGAGCCCCTCCTGTCCGTTGCGCGCGGGCACCACCGTGATGCCATACCGCTTTAGTGCACTGCCAAGGGAGAACACGTTGCGGACATCATCGTCGACCAGCAGGACGGTGTTGCCCTCGAGGGACTCGTCGACACGCCTGGGGTTGGAGAGGATCTCCCGCGCCGAATCCGGCATCTCCGTGGCGACCCGGTGCAGGAACAACGCCGTCTCATCCAGCAGTCGCTCAGGCGATTTCGCGTTCTTCAGGACGATCGCCGCGGCCAGCGCCTCGAGACGCTCCGTTTCTGCCGATGTCAGCTCACGGCCGGTGTGCACGATCACCGGCAGGCTCTTCTGCTTGAGCTGGTCCTTGATGCGCTCGATCAGATCGATGCCGTCGATGTCCGGCAGACCCAGATCCAAGACCAGGCAGTCATAGGTGGTGGGCCCTGCCAGTTCGGCCAGCACCTGCGCTCCGGTGCCCACGGTGGTGATGTCGATGTCGTCGCTCTCGATCATGTGCTTGACCACCTGCCGCTGGTTCGCGTCATCCTCGGCCACCAACACGTGACGGGGACCCGGCTTCAGGAAATCGGCGATGCCGGCGAACATCGAACGCAAATCGGTGATATCGGCGGGTTTGTGCAGTGTCTGGATGGCCCCCATCCGCCGACCGCGGCCGTCGTCATCGGCTCCGGACACCACGTTGACCGGGATGTGGCGGGTCGCGAGATCGTGCTTGAGGACGTCGAGCACCACCCACCCGGCCATGTCCGGCAAGCCGATGTCCAAGGTGATGGCGGCCGGCCTGCGCTCCTTGGCCAGCGCCAAAGCCATTCTGCCGCTGGCGGTGACCACGGAGGCGAAACCGGCCTCCGAGGCCAGCTCGGCCAACATCCGGCCGAAGGTCGGATCATCCTCCACGATCAGCAGGACGGGCCGGCTGCCTTCGGGCCAGGCGACCGACGAGGTGTCCACCGTTCCGAACCTGGTGTCGGAGTCCTCCCCCTCGACCGTCTCCGCAATCGGAGCCGGCTCCTGCGGCGCAGCCGTTTTCGGCGGCTCGAGGGCAGCCGCAGATGCGGGTGCCGATATCGCAGTACCGATGGGCAGGTAGCAGGTGAACACCGAACCCTCACCCAGCGCGCTGCGCAGTGTGATGTCACCGCCGAGATGGCGGGCCAGCTCACGGCTGATGGCCAGTCCCAGACCCGTGCCGCCGTACTGTCGCGCAGTGCCGCGGCCGGCCTGCTGGAACGATTCGAAAATCAGGTTGTGGTCGTTCTCGTCGATGCCGATGCCCGTGTCCACCACTGCCATCGAGAGGAACTGGTTGCCCGGACCTCCCGAGGCGTCACCACTTGCGTTGAGCCGCACCGTCACCGACCCCCGGTCGGTGAACTTGACCGCATTGGCCACCAGGTTCTTGGCGATCTGCTTGACGCGCGTGTAGTCACTGGTCAACTGCCGCGGTGCAGCGCTGTCGACCACCACACCGAACTCCACGCCCTTGGCCCCGGCGACAGGCCCGAACGTGCGCTCCAGGAAGCTCACCAGATCGGAGACGTTGATCAGCTCCTGCTCGAGGTACATCGAACCCGACTCCACCTTGGCCAGGTCCAGAACCTCGTCGATGAGGTTCAGCAGGTCTTTGCCGGACTGCTGGATGGTTTCGGCGAACTCGTGCTGTTTCTCGGTCAGCGGATCATCGGAGTCCGTGAGCAGTCCCGCCAGGATCAAGATGCTGTTCAGCGGCGTCCGCAACTCATGGCTCATGTTGGCCAAGAACTCCGACTTGTACCTCGAGGAGACCGCCAGTTCCTCGGCCCTGGCCTCCAGGGATCCGCTGAGCCGCTCCAGTTCCTCGTTCTTGGCTTCCAATGTCTGGGCCTGGAACTCCAGCCGTTCGGAGCTGGCCCGCAGCTCCTCCTGCTGCGTACGCAGTTCCTCGGTGGTCTCCTCGAGTTCGGCGTTCTGGGCGGACAACAGGTCTTCGCGCTGGGACAGCTGCTCGTTGGCCGCCCGCAGCTCCTCCTCCTGGGTCTGCAGCTCCTCGGTCTGCGCCTGTGACACCTTCAGGAGCTCGCGCGTCCGCTGGGCGGACTCGATGGCGCTCAGCGCCGCTCCGACTCCCAGAGCGATGCTCTCCGCCATCTCGGTGTCCTCGTCGGTGAACAACCGCAACGCGGCCAGCTCCATGACACCGAGCACGTGTGTCTCGAACTTGATCGGTACCAGCAGCAGCGCCACCGGTTCCGTCCTACCCAGCCCCGACACGATCTCGACGTAGTCGCCGGGAGCGCCGGTGACCTCGATCCTGTTGCCCTCCAACGCACATTGACCCACCAGACCGTCGCCGAGGCCGAAGGAGTTGGGCAACCCCTTGCGGCGGTGGAAGGCGTACGACGCGGTGAGCGCATACCTGTCGGGGTCGTCGGGCTGCTGCAGATACAGCGCTCCGTGGTTGGCGCCCAGCGCCTGCGCGGTGCGCGAGATGATGAGCGAGCAGGCGGCCGCCGGCTCGGACACTCCCTGCACCTCGGTCATCAGATCTGCCTGAATCTCCTTGGCCAAGCGTGCCTTTTCACTCAGCTTGGCCTGATCGGCGAGGCGTTCGTTCGTGACGTGGAGGTTGGCGCGCATGGTTTCCGCCGCGCCGGCCAGCACCGCGATCTCACGCGGACCCACGCGGCGAATCGCGCGGTCCCCGGCGCCGTCGGCAACCGCGGTCACGTCTTCCAGCACACTGGTGACCGGCCGGGTCAGCAGCCGGCGCGACATCCAGACGGCGGCGACCACGACGAACACCAGCAGAGCCGCGGACACCGCCTGGGCGATGTTGGAGAACAGCTGCGCGGCGCCCACCCGCTCCAGCTGGGCATCGATCAGCTGCTCGGTGCGGTTCTGCAGATCAGTCAGCCGCTCCCGCAGCGTGTCGAAAAGGCTCTTGCCCAGCTGGGTCATCGCTTCGGTCTGATCTTGGGTCAGGGGGCCGGCACGCCGAGCCGTGATCTGGGGTTCGCCGGCCTGAGCAACCCAGTCCGTGGCGGCCGAGACCACCTCATCGAGCTGCCGGTTCCCTTCGGCGTCGCCGGCCAGGATGACACGAAGCTCGCTCACCAGCTGATCCGCGGTGTCCTTGCCCTCTTCGTATGGCATGAGAAATGCCGGGTCAGCTGTGAGCAGGAACCCGCGTTGGCCGGTTTCCTGGTCCACGTACGCTGCGCTCAAGTCGGCGGCTGCGGCCTGCGCCGGCAGCATCCGCTGGCTGAGTTCACCGACGGCGCTGGCCACCGTGATACTGCCGGCGACCGTGACCACCAGGGACAGGACAAAGACGGAGGTGACCATGCCCAGCAGAATCCAGATCAGCTGTCGGATAGACAGCTTGGTGCTGATCTCACTGCCCGCCATGCACGCTCACCTTAGCTTCAGCCGGTGCCGTTGCCGGGCCGAACCGCCGTCCGATTTCCACATACGCGCTCAGATCGGTGGCCTCGATCGGGCGGGCATACAGAAAGCCTTGCTGTAGAACACATCCCGCGTCGCGTAGCCAATCGGCCTGCTCTTGGGTCTCGACGCCTTCGGCGATCAGGTCGACCTCCATGGTGGCCGCCACCGCGATCTGGCTGCGCACCAACCGCTGCACCCGATCATTGGTGTTGACCTCGGCGATAAAAGACCGGTCGATCTTGAGCCAGTCCACCGGAACGTGCATCAGATTCGACATACTCGAGTGCTCCACCCCGAAATCATCGATGGCCAAACTGAATCCGATCTCGCGGGCGCGCCGCAACGCCTCGTGCGCGGGGGTGGGGTCACCGGAGAACGCGCCCTCGGTGAGTTCCAGGCAGACCCGCTGCGGGGCGATTCCGTTGTCCCGCTGGGCGGCGACGAGGTGGTCCAGGAAGCTGGTGTCGAGCACCTGGTCCGGCGACAGGTTGACGTGGAGTTTGAGATCATCGCGGCCCAGCGCCACGAAGTCCGCAAAACTGCGGGTCACGATCCACCGGCCCAGCGGCCCCACCTGACCGGCATCCTCGGCCAGCGCGATGATCTCTCCTGCCGGGATCTCCTCGTCACCGACGCGCCAACGCACCAGCGCCTCCAAACCGAACAGGGTGCGCGTCCTCGAATCCACGATCGGTTGGTAGGCCATTCGGAAATCCGATCGCGCAATGGCGTCGGACACCTCGGCCCGCAGATATACCTTGCCCTGGTGTTGCGAGCCGATCATCTCGGTGTAGAGCACACACTCCTTGGATCGGGTTTTCTTGGCCTCGAACATGGCCATGTCCGCCTGCGTCAGCAGTTCCTCGGGAGTGTGCGCGGTGGCCCCCAGACAGGCGATGCCCATGCTCAGTGACGGCTGGATCGTGACGTTCCTGCACCGCACCGGTTCCGACTGCGCCGCAGCCAGGATGCGGTTGCCCGCGGCCACCGCCGCCGTGGTGGACGACACGTCCTCGAACACGAGGATGAACTCGTCGCCGCCGACCCGGCACACCAGGGTGTCACCGCGCACCGCCGAACGCAGCCGGCGCGCGATCTCCACGAGGAGCTCGTCTCCGGTGTCGTGTCCGTAGGTGTCATTGACGGTTTTGAAGTGGTTGACGTCGAGGTAGAGCATCGCCACCAGGCTCGAGCCGGCGACCCGGTGCCGCGCCAGGAGCGCCAGCCGTTCGTTGAGCTGTCGGCGGTTCGCCAGATTCGTCAGTGGATCGTGGCTGGCGAGGTGCCGGATCTCGGTCTGCGCCTGCTTGATCTCGGTGAGGTCGTGAACCACGGCGGCCACATGCAGATCCACCGATCCTCCGATGGGCGACAACGTGATCGTCACATCGACAGGACGGCCGTCATGCGCACACAGCGTCATCTCCAAGGCGATCTCCTGGAGTGTGGTCACCGTGATGTCGATCTGCTCGCGCAGGCGCTCGCGATGGCCCTCGGCTGCCAACTCCACGATGGACCGGCCGATCAGGGCGTCACCTTGCCCGCTGAACAGCGCGGTGGCGGCCTTGTTGCAGCTGCGGATCTCACCGGAGGCGTCGACGGCCAGGATCGCGTCACCGGTGGCCTGCATGACGGCTGCATACTCGGCGGCCACCCGGTACAGCGTCGCGTTGGAGACCGCCAGCGCCGCCGCCACCGACGCCCCGCGGAACAACGCGGCATCCGACTCGGAGAAGTCCGCGTTCCGCCCGACACAGACGACGCCGACCTGCTGGCTCCTGGCGGTCATCTCCTCCACCAGCACGGCCGGGTGTGATGCAGTGGCGGCTCCCCCGGCCATGTGCTCGACAAGCCAGGCCCGCAGCCGGTCCGGATTGCCGCCGGCGGGCGCCAGCGAATAATTCCAGCCCTGCTCAGGACTCGGCAACCGCAGCACACAGTCGGCGCCGAACATCGAGCTCATCTCCGCGACGATGGTCTTCTCCAGGGACGCCAGGTCGATGCTGGCCTCGGCGAAGATGTTGGTGAGCCGCTCGCGGCGGCGGGTGAAGGCCAGCTCTTCCCGCTGGCGAATCTCGGCGCCCCGGGCCACCTGCAGCTGTTGCTCGTGCAGCTTGGCCGCCTCCTGGCGGAGTCGCACAAAGGAGTGGTCCAGCTCCAGCAACGCCTTCACCTTGGCGTAGAACACCTGCCGGGAAACCGGTTTGACCAGGAAGTCGACAGCGCCCAGATCGTAGCCTCGGTGTAGGTCAGCCGCCTCGGCCTGCCCGGTCAGGAAGATGATCGGTGTGGAGGCGAGTTCCTCGACGTCGCGGATCAACTGCGCCGTCTCGAAACCGTCCATACCCGGCATGTTGATGTCGAGGACGATGACCGCAACCCGTCGCCGCAGCAGCAGCGTCAGCGCTTCTTCTCCCGAACCTGCCTGGACGATCTCGCATTGGAGCGGTGTCAGAACGGTGGCCAGCACGTCGCGTAGTCGAGCGTCGTCGTCGACGACCAGGACCACCTGCTGATCCTGCGAGACCACACCGGTTTCCGACGTCGAGATCCGCGAATCCTGACTCGCCACTTCCGGTACAAGCACCCCGACTTCCACCCGCCTTGGTCTCGAACGAGATGCCCACCACCCCGGCCCGCTAATCCGCGTCGGCGAAGCGATCCGCGAGGGACAGCCTAACGGGAATCCCAGGAGATGGCAGCCGACCTCGCGAGAAAGAGCCTGCTGCCGACAGCCGCCCGGCCTCGGTTCCGCTGACTTCAGCGAACTGCAGAACCGACGTCGACACCCCCGCCCGCGGCCGGTCTAGATCGGGATGAGGCCGTGCTTACGCTGCACGCGGGTGATCTGCTTGTCGCGCAGCAACCGCATGGCGCTGCGCAGCTTCAGCCGGGTCTCGTGCGGCTCGATGACCGCATCGATGTAACCGCGCTCGGCTGCGATGTACGGGGTGGCCAGATTCAGGTTGTAGCCCTCGATGAAGTCCGCCTTGATCTTCTGCACCTCCGGCGCAGTGGGATCGGGGAACCGCTTCACCAGCAACTGCGCCGCGCCCTCGGCGCCGATCACCGCGATGCGGGCGGTGGGCCAGACGAAGTTCATGTCGGCGGTCAGCTGCTTGGATCCCATCACCGCGTACGCGCCACCGTAGGACTTGCGGATGGTGATGGTGACCTTCGGGACGTCGGCCTCGACCACCGAATACAGGAAGCGACCGCCGCGCTTGATGATGCCGTTCTTCTCCTGCTGTACACCGGGCATGAAGCCCGGGGTGTCGACGACGAAGACCAGCGGGATGTTGAACGAGTCGCAGAACCGCACGAAGCGGGCGGCCTTGTCGGATTCCTCGTTGTCGATGGCGCCGGCGTTGTACATCGGCTGGTTGGCGATCACGCCGACGGTGCGGCCGTCCACGCGGGCATAACCGGTGATGATCGCCTGCCCGGCTTGTGCTGCCACGTCGAGGAATTCGCCGTCGTCGAAGATGCGGATCAGGATCTCGTGCATGTCGTAGCCCATGTTGTCGGCGTCCGGCACGATGGTGTCCAGCTCGAGGTCATGGGGCGTGATCTCGGGCTCCAGCCCGGGGTTGACCACGGGCTCTTCGTCAAAGGTGTTGGGCGGCAGGAAGCTCAGGTAGTCGCGGACGTACTGGAAAGCCGCCTTCTCGTCCTCGACCACCTGGTGGATGTTGCCGTAGCGGGCCTGCTGATCGGCGCCACCCAGTTCGTCGAGTGAGACGTCCTCACCGGTGACGTCCTTGATCACGTCGGGTCCGGTGACGAACATGTAGCCCTGGTCGCGCACGGCCACGATGAGATCGGTCTGGATGGGCGAATACACCGCTCCGCCGGCACATTTGCCGAGGATGATGGAGACCTGCGGCACCAGCCCGGACAACAGCTCATGCCGACGTCCCAGCTCGGCGTACCAGGCCAGCGAGGTCGCGGCGTCCTGGATGCGGGCGCCGCCGGAGTCGTTGATGCCGATGATCGGGCAGCCCACCATGGCCACCCACTCCATCAGCCGGGCGACCTTGCGGCCGAACATCTCTCCGACGGTGCCCTGGAACACCGTCTGATCGTGGCTGAACACCCCGACCGGGCGCCCGTTGATGGTGGCGTGCCCGGTCACCACACCGTCGCCGTAGAGCGCTGCGGGGTCACCCGGAGTCTTGGCCAGCGCGCCGATCTCGAAGAAGCTGCCCGGATCGACCAGGTCGTAGATGCGGGCGCGGGCGCTGGGAATGCCCTTCTTCTCGCGCTTGGCAACGGCTTTGGCGCCGCCTGGCTCCTTGGCCAGCTCCAGCTTCTCGCGCAGGTCGGCGAGTTTCTCCGCCGTGGTCGCAGGAGCCTGCTTCACCGGGTTCTCGTCCGTCACGCCGCGCTCACTTTCCCTGGTTGGCTTGGATCTGGTTGATGGCCTGGCTCAGGTGCGCGCCGACCTTGGCAATGTAGGGCTCGTCGATGGCCTGGATGTGCTCACCGCCGATGTTGACCACCTCGAGGTCGGACACGTACTCGCCCCAACCTCCGTCGGGCTGGCGGGTGGCGTACGCGGGTTCGAAGGTGATGGCGTCATCGTGGTAGCGGTCGGCCATGTACAGCGTGACGTGCCCGTCGTAGTGCTTGATCTCGGCGACGTCGAGAGCCCGCTGATCGAGGTAGGACGTGCGCTGGTGCTCGATGATGCCGCCGGGGATCTGTACACCGGAATCCTTGACGGCATTGAGGACGAACTCGACCTGCCCTGCGTCGTCGAGCTTTTCGAGCTCCTCGTACGGGATCGCGGGGATCTGCACGTTGAACGTCTTCTCGGCGAACTTGGCGTAGCGGTCCCAGCGGGCGCGGGTGCCTTCGGTGGACGTGTCGATCGGCACGCCGGGGCGCACGCAGTCGATGAGCCCGACGAACCGGACGTCGGCACCGGCCTCCTTGAGCCCGATGGCGCAGGCATAGGACAGCGCCCCACCCAGACTCCATCCGGCCAGGATGAACGGCTTGTCCCCATTGAGTTCGAGGAGCTTCGGCACGTACACCGCGGCGCGTTCCTCGATGGTGCCCTCAACGCGCTCCAGGCCGATCATCGGCGTGCCTTCCGGCAGCCGGTTGAGCAGCGGCTCGTAGACCACCGTGGACCCACCCGCGGCGTGGAACACGTAAACCGGCACCTGGGCGTCGTTTTCGGGCTTGCGGATGGTGCGCACGAAGCCGTCGAGCTCGCCGGCTTCGAGGAACTCGCGCACCGTGGTCGACAGCGCCTCGATGTTCGGCGCCGAGGTGACGTCCTCGGCGGTGATGGTGCCTTCGGCGCGCTCCGAGAGCCGCTGCGCCAGTTTGGCCGCGGTGGCGTCGTCGAGGGCGGGCAGCTGGTTGAAGATGCCGCCGGGGCTCTTGCCGGTGACGATGGCCCAGGTGGCGAAAGTCAACCGCTCGGCCGCATCACGCGGTGGCACATCGGAATTCAGTGCCTCGGCGATGGCCTGCTGGTTCAGTGCGGCCGCTGCCGCAGCCAGATCGGGCTGGCTCCGGTTCTGACCGGTGGGATCGGTGGGCGGGGGCGGTAGCGGCTTGTCGCCCAGAGGGTTGGTGGGTGGCGGCGGGATGTCGGCAGGGGTGGTGTCCGCCGTGGCCGCCGCCTTCTCGTTGAGCTCCTCGGCCTCGGCAGCGACACCGGGATCAGACAGACCGGCCAGCCGCTCCTCGATCTCGGCAGCCGTGGTGGCGCCACCCAGCAGCTCGGCCTGCGCGGCGGCTACTTCCTCTTCGCTTGCGGTGCTCTGGAATTCGTGCAGCTGGGCCACCTCGTCGCGGTGCTCGATCGCGTAGGCGATCAGCTTCTCGACGTTGTAGAGATTGGCGTCGCGCACCGCGGTCAGCTGGATGGGCGGCAGATCGAAGTCGTACTCGACACGGTTCTTGATACGCACCGCCATCAACGAATCGAGACCCAGTTCGATCAGCGGCACCTCCCAGGGCAGGTCCTCGGGTTCGTAGCCCATGGCGCCGCCGACGATGGCGCCCAGGCGATCACCGATGCTCTCCCCGGAGTCCGGTGACCACTTGGCGAAGCTCGCAGCCAGACCGGCACCCGCGGTCAGGTTGTCGGAAAGGATCTCGGCGTCGTCCTCCACCACTTCGGTTTCGGTCACGATCTCGGTGGTGGCGACACCGACGGCAGAGGCCACGGGCAAGGCGCCGCCCTGCCCCGCGCGGGTGACGATGGCGTCGTACACCAGGGTGAACGACTCTTCCATGCGGGCATGCACCTGCACCGACGCCCCACCGGGATGGCGAGTCAGGGTGGTCACCAACCGGGCGCCCTCACCGGCGATGGCCCGCTGCTCGGATGCGGTGAGCGTGGCGTCCGGAAGTACCTGCTTGGCAGCCGCTTTCACCAGCGCACCCAGATCGGTGTTGCCGCGCGGCGCGTACTCCCAGACGTGCTTGCCGTCCGGCAGCGACACGTGGGCGCCGGGCATGATGCCGGAGTTGTCGCCGGAGAAGTGGACGTCGAGCCAGTACGGCTTGCGCCGGAACCGGGTGGGCGGGATGTGGGCGTAGCCGCCCTCGAAGTCGTCGGTCGGTTCGAACAGCGTCCGGATGTCGAGATCGTGGCCGTGGACGAAGAGATGCGCCATGGCGGTGGTCATCGAGTCGACCTCGTCCTGCTTGCGCGCGAGCGTCGGGATCAGCTGGCCATCATGCAGACCTGCGCTGGCCGTCGTCAGCCCGACCTGCATCAGCGCCACCGGATTGGGCGCCAGTTCCAGGAACGTGGTGTGGCCGTTGTCGACCGCGTTGCGGATGCCCTGGGTGAAGTAGACGCTGTGGCGCAGCCCCTTCTTCCAGTACTCCACGTCGTGGATGGGCTCGGCTCCGGCGCGGATCAGCCGGCCTTCGTGCACCGTGGAGAAGTACGCCGTCTCCAGCGGACGCGCCTGGATGCCCTGGATCTCCGCGGCCAGTTCACCGAGCAGCGGGTCCATCTGCTGAGTGTGGCTGGCGCCCTTGGTCTGGAACTTACGGGCGAAACGGCCCTCGGCCTCGGCACGAGCGATGATCGCATCGACCTGCTCCGGCGGTCCGCCGATCACCGTCTGCGTCGGCGCGGCGTACACGCACACCTCGAGATCGGGGAAGTCGGAGAACACCGTTTTGATCTCGTCGACGGAGTATTCGACCAACGCCATCAACCGGATGTACTCGCCGAACAGCATGGCCTCGCCCTCACCCATCAGGTGCGAGCGCGAGCAGATGGTGCGGGTGGCGTCCTCGAGCGACAGCCCACCGGAGAAGTAGGCCGCAGCGGCCTCGCCGAGCGACTGCCCCACCACCGCACCGGGTTTGGCGCCGTGATGCTTGAGCAGCTCACCGAGGGCCACCTGGATGGCGAAGATGACCACCTGGGTGGTCTCGATGCCGTAGTCCTGCGAATCGTCGAGGATCAGTTCGACGATCGAATACCCGAGCTCGTCCTGGATCAGGGCGTCGACGGTGTTGATCCACTGCGCGAACACCTCGTTGCGCAGGTACAGGCTCTTGCCCATCTTGCGGTGCTGGGCGCCGAAGCCGGCGAGCACCCACACCGGTCCGTTGGTGACCGGTCCGTCGGTGGACAGCACCAGTGGGCTCTGCTTGCCCTCGGCCACCGCACGCAGGCCCTTGACGGCCTCGTCATGGTCGTGGGCCAGGATCACCGCACGCGAGCGGCCGTGGTTTCGCTTGGACAGGGAGCGCCCGATGGCCTCCAGGGAGGTGGCCCGGCCTTCCTCGCTGTCGATCCAGTCGGCGAGCTCGGCGGCGGCCAGCTTCTTGCGGGAAGTCAGGAACGCCGAAATAGCCAGCGGCACAATGGGTGTCACCGGTTCGGAAGCATCCAGTTCTTCGCGTGCGACCGCGAGCAGGCGCAGCGCCTCGTCGGTGAGGCCCGGCAACTCGTGCTCGTCCTCGACACGAGAGGATTCATTGCCGTAGAAGTCGAGGGTTTCCTCGGGCTCGTCGATGAACTCGCCGTACTCGTCCATCCGCACGCCACCGACGTAGACCGCGTTCGCCTCGGACTTCTCAGGTGCCACAACAGGTTTCGGCGCGACCTCGGGCTCCACCAGATCACTGGGCAGCACCTGGCGCACCACCACGTGGGCGTTGGCGCCACCGAAACCGAAGCCCGAGACACCGGCGATGGCGTGGCCGCTGTAGCGGGGCCAGTCGGTGACCGTGTCGTTGACCTTGAGGTGCTCGCGGTCGAAGTCGATGTATGGGTTGGGTCCGGCGTAGTTGATCGACGGCGGGATCTTGTCGTGGTGCAGCGCCAGGGTCACCTTCGCCAGGCTGGCGGCGCCGGCAGCCGACTCCAGGTGTCCCACGTTGGATTTCACCGCACCCAGCAGAGCCGGCTGATCGCTGGCGCGGCCCTTGCCGACCACGCGGCCCAGCGCGTCGGCCTCGATGGGGTCACCGAGGATGGTGCCGGTGCCGTGCGCCTCGATGTAGTCGACGGTGCGCGGGTTGATCCCGGCGTTCTTGTACGCCTTGCGCAGCACCTCGGCCTGAGCGTCCGGGTTGGGGGCCAACATGCCGTTGGAGCGGCCGTCGTGGTTGACGGCGCTGCCCGCGATCACCGCCAGGATCTGGTCACCGTCGCGGCGTGCGTCGGCGACCCGCTTGAGCACCAGCATGCCCGCGCCCTCCGCGCGGGAGTAGCCGTCGGCGTCCGAGGAGAAGGACTTGATCCGCCCGTCCGGCGCCAACACGCCGCCCACCTCGTCGAAACCGATGGTGACCAGCGGGGTGATCATGGCGTTGACACCGCCGGCAACCACCACGTCGGCCTCACCGGAACGCAGCGCCTGCACACCCTCGTGCACGGCCACCAGCGACGACGAACACGCGGTGTCGATGGCCATCGATGGGCCGCGGAAGTCGTAGAAGTACGACACCCGGTTGGCGATGATCGAACTGCTGGTGCCGGTGATGGCGTACGGGTGCGCCGTCGCCGGGTCCGCGACCGCCATGAAGCTGTAGTCGTTGTTGGAGGCGCCGATGAAAACACCCACCGCGCCACCGCGCAGCGAAGACGCCGGGATGCGCGCGTGTTCCAGTGCCTCCCAGGTCAATTCGAGCGCCATCCGCTGCTGCGGATCGATGTTGTCGGCTTCCATCTTCGACAGCGCGAAGAACTCGGCGTCGAATCCCTTGATATCGGAGAGGTAGCCGCCGCGGGTATGGGCCTTGGCGACCCGCTCCGCGATGCGCGGTTCGGCCAGGAACTCCTCCCAGCGGCCCTCGGGCAGATCGGTGATGGCGTCGCGGCCCTCCAGCAGCGCCTGCCACGTCTCGCCCGGGGTGTTCATGTCGCCGGGGAAGCGGGTCCCCAGACCGACAATCGCGATGTCGGCCAGATCTTCAGAGCGGGACCAGTCCTCACCCTCGAGATCGCTGAGGTCCTCTTCGGGTTCACCCTCGACGATCACCTGGGCCAGCAGCTCGATCGTCGGATGCTTGAACGCCGTGGTGGCGCTGACGGTGACGCCGGTGAAGTCCTCGATGTCCGAGGCCATGGCGACGGCGTCGCGCGACGACAGACCGAGCTCGACCATGGGCGCGGACTCGTTGACCGAATCCGGTGACTGACCGGTGGCATTGGCCACCCAGTCGCGCAGCCACGTCCGCATCTCCGGGACGCTCAAGTCAGGCTTGCCGGGAGTGTTTTCGCTCATATCGCTAGGCCTCACTCAGCTTGTGAAGAAAAGAATGTCAGTCCGTCTCGTCGGGGAAGGCATTGGCCACCTTCCCGCTGCGCAGACTGCCGTCCAGGTACGCCGCCCGGCACGCTCGCCGGCCGATCTTGCCGCTCGACGTGCGTGGGATGGCTCCCGCGGCGGTCAACACCACGTCGCGCACCGTGACACCGTGGCGCACCGCGATGGCGGCACGGATGTCGTCGTGAATGGGCGCCTGGTCGAGCTTGTGGGCACCCGGTGCGCGCTCTGCGACGATCACCAACTGCTCGGACGTGTCGTCCGGGTCTCGCTTGAGGCCGGCATGGGCATTGGCGAAGACCTCATCGGGCAGCTGGTTGGCCGGCACCGAGAACGCCGCCACATAACCGGTGCGCAGCGCCTTGTTGGACTCCTGCGCCGAGTACTCCAGGTCCTGCGGGTAGTGGTTGCGGCCGTCGACGATGACCAGGTCCTTCACGCGGCCCGTGATGTACAGATCGCCGTCGTAGAACGCGCCGTAGTCGCCGGTGCGCACCCAGAAGCTGTCGTCGTCGGCGCCGTCGGCATGCGAAGGGGTGGTGCGTGACTTCAGCAGGTTCCGGAAGGTCTCCTGGGTCTCTGCCTCCTTGCCCCAGTAGCCGGTACCCATGTTCTGGCCGCTGATCCAGATCTCGCCGATCTGGCCGTCAGGGAGTTCGGTGGCGGTGTCCGCGTCGACGATGACCGCCCACTCCGCGACACCGACCTTGCCCGCAGAGGCCTGCGCGACCGCCTTCGGGAATCGGCGGACACCTCGACGAACCGGTGGTTGTTCAGTTCGTCGCGATCGACGTTGACGATCTTCGGGTGCTCACCGGACGGGGTGGTGGACACGAACAGCGTCGCCTCGGCCAGACCGTAGGACGGCTTGATGGCCTGGGGCGGGAAACCGTACGGGCCGAACGCCTCGTTGAAGCGGCGCACCGTGGCCGCGGAGATGGGCTCGCTGCCGTTGAGCACGGCTTTGCACAACGACAGATCGAGCTCCGGGTCGCCCTCCTTCGGGACACCGCGAGCCGCGGCGTGGTCGAAGGCGAAGTTGGGGGCCACCGAGATGATGCCGCCGGTATCGTCCGGCTTGCGCGACATCTCGTTGATCCAGCGCTGCGGCCTGCGGACGAACGCCGCCGGGGTCATGAAGGTGAAGTAGTGGCCGATCATCGGCGCGATCAGCGCGGTGATGAGGCCCATGTCGTGGAAGAAGGGCAGCCAGGAGACACCGCGGTCACCCTCCTCGCCCTCGAGTGCCTCGATCACCTGAACGACGTTGGTCGCCAGGTTGACGTGGGTGATCTGCACGCCGGTGGGGATCCGCGTCGAACCCGAGGTGTACTGCAGGTAGGCGATGGTCTCGCGGTCGATCTCCACCGGCTCCCAGGTGGATCCGACCTCGTTGGGAATGGCATCGACGGCGATCACCCGGGGACGATCCTTGGCCGGCCTGCTGCGGAAGAACTTGCGCACCCCCTCTGCTGACTCCGTGGTGGTCAGAATCGCCGTGGGCGAGCAGTTGTCCAGCACCGCGTGCAACCGTCCGACGTGGCCGGGCTCGGACGGGTCGAACAGTGGCACCGCGATGCGCCCGGAGTACAGCGTGCCGAAGAAGGCCACCACGTAGTCGAGGTTCTGCGGGCAGAGGATGGCGACACGATCACCGGGCTGGGTGACCTGCTGCAGTCGGGCGCCGAGCGCCTTGTTGCGGGCACTGAACTCGGCCCAGTTCAGGTCACGGGCGATGCCGTCGCGCTCGGTGGAGTAGTCGAGGAATCGATAGGCGAGTTTGTCGCCGCGCACCTTCGCCCAGCGCTCGACGTGACGGACCAAGTTGCCGTTGTCCGGAAAGGTGATGCGCCCGTTCTTGATGAATGGGTTGTGGAACGGCATACAGCTCTCCTTATAGAACGTCTCAGGCCGGGGTTGGCGGCGGCTTTCACAGCCGGTCTCGGCCCCACCCTCAAACCTCACAGATCGTACAGATCCGCGAATGCAAGTCGACGGACCGCAACGCATGCAGGTCTTATTTTTTCCTTAATGTTACGGTCCGCCGTCGCGAGCCGCCAAATCTGAGTGCGCCCGGCCTTCCGTCGCCTTCGGGCTCCTCAGCCGTGAGGTGGCTGCGGAGCGTTCTCGATCAGACCACGCGCCCAGTTCTGCGTCCACACCGTGGCGGGCTGACCGTCGAGCTGCCAGAACTGCGTCGTGGCATACAGCGCGTGCACGGGCTGGCCCGCCCCGCCCAGCAGCACGTCGATGGTGGCAGGCAGATTGACGATGCTGAAGGCCTGTTCCGGAGCTGCGCAGATCAAGTCACCGGCCGCGCAGATCTGATTGGTGCGGTCGTTGAGCGCACCAAAACCACCCGGGCGCGGGCCCGTCATGGCCAACCCGAGCGTCGACAGCGTCGGCACCTCCTGCAACGTGATCTCCGCGCCCTGCCCCGGCGGGTTGGGTCCGATGTCCTTGCCGACACCGGTCTGCCTACGACCGTCGGCGATCAACGTCACACCCAGCACCAGGTCCTCGTCCACCGGACCGCGCCCGTTGCCGATGTCACTGGCAATGTCACCGGCGATCACCGCGCCCTGAGAGAACCCCGCGATCACGTAACTGGTCAGCGGGCACCTGGTGTTCATGTCCGTGATCGCCTTGATGGCTGTCCGGGTGCCCTCGGCACGGCTGTCGTTGTAGGACATCTGCCCGTCGGCGGAGAACGGATTGTGGAACTGCGCGGTGTACGGGACGGTGTACACCTGCACCCGTTGGCCGGGGAACGAGCCGGCGATGGGACCGCTGACGCCCAGCATCAACGATCGCGGGAACTGCGTCGGATTCAGCGGGTCATCGGTGGGTGAAGACTCCCAGGTACCCGGGATGGAGATCATCTGCACGTCCGGGCAGCTGGCGTCCTGGAACTCCGGGCGCGGCTTCTTGCCGGGGGTGGTCGACGTCGGCGGCACCGCCGTCGGGGGAACGGCCGTGGGCGGGGATTCGGGCTGCCGCACCACGATCACCACGATGGCGACCACGAGCGCGACGGCAATGGTGACCGCTATGGCAGCCACGACCGCCAGGACGCGATGACGCCGTTGCCGGGACCGACGGGGGCTACGGGACTTCTTGGCCATGTATGGAGAGGGGTTCTTCCGTTAGCAGAGGCGGGCGGTCGCGATGCGGATGTACTGCGCGGTGGTCTCGTCCACCTGCGCAGCGATCGCGGTCACCGCGGTGTTGGGGTTCATGTCGTGGATCTCGCCTCGCACCAGCGGGAAGACGAAGTCCCAGACACCCTGGTCACTCTGGCCCGCATTGCGGGCCTGGCAGACGTAGCTGCCGATCGACAGCGCCATCAGGTCGCTGGACCGCCGTACCCCGGAGGCGTTCAGCGTGTCCAGGTACTCGCGCTGCGCAGGTGTGATGGACAGGTCGCGGGTGTCCGGCGCGCTGGGCAGCGTGGCATCGGATCCGTTGTGACCGGCTGCGGGCGCATTCGATCGAGGCGGAGCGACGCTGGTCATCAGGTCCTCACCCGACGCGCATCCGGCCACGAGAACCGCGGCAATCGCACCCATCAACGCTGCCGACAGGACCGCTACGGGCACACCCCGTCGACACGATCCGGCGCTCGGTTGCATGTCTCCAAGGTACCGGCTCGATCAGGCGATAGCTGCGGCGATGTCTCCTGACATGGCACCCAGCTGCGGCGCCCAGGAACCCCACCCGTGATCGCCGCTGGTGGGGAAGTCGAAGTGACCGTTGGCACCACCGATGCTGCGGTAATGCGCGTAGAACGTGCGGTTGCTGCCTTGGGCCTGATCGCAGTAGCCGATCATCGCCGCCGGATCGACACACGTCAACGTCTGCGGGCTGAACACCCACAACCGGGTGTTGTTGTCCACCAGCAGCTGCGCGTGCACGTCCGGGTCATGCCACTTCCACCGGCCGAACTGCGCAGGGCCCCACATCAGGTTGGTGTCCGCACCACCGAAACGCATCATGCCGTCGTGCAGCGCACCGTTGAGGAACGTGTTCGACGGGGTCAGGAAACCCGACAGCGAGCCCGCGTACCGAAAGCGGTTCGGGTAGAACTCCGCCAGCGTCACCGCCGCCGTGCCCCCCTGGGCCGCGCCGACGATGGCGTGACCGTCCGGCGACAGACCCTTGTTGGCCGCCAGCCAGTTGGGCAGCTCGGTGGCCAGGAATGTCTCCCACTGCTTGCCGCCGTCCTGCTCCCAGTTGGTGTACAGGCTCCAGGCACCACCGGCCGGCGCCACCACCGACACCCCCTTGCCCGCGAAGGTGTTCATGGCATTGCCCGCGGTCACCCAGTTGCTGACCTCGGGAGCGGCGTTGAACGCGTCCAGCAGGATCACCGCGTGCGGGCCACCACCTTGGAACGCCACCGGAATGGACCGCCCCATCGCAGCCGAGGGCACCTGCAGGTACTCCACCGTGTCGGCCTGCGCCGCCGATGTGCCCGCCCCCCACATCGTGGCCGTCAGAATCAACACGCCCAGCAACCGCAGCAGGTTCGACACGTTAGGAAGTGTTGCACATCACCCCGGCGCCGGAGACGACAACGGCGGCGACCCCGTGGGGTCACCGCCGTTGCTGAGTGTGTGCTCTAGCCGCCCGCGCTCACGGAAGCGGCCTCGGCAGGAACTGCAGCCGGGTCGAACGGAACCGCACCCAGGACCCGCTCGATGTCGGGCTTCATCTGCTGCAGCTGCTGTCCCCAGTAGGGCCAGTCGTGCGTGCCACCGTCGGGAAGTTGAAGACGCCGTTGTTGCCGCCGGCAGCGATGTACTCGTCGCGGAACGTCTTGTTGGTGCGCAGAGTCAGGCTCTCCAGGAACTTGGCGGGCAGGTTGTTGCCCGCGACGTTGCCGTTGACCTCGGCGGGCACACCGTCACCGCAGTACACCCAGATGCGGGTGTTGTTGGCAACCAGCTTGCCGATGTTGACCATCGGGTCGTTGCGCTTCCATGCGCTGCTCTCGTCCTCGGTGCGACCCCACATGTCGTTGGCGTCGTAACCGCCGGCGTCACCCATCGAGATGTTGATCAGGAAGGGCCACCAGCCCTCGGACGGGTTCAGGTAACCCGACAGCGAGGCGGCGTACTGGAACTGCTGCGGGTGCCAGATGGCCAGCGTCAGCGCCGACGATCCGGCCATCGACAGGCCGACGGCCGCGGTGCGGCTGGCGTCGACACCCTTCTGCGACGCGAGGTAGGCGGGGAGCTCCTGGGTCAGGAAGGTCTCCCACTTGTAGGTCTGGCAGCCGTTCTTGCCGCACGCCGGGGAGTACCAGTCCGAGTAGAAGCTGGACTGGCCGCCGACGGGCATGACGACCGACAGACCCGAGCCGTAGTACCACTCGAACGCCGCGGTGTTGATGTCCCAGCCGTTGAAGTCGTCCTGCGCACGCAGACCGTCGAGCAGGTACACCGCGGGCGAGTTCGGGCCGCCACTTTGGAACTGCACCTTGATATCGCGGCCCATCCCGGCCGACGGCACCATCAGGTACTCCACGGGCAGTCCCGGCCGGGAGAACGCACCGGCGGTGGCCGTACCTCCGACTGCACTGACCAACCCGGGCAACACTGCCGCGGCGGCGACAGCCGCCATCAGCTTCCGGCCCCAGGTGCCGCGCACCTTTTCGACCAACTTCATAGACACGTTCCGTCCCATCGCATTTCCATCTTCTGTTCTGCCGCACGCCATCGGTGGCTTCACGACTGGGCGACATTGCCCGGTCAGTCAACCACACCTTCGGTGATGCTTCTGCTTTCAGTTGTGGTCAAACCGTGTTCCAACAGCGCATTTCAGCTGTTCAGAGTGGCCAGCAAGTCCGGTTTCATGGCCTGGAGCTGCCCGCCCCAATAGCCCCACGAGTGGTTGCCCGCGGGTGGGAAGTCGAAAGTGGCGTTGCGTCCGCCTGCCTCGGTGTAGACCCGCTGGAAGCGCAGATTGCTCGGCATCGCCAGCGCCTCCAAGCCGGTGGCGCTCAGCGCCTGTCCGGGGTCGCCGTTCACGTCGTCGATGGGGGTGGACCCGCCGGGTGCGCAGTAGATCCAGAGCCTGGTGTTGTTGGCCACCAGCCGCTGCACCTGCGCCGTGGGATCGTTGCGCTTCCACGCCGGGTCCCACGGCGCGCCCCACATGTTGTCGACGTTGTAGCCACCGGCGTCGAGCATGGCGACGCGGATGGCCTGCTGCATGAACGGCGTCGACGGGTTCAGGAATCCCGACAGCGACGCCGCGTACCGGAACTGGCCGGGGTGGAAAGCGGCCAGGATCAGCGCCGAGCCGCCGGACATCGACAGCCCCACCACGGCGTTGCCGGTTCGTGAGACGCCTCTGGTCTCCAGGAAGGCGGGTAGTTCCTGGGTCAGGAACGTCTCCCACTTGTAGGTGTAGGGCTGGTTGTTGAACGTCGACCGCCCGTACCAGTCGGTGTAGAAGCTGGACTGCCCACCGACGGGCATGACGGTGGCGACGCCGGTGTCGAGGAACCACTCGAAGGCGGCGGTGTTGATGTCCCAGCCGTTGTAGTCGTCCTGCGCACGCAGACCGTCGAGCAGGTACACCGCCTTCGCGTTGGCAACATTGCCCGGCTGGAACTGCACCCGGACGTTGCGGCTCATCGCGGCGGAGTAGACGTCGAGGTATTCCACCGGCAGGCCGGGGCGGGAAAAGGCCTGAGCCCCAGGGACCCCGAAGGGGGACAAGCCGGCGGCCATCAGCGCCGCCAGAAGGGCAACGGCAAGGCGCACAAAAGCCTTCACGAGTTCACACCAATCCGTTCGTTGTTCAGGTGGCACGGCTCGCGGTGATCACCACACATGACTTAGGTATCGCTGCGACAACACGTCTGCGTTACCCAGGTGCATCAGCGACCGGACGGCAAACAGCTCACGCGCTTGCGGTTCGGCGCTGCCCCCGGGCTCCTTCGTCGCGCATAGGCGACCGAACTACGGACCAGTTGCCGGTAGCCCAGTGTAGGGGGTCTCGTCCAGAGGGGGCTCCTCCAGGCCGCACCGCACCAGCTCGTACTCGGGCACACGATCGATGCGGTACTGCGTGTACCAGTAGGAATTGAGCACGTTGGAGGCGAACCTGCGCGGCCCCAGCGGGCCCCGGATCGACGACATCACCGACTCCGTGGCCGGGCACTTCAGGGCCGCCTCCGCCAGCACGATCCAGTTCTCGTCGAAGTTCCGCGGAATCCACTCCTCGGTTTTGAGGAACGGCCCCTCCGCGATGGCCCAGTCCGCGTACAGATTCTTGTCATGCCCGATCCGGCCGTTCTCCAGACGCTGGGTGTGCGCAGCCAGCGGATTGGCCAGCCCGATCTGGTCGATGACACGGACATCGAGACCGACGTTCATCGACGTCATCCCCATGTTGGTGAAGAACACGGTGTGCGGCCCGACGTACTGGCGCCGCTGCTCGGGGGTGAGGTCCGCAGGAGGTGGCACCGCGGGCACCACATCCCACATGTCGTAGTTGCCCGCGGGCAGCAGCAGCGCCCCGTCGGGAGTGTTGTTGATGGCCTCCAGCATCGCCCGCATCCGCGGGTAGTCCAGATAGTCGGCGGCGGTCAACGGATGCGCGTGGCCGGTGGCCTGGGCATAGAACCGCCGTTCGTCGACGATTCCGGAGTAGGTGACCTTGGTGGCGTCCTTGCCCATTCCCGGCGAGGTCGCCGCCCAGACCGACCAGCCGACGAGTCCCACCCAGAGCACCGTGGTGGCTCCGGCCAGCACGTACCCGGCCTGACGTAACACCACCGGGATGACGGCGACCGGCGCCAGCAGGCAGAAGACGGGCGTCAACAGCACTCGGCCATGCATGAAGTCACCGCCCTGGCGCACCCAGTAGACGCCCTGCAGCAGGCCGCTGACCACGAAGAAGACGACGATCATCGTCGGGCTCTGGACGGTGCGGGCCAGCCTTGTGTACCCCTGGGGCGCCGTCCGGTCCTGCGGGGTGCGTCCGGCCACCAGCACCGCCGCCAGGATCAGTAGCACCACCGCGGGAATCCACAGCAGATACGGCGCATTGAAGTTCGTCAGGTAGGTCCACCCCTGACCCCATTTGGCACCGGAGGCATCCTTGGCCACAGCGGTTCCTGGCACGATCAACGCGTAGTAGCCCATTCGGAAAATCTGGTAGCCCACCGGCAACAGGCCGCCCGCCACCAAGATCAGCACGCGGGTGCGCCAGCTGCGGGCGGCGATGAGCATCAGCACCAGTGCCAGCCCACCGATCAGGGCCAGCTCCGGGCGCACCAGGACCGACAGTCCGGCGACGACTGCCAGGGCGGCGGTGAACCAACTGCCGGTGGCGTCACCGCTGACCCGGCCGCGGGCCGCGGCACAACGCGGCGCCTGCGCCCAACAGACCAGCATCCACCACAGCAGGCCGAGATAGCTGATCACCAGCCCGTTCTCCAGCCCCGAGGTGGCAAAATCACGGGCCGGCGGGATCGCGATGTACACCAGCACTCCGGCGGGCAGCAACAGCGCGTGCCTGCCTCGCAGGCCGGGGGCATACAGGCGCGCCGTGCCGAGCATCACCAGCACGACACCGATGATGCTGAGACCGTAAGCCAACGTGAGAGCGACGTACTCCAGCCGCACCGGACCGCCCACCAGGGCACCCAGATAGTTCACATACGTCCACAGCGTGGACGTGTTGGACTCGACCCGTTCCCCGGCATTGAACACCGGGCCGTTGCCCGCCAACAGGTTCCGTACGGTGCGCAACACGATCAGGCCGTCGTCGGCGATCCAGCGTCGCTGCCAGCCCCCCCAGGCGAACAGGCCGGCGGCGGTGAGGACGCTCAGAGCCAGGCTGATCCGCACCGTCCAGGTCAGCCGAGACGGCTCACCCGAGAACGACGGCCGCACTGATGGTTCCGATCCATGCCACCGCCAGGAGTTGCAGGACGCGGTCGCGCAGTGCGATCTCCTCGGGTTCACCCGCCATCCCGCCGTCGACGTCCACGGCGTACCGCAGCACCGCGACCGTCAACGGGACGATGGTGACGGCAAACCACCCTGCATTGGAACCGTCGCGTTCGAACGCCCACAGGCTGTAACACACCACCATCGCGGTGGCCGACAGCGTCCACACGAACCGCAGGTAGCTGGTGGTGTAGCTCTCCAACGACTTACGGATCTTGGCGCCGGTGCGCTCGGCCAATTGTAGTTCGGCATAACGCTTTCCCGCGGCCATGAACAATGAACCGAACGCCATCACCAACAGGAACCACTGGGACAGGTCCACACCCGCGGCGACGCCGCCCGCGATGGCGCGGATCAAAAAGCCCGACGACACGATGCAGATGTCGAGCACGGCCTGGTGTTTGAGACCGAAGCAGTACGCCAGCTGGATCGCGATGTACACCGCCATCACCAATGCCAGGTCCGGGGTGATCAACAATGAAACCCCAAGCGAGACAACGATCAGAACCGAAGCCAACGCGTAGGCCACGCCTTCTGGCACCACCCCGGCGGCGATGGGCCGAAACCGCTTGGTGGGGTGCTGGCGGTCGGCCTCGACGTCGCGGGCGTCGTTGATCAGATAGATCGACGACGCCGCAAGACAGAAGACCACGAAGGCCACCAGCACGTTGACCAGCACGGTCCGGTAGTCGTAGCTGACCCGCTCGTCACCGAGAGCCAACACCACCGGCAGGAACACCAGGACGTTCTTGACCCACTGCCGGGGGCGCAACGCCTTGACGATGCCGGCGGGCAGATTCTTCGGCGGGGCCCCAACCGGTGCAGCTTCTTCACTCACGACCGCGACTCCTTGAGAACGTGATCAACACCTGTTGCCACCAGGGCGCCCACCACCGCGCCGGTGGCCACGTCACTGGGATAGTGCACGCCGAGAACCATGCGGGACAGGGCCATCGGCGTTACCAGTACCGCTGTCAGCGGCAGGCCGGTGACCCGGCTGAGCAGGATCGCCGCGGCTGTTGTGGAAGTCGCGTGTGCCGAGGGGAAGCTCAGCTTGCTCGGGGTACCGACGTTGATCGCCACCGCCGGGTGGTGCGGTCGCGGTCTGCGCACCACGCGCTTGATGACGACGGCCGCCGCGTGGGCGGTGAAGGCTCCCGCGCCAACGGCCAGCCACTGTCGCCGGCGCTGCGGTTGCGCCAACGCACCGGCTGCGGAGACGGCCAGCCAGCCCAGGCTGTGTTCACCGAAATGCGACATGGCCCTGGCCACCGGCAGCACGCCGGGTTTGTCGGCCAGGGCGGCCTGAATTGTCACCAGCACGGCGTCCTCGCCGCGTGGCGTCTCAGCCATTGGCGGGATCCAGCAGCACCGTTTCCCACTTCTGGGTGCTGGTCAGCGTCGGCACCGCCTCGCGGTACACGCGGCGCATGCGGTTGAACTTGCGGGCCAACAACACCTGACGCTTCAGGGATTCCCGTAGCAGCGCGAACATCTTCTCGCGGTCGCGCTGCCGAAAGACCACGCCGCGGCCGTCGGCGGTGGTGACCGTCACGCCGTCGACGTTGCACAGCGAGAACCACCGGGCGTCCTGGGTGGCGACGTTGATCTGCGGACGCTGATGATGTTGCGGGTCATGGGCTTTGAGCTGGTGCAGCAGACCGCGACCCAGCCGCCACCCGATGGCCACCGGACCCGCCGGGATGGTGACCTTCTTACGCCAGCGCTTGTCCGACGGGGTGGGCAGCGCGGTGGCACTCGGCAACACCACCGCGTCCGGGAACTCCTGGCGCATGGCGCGCACCTCGGGCAGCGCCGACTCCAGGATGGAGAAGATGTGCTCGGGCCCGGCCAGGAAGTCGTCCATGGCCTTGTTCTGGATGGCCACCGTCGAATACTCAAGGCACAGAAGGTGTTTGCACGTCGCCTTGAAGTGGCTGGCGATCAGGCCCTTGATGTTGCCGTCCCAGTGGATGGCCGCGACCACCAGGCGATTGCGCAGGTGGAAGTACGCCTGCCAGTCGATGGCATCGTCCTTGTCGCTCCACGCCATGTGCCAGATGGCCGCCCCCGGAAGTGTGACGGTCGGGTAGCCGTGCTCGCCGGCGCGCAGGCCGTAGTCGGCGTCGTCCCACTTGATGAACAGCGGCAGCGGCTGGCCCAACTCTTCGGCAACCCGGCGCGGGATCATGCACATCCACCAACCGTTGTAGTCGACGTCGACGCGGCGGTGCAGCAGTCGGCTGCGTTCGGATTCCTCGTCATTGAGCGGGTATTTGGCGAAGTTGTGGTCGTACTCGGTGTTGACGGCGTTGGTCCACATGAAGTTCTGCGCGGCCACCATCTCGCCCATCACGTGCAGGTGGCTCGGCTCCTGCAGGTTGAGCATCTGCCCGCCGATCAGCGTCGGGGTCTTGGCGAACCGGCTCAGCGCCAGCGCTCGCAGGATGGAATCGGGCTCGACGCGGATGTCGTCGTCCATGAACAGGATCTGTTCGCAGTCGGTGTTCTTCAGAGCCTCGTACATCACCCGGCTGTATCCGCCGGACCCGCCCAGGTTCGGTTGGTTGTGGATGCTCAACCGATCTCCCAGACCGGCTGCGGCTGCCGCGAAATCGGGATGGTCCTTGGCTTTCCTGGTGCCCTGGTCGGAGACGATGACCGCACTGATCACCTTGTCCACCAACGGATCCAATGTCAGCGCCGCCAGGGCGCCCACACAGTCCTCGGGCCGGTTGAAGGTCGGGATGCCCACCGCCACGCGAGCGCGGCCCGGCGCTTCGACCGGGGCGTACCAGCCGGCGTGGTGCAATGTCGAGGTGGCATCGGTGGTGATGTCGAACCAGATCCAGCCGCCGTCCTCGAACGGCGTCAGGTCCACGTCGAACTCCACCACCGCGGGTGCGTCCGCAGTGCCGCCGGAGATGGGCGCGCCACCGACGGTGATGCGGGCACCGGTGGCCTTGGAGCGGTAGACGTCGACGCGGGCACTGCCGGTCAGTTCGACGCGCAGCACCACCGAGTCCAGCGTCGACCAGCGCCGCCAGTAGCTGGCCGGGAAGGCGTTGAAGTAGGTCGCGAACGAGACCTCGGATTCGGCGCCGATCTCCAGGGTGGTGCGGCTGGGCGCATGCGCACGCCTGGCATTGGTGTCGGACTCTTCGATGTAGAGCTTGCGGACGTCCAATGGCTCGCCGGGGCGCGGCAGGATGACGCGCGAGAGCAGGCTCACGGCGCGCGACTCGTCGGCGGCCAGTGCGCCGGATGGGATGTCACTCATGAGTTTCCTGTGCCTGTCTCACGCAGCGGCGCACCGTCGACCAGGTGCGGCGCCAAGGTGTTGTCGTACATGTTGAGCGCACTGGCGATCGCCATGTGCATGTCGAGATACTGGTAGGTGCCCAACCGGCCACCGAAGAGCACCTTGGCCTGCGACGTCTCCGCCCTGGCCCGGTCGCGGTAAGCCGCCAGCAGCGTCCGGTCGGCTTCGGTGTTGATCGGGTAGTAGGGCTCGTCGTCGTTCTCGGCGAACCGGGAGAACTCCCGCATGATCACCGTCTTGTCGCTGGGGTAGGCCCGTTCCGGGTGGAAGTGCCGGAACTCGTGGATGCGCGTGTAGGGCACGTCGGCGTCGTTGTAGTTCATCACGGGAGTGCCTTGGAAATCCCCGCAGTCGCCCAGTACCTCGACCTCGAAATCCAGTGTGCGCCAACCGAGTCGGCCATCGGCGTAGTCGAAGTACCGGTCCAGCGGACCGGTGTAGACCACCGGCGCGTCCGGGTTGTCGGCACGCAGCTGGTCCCGCACGTCGAACCAGTCGGTGTCCAGGCGGACCTCGATGCGCTCGTCGGCGGCCATGTTCTGCAGCCAGGCGGTGTAGCCGTCGACCGGCAGGCCCTCGTAAGTGTCGTTGAAGTAGCGGTTGTCGAAGTTGTAGCGCACCGGCAGCCGCGCGATGTTGGCTGCGGGCAGGTCTTTCGGGTCGGTCTGCCACTGCTTGGCCGTATAGGCCTTGACGAAGGCTTCGTAGAGTGGGCGGCCGATCAGTGAGATGGCCTTTTCTTCGAGGTTCTGCGCCTCGGCGGTGTCGATCTCGCTGGCCTGCTCCTTGATCAGGGCGCGGGCCTCATCGGGGGTGAAGTAGCGGCCGAAGAACTGGCTCACCAAGCCCAGCCCCATCGGGAACTGGTAGGCCTGCCCGTTGTGCATGGCGAAGACGCGGTGCTGGTAGCCGGTGAATTCGGTGAACTGCCGGACGTAATCCCAGACCCTCTTGTTGGAGGTGTGGAAGAGATGTGCTCCGTAGCGGTGGATCTCGATTCCGGTCTGCGGTTCGGCTTCGGAGTAGGCATTGCCGCCGATGTGCGGACGTCGCTCGACAACGAGGACACGCTTGTCCAGCTGCGTCGCGACACGCTCGGCGATGGTCAGGCCGAAGAATCCGGACCCGACTACATACAGGTCGTAGGTCATCGGCAGTCAGGGTATCCGACCGGGGCGCGGGCGCCGATCGGGCGCGGCGGGAGCTCCGGCCGGCAAACCCGTCGTTACCGGACCGTTAGGTCCCAGTGGTGCGCCGTTGGGGTGTGCGGCGCCATGACCAGCCCGGGGCGTGTGTTGCGCGTGTGCAACGGCATGACCGCGCCAGGTCGCGATTCGTTCACAGTTCGGTCTCGCCACTCTGGTCACGCCAGTCACGCCCCTACCATCGAAACCGTTGCTTATCCGCAAGCACTCGTAGTCCAGATATTGAGGAGACTTCCGTGCCGAACCGACGTCGACGCAAGCTCTCGACAGCCATGAGCGCAGTCGCCGCCCTGGCAGTCGCGAGTCCATTTGCCGTTGTTGCCGTTACCGAGCTTTCGACACCCGAGGGGCCCCAGACGCGTGAGTTCACGCAGGCCGCCTTGATCACCGACCTGCCGAACGAACTGATCTCTGCACTGTCGCAGGGGCTGTCCCAGTTCGGCGTCACGCTGCCGACCAGCCTGAGCCCCACCGGCGCTGGCCTGACCAGCCCGGCTCTGGCTTCACCCGGGCTCACCACGCCGGGCCTCACCACCCCCGGTCTCACCACGCCCGGCCTCACCACCCCCGGTCTCACCACGCCGGCTCTGAGCACTCCCGGCCTGACCACTCCCGCGCTCAGCACTCCGGGCCTCGACGTCCCCGGCCTGAGCACCCCGGGCCTGACGGCACCGAGCGCCACCGTCCCTGGGGTGAGCGTGCCCGGCGCGTCACTGACCGACGCCAGTCTGACCAACCCGGCACTGACCAACCCGTCGCTGAGCACCCCCGGTCTCGGACTGCCGGATCCCAGCCTGACGGCGCCCGGCGCACTGCCGGTCTCGTCACCCGGACTGGGCCTCGGCGTGCCCGGCGAGGTGCCGATCAGCGCCCCGATCGGCCTGGACCCGATGGCTGGCACGTACCCGATCCTCGGCGATCCGTCGCTGGGCCTGGGCGTGCCCGCCGCCTCCACCGGCGGCGGCGGCCTCATCAGCGACCTGAGCAGCGCCGCCAACTCGCTGGGCGCGGGCCAGGCCATCGATCTGCTCAAAGGCGTGGTGATGCCCGGCATCATGGGCGCCATCAAGTCGGCTCAGCCGGCAGCCGCGGCGGCACCACTGCCGGTTCCGCCACCGCCGGCATAACTGAACAGGCCTGATACCAAACGGCACCGCTGGGGTGGGCTCACCCCGTCCCCCTCCCCGAGCCCACAACACCCAGCGGTGCCGTTGCGGGTACGTCCGGAAAGAAAGTCACACAGTTCCCACTAGTGCCGTGTCGAAACACTGGTAACAGGGGACACATACGTAACATCGGGCCGTGCCGCGTCGCCGTCCCGCACCATTGCTGCTCCTGTCCGCAATAGCGGCCTCGGTGGTTCTCGTCCCGTGGGCCATCGACGGCGTGCCCCCCGGCGCCGACGTGCCGCAAGCCGCCGACACCAAACTCGTCGAAGAACCGCTGGCCGGGCTCGGCGGCGGCGAAACCATCCGCGAGCTCACCCAAGCCACCCCGTTCTCGATGGTCGCGCTCACCGGCGACGACCTCAGCGGCACCGAGGTGAAGGTCCGCGCCAAACACGGTGACGGCCAGTGGGGACCCTGGTACGACGCCGAGGCCCTGCAGACCAATCCGGACGACACCGGCATCCGTGGAACCGATCCCGTATTCGTCGGCCTGACCAACGCCGTACAGATCTCGGTGACCCGCCCACCCGGCGCACCCGTCACCACCGCCCCGCCCGCCGACACCAGTGGCGAGCTCGGCTACCGGCCCGCCAGCACCGAACGCTCGCTGGCCCAGAACATGTCGGCCATCCTGATCACTCCGCCGCAGGCACCCGTGGACCTGCAGTTCACCCCGCCGACCGGTGTGCTGGCCCCAGGGCAGCCGCCCAGTGTCATCAGCCGCGCGCAGTGGGGCGCCGACGAGTCGATGAAGTGCGGAGACCCCCGCTACGACAAGGGCGTGCGCGCTGCCATCGTCCACCACACCGCAGGTTCCAACGACTACGCGCCGCAGGACTCGGCAGCCATCGTGCGGGCCGCCTACGCGTACCACACCCGCACACTCGGCTGGTGCGACATCGCCTACAACGCCCTGGTGGACAAGTACGGCCAGGTGTTCGAAGGCCGGGCGGGCGGCATGGACCGACCCGTCGAAGGCGGCCACACCGGCGGCTTCAACACCGACACCTGGGGTGTGGCCATGATCGGCGACTTCCAGGTGACTCCGCCCACCGACATCCAGCTGCGCACCACCGGCCGGTTGCTGGGCTGGCGCCTGGGCCTCGACCACGTGGACCCCAAGGGCTTCGTGCAACTGACCTCGGCGGGCGGGCGCTACACCCACTTCCCGCGCGGCTCCACCCCCACGCTGCCGACCATCTTCACCCACCGCGACGTCGGCAACACCGAATGCCCGGGTGACGCCGCCTACGCCGCGATGGACCTGATCCGCGACATCGCCGCCCGATTCAACGAGCCCGTCGGTCCCATCACGCTCGAGGACCGGCTGCGCGGCGGCGCCATCCACACCAAGTGGAAGAACATGGGCGGCGAGACCAGCCTGCTGGGCGCACCCCGGGGTCCCGAGGCCACTGCCACCGGCAATGCCCGCTACGTGGCCTTCACCCGCGGCGCCATCTACTGGTCCCCGAGAGCGGCGCACAGCCGATCGGCGGCGCCATCTACGACGCCTGGGCCAGCCTCGGCTACGAGCGCGGTCTGCTCGGACTACCCACCAGCGGCGAGATCCAGGAACCGCAGTGGATCAAGCAGAACTTCCAGCACGGCACGCTCAACTTCGACCGGGAGACCGGCCTGGTGACCCGTGTGGTGGACGGGGTGGCGCAGGAACTGCCGCCGCTGGGCCCGGACGGCCCGCCGATCCAGCTGGAGCGGTTCACACCGATCCTGCTGGACAGCTGAGGGACCAGGCGGTCAGGGCCGGGCTGAATTCAGCCCCAAAAGCGTTCGAGCACCCGTGCCAGACCGTCCTCGGAGTTGCGCGCGGTCACCTCGTCGGCAGCGGCTACCGCCTCTGGATGCGCATTGCCCATCGCCACACCGAGTCCGGACCAGCGCAGCATCGGCACGTCGTTGGGCATGTCGCCGAACGCCACGATCCCGTCCGCGCCGATCCCCAGCGGCTTGGCCACCTCTTCGACACCGGTGGCCTTGCTGATACCCAACGGCACCACTTCGATGAGCCCGTTGTTGGTGCTGTAGGTGATGTCGCCCTCGGTGCCGATGTGCTTTTCCAGCTCGGCCGCCATGTCGGCACTGCTGGCACCGGCCTTACGGATCAGCAGCTTGACCGCCGGCGCCGACAACAGGTCCTCGATCGACACCTCGGTGTTGTCCGGGTTCAGCCAAGCGTGCTCGTAACCAGGGGAGCTGACGAACTGAGGGGTGGCGGCATCGTGTGCGCTGCGACCCACCCGCTCGACAGCCAGGCCGGCCCCGGGAATCACGTGTGTGGCGATATCGGCAAGAGCGGCAAGCGCATCCGCGGACAGTGTGCGCGCCGACAGTATCCGGTCCGTCGCGGAATCGTACACCACGGCGCCGTTGGCACAGACCGCGATCGGGGCGAACCCCAGACCCTCCACCACCGGCGGTATCCAGCGTGGCGGCCGCCCGGTGGCAAGGATGAACGTCGTCCCCGCGTCGACGGCGGCGCGGACCGCCGCTCGGGTCCGCGGGGTGACCAACTCGTCGTCGTCGAGCAGGGTGCCGTCGACATCGGTGGCGATCAGAGCGGGTGGTCTGATGTCGGTCAACCTCGTTCCGCCTGCCTGCGTGCGCGCTCGGCGAGCTCGGCTTGGTCGAGCAACATCGCTTCCTCCAGTGTCGGGGCTGTTCCGCCGAGTCGTCTCGGCAGCCAGTAGGCGCCCTCGGGGTGTGGGTAGTGCTGCTGCACGTCGGTCAGCACGGCAGTCATGGCGGCCCGGATGGCGCCGTCGAACTCCTCCGGGGTTCCGGCCGGGGCCAGTGCCGGCCCCGCCTTGACCGTGACCGGGAACTTGTTGCGGCCCACATGTTTCGGATGATCCTTGGTCCAGATGCGCTGGGCGCCCCAGACGATCAGCGGAACCACGGGGACGCCGGCCTCCAGCGCCATGCGCGCGGCACCGGATTTGAAACCCTTCAGCTCGAAGCTGCGGCTGATCGTCGCCTCCGGGTACACCCCCACCAGCTCACCGTCTCTGAGCCGCTGCACCGCCACGCTGTAGGCCCCGGCGCCGTGGGTGCGGTCCACCGGGATGGTCTTGGTGTGGTGGATCAGGAAGTTCACCACTTTCACCTGCTGCATCTCGGCTTTGATCATGAACCGCATGCGACGGCCGCGACGCCTGGCGGCCAGAGCGGCAGGCAGGAAGTCGATGTAACTCGTGTGGTTGATGGCCATCACCGCCCCACCCGAGGCCGGAATGTGCTCGAGCTCAAGGAAGGTGATCGCGGTTCCGGTAACGCTGACGACAGTCTCGGCCGCGATCTCCAGGGCTCGGAAAACCGGCTCCATTCGCGGCTATCCAGAGCCCGGCCGCTGCGCTTTGGCCTGCGCCCGCCGTGCGGCTTCCTCAGCGTCGAGGCGAGCGGCATCGGCCAACGAGGGCGCTCCCCCACCGAGGCGATGCGGTACCCAGAACGCGCCCGGCGGGTGGGGACCGTAGTGCTCCTGCACCCGTTCGAGCAGATGCTGCATCCGATGCCGCAGCAACTCGGTGAGTTCCTGGGCGGGCAGGGTGGGCATGATCGGTTCACCGACGGCGATGCTGATCGGCACCTTGGGCCGCAGCATCTTCTTCGGATGATCCTTGGTCCAGATGCGCTGAGCACCCCACACGATGTGCGGGATGATCGGCACATCGGCCGCGATCGCCATCCGGGCGGCCCCGGACTTGAAGTCCTTGATCTCGAAGCTGCGGCTGATGGTGGCCTCGGGGTACACCCCGACCAGCTCGCCGTCCTTGAGCCGCTGGCAGGCCTCGTCGAAGGATTCCGCACCCGCTGACCGATCAACCGCGATGTGGCGCAGGCTGCGCATGATCGGGCCGGTGATCGTGTGGTCGAAGACTTCCTTCTTCGCCATGAACCTGACCTTGCGACCGAGGCCCTGCTGGTAGGCGGGCAGGCCTGCGAAGGTGAAGTCGAAGTAGCTGGTGTGGTTGACGGCCACCACGGCACCGCCGGTGCGCGGCAGATTCTCGACACCCGTCACGGTGAACTTCAGCCCCTGCAGCTTCCAGGTCAGCCTGGCGAGCTGGATGACCGTGCCGTATACCGGTTCCACAACTGTGGAGCCTAACGCTCTGCGGCGTTTGCGCGCGGCCGCGGGCCGCTGCGGCCGCTAAGCTCGAACCGGCGCCTCACTGCTGCTCGAGCGGGGCCCGAGTTCCACGAGAGGTGTTTGTGCAGGTCACCAGCGTCGGCCACGCCGGCTTTCTGATCGAAACGAGTGCGGGCGACATTCTGTGCGACCCGTGGGTGAACCCGGCGTACTTCGGGTCGTGGTTTCCCTTCCCTGACAACAGTCAGTTGGACTGGGACCGGCTCGGCGATTGCGACTACCTCTACGTCTCACATCTGCACAAGGATCATTTCGACCCCGAGAACCTGCGCCGCCACGTCAACAAGGACGCCGTGGTGCTGCTGCCGGACTACCCGGTGCCCGATCTGCGCCGGGAGCTCGAAGCCCTGGGGTTCCACCGCTTCGTCGAGACAACCGATTCGGTCAAGCACCGCGTCAGCGGGCCCAAGGGCGACCTCGACGTCATGATCATCGCGCTGCGCGCCCCCGCCGACGGACCCATCGGTGACTCCGGGCTGGTGGTCTCCGACGGCGAGACCGTCGCGTTCAACATGAACGACGCCCGCCCGGTGGACCTCGACGTGCTGGCGACGGAGTTCGGCCACGTCGACGTCCACATGCTGCAGTTCTCGGGTGCCATCTGGTACCCGATGGTCTACGACATGCCCGAGCGCGCCAAAGCGGCTTTCGGCACCCAGAAGCGGCAGCGCCAGATGGACCGCTGCCGCCAGTACATCGCCCAGGTCGGCGCGACCTGGGTCATTCCCTCGGCGGGGCCACCGTGCTTCCTCGACGACGACCTTCGGTTCCTCAACGACGACCACGGCGATCCGGCGAACATCTTCCCCGACCAGATGGTGTTCCTGGAGCAGATGCGCGCGGCAGGCCACGACCGCGGGTTGTTGATGATGCCCGGCACCCGTGCGGATTTCACCGGCTCTGAGTTGAACTCGCTGGAACATCCCCTGCCGGTCGAGGAGGTGGAAGCCATCTTCACCACCGGCAAAGCGGCCTACATCGCCGATTACGCCGAGCGGATGGCGCCCGTGCTGGCTGACCTGAAGGCCGGTTGGGCACCCGCTGCGGGAGAATCGCTGCTCGAGCCGCTACGCGAGCTGTTCGAACCGATCATGATCCAGTCCGATCAGATCTGCGACGGCATCGGCTATCCGGTGCAACTACTGCTGGGCGCCGAGACCGTGGTTCTGGATTTCCCGAAACGGGCTGTACGCGAGCCGATTTCCGATGAGAAGTTCCGCTACGGATTCGAGATCGCACCGGAGTTGGTGCGCACGGTGCTACGCGACCGCGAGCCCGACTGGGTGAACACCATCTTCCTGTCCACCCGGTTCAAGGCGTGGCGGGTCGGCGGCTACAACGAGTACCTGTACACCTTCTTCAAATGCCTGACCAATGAGCGCATCGCCTACGCAGACGGCTGGTTCGCCGAAGCACACGACGACTCAGCCTCCATCACCGTCGACGGTTGGGAGATCCAGCGCCGGTGCCCGCACCTGAAAGCCGATCTGTCGAAATTCGGTGTGGTGGAAGGTGAGACGCTGACCTGCAATCTGCACGGTTGGCAGTGGAACCTCACCAACGGCCGATGCCTGACCACCAAGGGACACCAACTGCGGAGCCGCGCATTGTGAGTGCACCCCCGAGGCAGTACTACGACGACGGCATGGTCGCGCTGGACCGGTCGGCGATCACGCTGCGGCGCTACCACTTTCCGTCGGGAACCTCGAAAGTGATTCCGCTGCACGATATCCGGAGCTACCAGGTCGACGAGCTGGGCATGTTCATGCAGCGCTTCCGGATCTGGGGTAGCTCGGACCTGCGCCGGTGGCTGCCGCTGGACATCCGGCGACCGCTGAAGTCCACCCTGGTCACCCTCGACGTGCCGGGACTGAAACTGCGCCCTGCCTTCACACCGGCGCGGCCCAAGGAGTTCGTGGCCGTGCTGAAAGAGCTGTTGAACTGAGCGGGCTCAGCTCTCGCGCAGAACCGTCTTTTCCAGCACCCACTGCGCGCGCCGCAGCACCGATTTTCCCGCGGCGGCGGCCGCGGCCCGCAGCGCGCCCGGTGGTTCCGGTCGCCGGACGCGCACGGTGTCGCCCACTCGGATCAGCCCGGGCCCGCTCACGTCGGCGTACACCCCGAGGAAGCGGTTGGTGCGTTCGGCGAGCCTGCGGGTGATGGCTTTGTCCAACTCGACGCCCGGCTGCGGGCGGGTGGGCACCACACACCGGATGGTGGGCACCGTGACATACATACGTGCCGTGCCGATCTCGAGATCAGCTCCCACCCAGGCAGATTCGGGGAACTCGGCCTCCTGGTCGTCGACGGTCACCAGCACATTGGGACGGAACCTGCGCACGTCGTACCCGACGCCGTCCGGCGACAGTGACGCCAGGCTGGTCTCGCTCATCAGGTGAAGCGCACTCAGATCCACAAAAGTTCCGGGCGGCGTGGAGTACCGGGCCAATGTCAGGATCTGTCTGGTGGTGAACACCGACGTGTCCGGCAGGGCCTCGGAGTCGCTCAGCCCGAAATCGCGGCGCACCTCGGCTGCGGCGAAGTTGGCTTTGCTCTGCTTGACCGACAGCCGGTGCTGGCTGGTGTCGGCCGTCGGCGGCAGCGATGTCAGGCGCACCTCACGGCCCACCAGTTCCGATAGTCGTTCGTGGACAAGGGGATCGCTGCTGGACACCACCTGCTGGTCGGGGAACGTGATGAGCACCTCGGGAACGTTGCCCGGACCGGCGTCGGCACCCGGTTCAGCGGCATAGGCGGCCGTGCACCCCAGTAGGGCAGGCACCCGCCTCGCGGAGGCGGTGACGTCGTTCTCCAGGTCCCGCACCGCCCACAACCGGTCGGCGTGGCCACCTCGTCTGTCCACGCGCAGTTGCGGCACCTGATGGCCGCCCATCGACTTCACCGGGAAGCGCCACAGCTGCGACACGGTCGTCATGGGAGCAGTCTAGAGACGGCACCGGGGCAGCCGGTGGCGGTTGCGCATCACCTTCTCGTCAGCAACATCCGTCTTGTGAAGCTGCCGATTGCCGGCCGCGCCACGTTGGCCTCAATTTCGTTTGGCTAAGCAACGGTTGACCTGCTATTCATCAGCTCATAGATTCATTGCGCCACCCAGCACGTGGCATCTCAGCGCCGTCTCCGCACCCGAGGAAAACTCTGCTATGGCAAACGCCCGTACGTTCCCGATTCCCGCCGTCACCACGGGCATTGCCGGCGCCGCACTGGTTGGCATGGGCGCATTCGCCCTTGCCGCCACGGCCGAGTCACCCCAGCACACCGCCGACATCCGGCTGACCACCACGGAGTCGACACTGAACTACCTGCTGGACGGCCACAGCCCGGCGATCGGCACCGCGGCCTACACTCTGCGCCCGGCGATCGGCGACGGCGGCTGGTTGATCGGCAACGGCCTCAGCGCTGCGACCGACTGCACCGGCTCTGCCTGCAACGGCGGCAACGGTGGCCTGCTGTGGGGTAACGGCGGCAACGGCGCCAATGGCGGAGACGGCGGCCACGGTGGCTTCCTGTTCGGCAATGGCGGCGACGGCGGAGCGGGTGTCGCGGCGGTGGTCGACGCCGACGGCATCGTGGTGTCCGCGGCCACCGCCGGTGGCCGCGGTGGCAACGGCGGCTGGGTGATCGGCAACGGCGGTGACGGCGGGGTGGGCGCGGAGTCCTGGTACGACGTCACCCATGAGGCCCGGTTCTCCCGGGCCACCAATGGCGGCGACGGCGGCCGCGGCGGTCTGCTGTCCGGTGACGGCGGCAACGGCGGCGACGGCGGCCTCGACGTGAATTCGCCCACGGATGCCCTCGGCGGCAAGGGCGGTAACGGCGGCCGCGGCGGCTGGGTGTTCGGCGACGGCGGGGCCGGTGGCACCGGTGGTCGCGCAGTGGCAGAGGACGGCAACGGCACCGGCGGCGCGGGCGGAGACGGCGGCGACACGACCTTCGGCGAAGCCGGTGCGGGCGGCAAGGGCGGCTTCGGTGCCGCCAACAACCCGGGCGTGGTCGCCACCGGCGGTGCGGGGGGTAGCGGTGGCTACGCCGTCGTCGGCGACGGCGGTCGCGGGGGTGACGGCGGCAACTCCAACAACTGGGACGGCGTGGACGGTGACGGTTCCGCCTCGATCGGCGGTGCAGGTGGCCGCGGCGGTAACTCCGCATTCGGCGGCACCGGCGGTAAGGGTGGCCGCGGCGGGGACACGGTCACCAACAATGCGCCCAGCATCGGCGGCGAAGGCGGCGGCGGTGGACGCGGCGGTGCCCTGGCCGGCAATGGCGGACAGGGTGGCAACGGCGGTGACGCAACCAGTCTCGCCGGCGGTCCGGCCTCGGGCGGTCAGGGCGGCACCGGCGGAACAGGTGGCGCAGTCGGTGGTGACGCCGGCGGCAACGGAACCAACGGCACCGCCAACGGCGGTGCCGGCTGAGCAATCAGCTGGACGAAACCGTTTGGCGCAGTTCGGAACAGGCGTCGGACTCGGTGTCGTACACGCGCACGATGGCCTGGTCGCCCACCTTCAGGAACGTCGACTCGCCGAGTTCGGTGTATCGGGTGGCGCCGATGCCGATCAGCACGTTCTCGGGATGACCGGCGGCCACCATCAGCGCACCGACGTCCTCCAACGGCGTCTCCGGTGAGCCCTTCTGGTTCGCCAGCCGCTCGACGATCCAGTCCAGCAGCACTTCGCCGTAGTAGGAGTAGCCCAGCAGCGGGCTGTCCACCCCGTAGGCGTGCTCCTCACCGGCGCCGTCACGCAGGTGACACATCAGCCGCAGAGTCGACGTCGGCCCGTCCGGGGTCAGATCGCTGATGTCGAAGAACGTCGCGGCAACACCTTTTGATGCCGGACCCCAGTTCTTCTTGTGGCTGATCTTGGGAGCACCGGGTCGCCGGATGGAGCAGTCGTTGAAGGCGCCCAGCGCGAACGGCTGCAGCGTCACCACGGTGTCGCCGTCCCAGACCACCCGGCAGGCCAACCCGACCTCGGGCTCGATCTGCAGGTTCAGCGGCTCGTCGCTGGCGGGCAGCACAATCGCGTCGTTGGACAGTGGGAACTCCGACAGGAAGCCGTCGACCCCGGGTGCGTACCAGGGGAAGATGCCCTTGGGCGCTTCACCGGATTCGCCCGTCGTGGGCCTGACATTCACGAAATCCGCTGCCTCACCGGCCTGTTCGAGATGACCGGCGAAGTTACCCGCCACTCCGAAACCGAACCAGGAACGCAGGTCGTCGAGAGCCAGATCGATCATGGTGTCAGTACCTCCGTGCCGACGTAGGGGACCAAGGCCGCCGGCACCCGCACACTGCCGTCGGGCTGTTGGTGGTTCTCCAGGATCGCCACCAGCCAGCGGGTGGTGGCCAGAGTGCCGTTGAGGGTGGCCGCGATCTGCGGCTTGCCGTTCTGGTCGCGGTAGCGGGTCGACAGCCGGCGCGCCTGAAATGTCGAGCAGTTCGACGTGGACGTCAGCTCACGGTAGGTCTGCTGGGTGGGCACCCATGCTTCACAGTCGAACTTGCGTGCTGCCGACGAACCGAGATCGCCTGCGGCCACGTCGATCACGCGGTAGGGCACCTCGATCAGCGCAAGCATCTCGCGCTGCCATCCGAGCAGGCGCTGGTGCTCGGCCTCGGCCTCGGCCGGTTCGCAGTAGACGAAGGCCTCCACCTTGTCGAACTGGTGCACCCGGATGATGCCGCGGGTGTCCTTGCCGTAGCTGCCCGCCTCGCGGCGGAAGCACGAGGACCACCCGGCGTAGCGCAGCGGTCCGTTGGACAGGTCCAGGATCTCGTCGGAGTGGTAACCCGCCAGCGGCACCTCCGAGGTCCCCACGAGGTAGAGGTCGTCGTCCGGGAGGTGGTAGATCTCGTCGGCGTGGGCGCCCAGGAAACCGGTGCCGCGCATCACCTCGGGCCGTACGAGCACCGGAGGGATCATCAGGGTGAACCCGGCGTTGGTGGCCAGTCGCACGGCCAACTGCAACAGCCCCAACTGCAGAAGAGCGCCCTGGCCGGTCAGGAAGTAGAACCGCGAGCCCGAGACCTTCGCGCCGCGCTCCATGTCGAGCAACCCGAGAGTTTCGCCGAGTTCCAGATGATCCTTCGGGTTCTCGATGCTCGGCGGTGTGCCGACGGTGTCGAGCACCACGAAGTCGTCCTCGCCGCCGGCGGGCACCCCGTCGATCACGACATTGGAGATGGCCATGTGGGCGGCAACAAAAGCCTTTTCGGCCTCGCCCTGCTCCGCTTCGGCCGATTTCACCTGCGCCGCCAGTTCCTTGGCACGCGCCAGCACGGCCGGCCGATCCTCGGGCGAGGCAGCGCCGACCTGTTTGCTCACGGACTTCTGCTCGGCTCGCAGACTGTCGGCGGCAGAGATGGCGGAGCGCCGCGAGGCATCCGCGGCCAGTAGCGCATCGACCAGCGCGGGATCCTCACCGCGGCTGGTCTGGGAACGGCGAACGCGATCCGGGTCGTCGCGCAGCAGCTTCAGGTCGATCACGCCCGCCAACCCTACTTTTGTCTCGGAGGCGCAGTCATGGCGAGGGGGGCCTACGGTCCCGTTCGCTGCGACACAACCACATAACGTTACATTCGCATCACTTGTCACAGCACCCGACACGCCTGTCACAATGGAGCGGATGTCCGAACTCCCCGAGGCGCAGGAAACGGCGCCTGAGCAGCCCAAAGGCAAGCGGTTCGACTGGTTGCGCACGTTCCAGGCCAGAGCCACCCGGCGTGCCCTGCTGCTGACCGCGCTCGGTGGGCTGCTCATCGCCGGCCTGATCACCGTGCTGCCCCTGACCGGGTCCAACAACGGCCTGGTGGGCTACCTGAACACCGACATCATCCCGATCGCCGGCTCCAAGGGGTCCGAGACGTTCAGCGAGGCCACCCCGGGTAACTGCCTGAACTGGCCGAACGCCACTCCCGACGACGCGGAGGTGGTCGACTGCGCCGACGAGCACCGCTTCGAGGTTGCCGAGTCGGTGGACATGAGCACCTTCCCCGGCACCGAGTACGGCCCGGATGCCGCCCCGCCGTCACCCGCCCGCATCCAGCAGATCAGCCAGGAACAGTGCCAGGTCGCGGTGCGCCGCTACCTCGGTCCGCGGTTCGATCCCAACAGCCGGTTCACCATCGGCATGCTGTGGTCCGGCGACAAGGCCTGGCGCCAGTCCGGCGAGCGGCGGATGCTGTGCGGTCTGCAGTTGCCGGGCCCCGACAACCAGCAGCTGGCCTTCCAGGGCAAGGTCGCCGAAGTGGACCAGTCCAAGGTGTGGCCGGCGGGCACGTGCCTTGGCATCGACCCGGCCAGCAACCAGCCCACCGACATCCCGGTGGATTGCGCGGCACCGCATGCCATGGAGATCACCGGATCGGTGAACCTGGCCGAGAGGTTCCCGGGGCCCGAACTACCGCCGGAAGCCGATCAGGACGCGTTCATCAAGGAAACGTGCACGGCCTTGACCGACGCCTACCTGGCGCCGATCGAGCTGCGCACCACCACGCTGACGCTGATCTACAGCACCATCTCGCTGCCGAGCTGGACCGCGGGCAGCCACCAGGTGTCCTGCAGCGTCGGGGCCACCCTGGGCAACGGCGGCTGGGCCACCTTGCTCAACAGCGCCAAGGGTCCGTTGATGATCAACGGACAGCCGCCGGTGCCCCCGCCGGACATTCCGGCGGAGCGGCTGAACCTGCCGCCCATCGAATACAGCGAGCCGACGCAGGAGTACTACCCGGACACCTCCGGCTCCTACTCGGGTTCCGATTCGAGCACGACGACCACCGAACGTGACCCCAACCAGCACATGCCGGGTCAGACCACCGAGACCGTCGCCCCGCCGCCCACGACGGGCAACGTGTTCAACCCGCCTCCGCCGGATGCCCCCGCACCCGCACCGGAAGCGGTGCCGCCTCCGGCCGCCCCGGTGCCCGCGCCCGCGCCCGCGCCGGATCCGTTCGCACCGCCGCCCCCGGCTGCTCCGGTGGAACCCGTTCCGGCTCCGGTACTGCCGCCCCCGGCCTGACCCGTGCCAGTCCGGATGAGCCGGAAGAGGTTCGAAGAGTTGGTCTCCGACGCACTCGACCTCATTCCGGCGGAACTGGCCGCAGCCTTCGACAACGTCGTGGTGCTGGTGGAGGACCGCAACCTGGAGGAGCCCGACCTGCTGGGCCTCTACGAAGGCGTCGCGCTGACCGAGCGGGACTCGTTCTACGCCGGGTCGCTGCCCGACACCATCACCATCTACCGGGGTGCCCTGCTGCAGATGTGCGACAGCGAGCAGCAGGTGGTCGACGAGGTGGCCATCACCGTGATTCACGAAATCGCGCACCACTTCGGCATCGACGACGAGCGGTTGCACCAACTCGGCTGGGCCTGAAGGCGCGCCGCACCCGCAATGTCGGGCCACGGTGGTAGGAACGGGGGATGGAAGCAGACTGCACCGGCACGTTGATCGTGCACGCACTGCTTCGCGCGGACTGCACCGACGAGCACTGCACCACACCCGAACTGATGGCCCACGTGTTCGTCGTCGACTGCGAAGCGGTGGGGTGTGAGTGCGCTCAGCCCATCGGGTCGACGGACGTGCGCGCTTCCTGAACCGCATCCACCTCTGGTTCGGGATAGAACGGCGGGGTCAACGCTCCCCACTGCAAGCAGCTCCACCGGCCGTCGGTGATGGGGGCCAGTACCACTGATTCGGTATTGGCCAGGTGGTTGTCCAGGGCGAAGCCGCCGTCGACGCCGGACAGCACGGCACCCACCAGCCGGATCGCGGCACCGTGGCTGACCACCACGATGTCGTCGGTCCAGTCATGGTCATCGAGGTAACGCAATCGCAGATCCGTCACCACCGGCAAGTATCGGGCCAGGACGTCGTTGCCGCTCTCGCCGCCCGGCATCGCGGCGTCCAAATCACCTTCATGCCAGCGCTGGTAGATCTGGCCGAACTCCTTGATGGCCTCGTCATCGTTGCGGTTCTCCAGCTCACCCACCTGCACCTCGTGCAGGCCGTCGAACTCCTGCGGTGCCACGCGCAACAGCTCGCCGGCCTCCCCCGCGGTCTGGCGTGCCCGGATGGCAACGGAGTGGGCCAGCAGGCCCGGCGGGTCCTGCCTGCCTCGGGCGAAAGCCCGCGCCTGGTCGCGCCCCAGCGGGGTCAGTTCAGCTCCGGGAGGCCGGGTGTCCAGGCGCTTCTCGACGTTGCCGTAGGTCTGGCCGTGCCGAAGCAGGATCAGCCGTCCACTCATGACTTTCCCTCCCGGAGCTGTTCGAGCCAGGTGCTGGCTTCGTCGAGTTGGGGCGGAAGGGCTCCTGCAGCCGAGCCGGTCGGCCAAGATCCGAGATATCGCACATCGGCACAACGTCGGTGCAGCGCTGTGAGTGCCTCGGCGACGGCGGAATCTTCGATGTGCCCCACACAGTCGAGGAAGAAGACGTAGGTCCCGAGTTCGACGCGGGTGGGCCGAGACTCGATCCGGGTGAGGTCGATATCGCGGATGCCGAACTCCAACAGCGCGCTCACCAGCGCTCCTGGCACGTTCTCCAGTCTCAGCACCACCGAGGTGCGGTCGGCGCCGGTGCGAGCCGGCGGGCGCCCGGGTCTACCGACGAGCACAAATCGGGTGCGGGCGTTGGCCTCGTCCACCACTGCGTCGGCCAGGGTGTGCAATTCGTAGAGCTCGGCCGCCAGCGCGGTGCTGACACCCGCATCCACCCGACCCTGCGAAACATCTTCTGCGGCACCGGCATTGGAGATTGCGGGCACCACTGTGGCCTGCGGGAGATGTTCGGCAAGCCAGCGTCGCACCTGGGCGGCCGCCACCGGGAACGCGGCCACGGTGCGCACCGCCGCGGCGTCCGTGCCGGGGGGCACGACAATGCTGAACGCCACGTCGAGGGTGAGTTCGGCGTACACCTGCAGCGGTGAGCCGATGGCCAGTGCGTCGAGGGTGGGCAACACCGAGCCCTCGATGGAGTTCTCGATGGGAACGCAGGCGTAGGTCGCATCCCCGCGGCGCACCGCCTCGAGGGCGGCGGGAGTGCTGTCTGTGGGCAGAGCCGCGACCGCGTGACCTTCGGGGACCAGCCCCGAGGCTGTCATCTGGTTGAGCGCCGCCTGGGAGAACGTCCCCTGCGGACCCAGGTAAGCGATGCCGACCACCCCGCAACCCTAACCGGAGTCCGAGGCCGCCAGAGCCGAGCACGCGAAGGACCTCCGGTACGCGTGGGCAGTCGGGTAGGACTTGCGACGCTCCCAGATCGCTAGTTAAGTTAGGCTTACCTCAGTTCGAGATCAGCACCGAAAGGCGCCCGATGACCGCAGCAACAATTCCTGGCCCCAGCACCGCCGAACGCATCAGAAGCGCTTGCGTGCGGGCCGGAAGTGCGCTGCTGGCCCTCGAAGGCATCGAGCCCGAGTCCACCCCGGTGCACCACCTGATGGCCGACGGCTCGTTCGCCACCATCGTTCCCACCACGAGCATGGCCGCTGCCAAGATCCTCAACGCCGGCATCGGCGGGGTGCAAGCAGTCCTGGAACTCACCGACTACGCCCCGCTGCCGCTGCGCGAACCCGTCCGGTCACTGGTGTGGATCCGTGGGCGTCTGGTGCGCGTCCCCGACGTGGCCGTGCGCGCGACCCTCGATCTGATCGCCTCCGAGGATCCCAATCCGGTGCTGCTGCAGGTGGGCACCGATTTCACCCTGCTACGCCTCGAAGTCGAGTCCGTGGTGGTCGCCGATTCCACGGGCGCCGAGTCCGTCGGGGTGGGCACCCTGCTCGAGGCCGAGCCCGACCCGTTCTGCGTCATGGAGACATGCTGGCTGCGCCACATCGACAACGATCACCGTGACGTGGTGGCACGGCTGGCCACCAGGCTGCCCGGACCGATGCGCCGCGGCCGGGTCCGCCCCCTAGGACTGGACCGCTACGGCGTCCGTCTGCGGGTCGAGGGCGACGACGGCGACCACGACGTGCGCTTGCCGTTCCCCAAGCCGGTCGACGACGTGAACGCACTCAGCCAGGCCATCCGGGTGCTGATGGGCTGCCCCTTCGTCAACGGCCTGCGCGCCCGCCAGTTCTGACATAACCGCGGTTACCGTGACGGGGTGACCGAACCCGGCCAACTGCCCGCGCCTGAACGGCGGGCCATCAAGATCGAGATCGTCGTCGTCCTGGCCGTCACATTCGGTCTCAGCGCCATCACCGCGACCCTGCGACTCACCGATTTTGTGCTGCGCGGCCTGGCCGACCAGTCCGTGGCCCTCAACCCCCGGCGCTCATACTTCGACCTGATCGACCTGGCCTTGAACCTGGCGTCGGTCACCCAGCTGGTGGCCTGGGGCGCGTTGGCGGTGTACCTGTTGTGGCGCAGTGGTTTCACCCTGACCCGCATCGGCATCGGCCGGTTCCGGCTGCGCCCCGACCTGCTGGGCGGCCTCGGACTGGCGGCCCTGATCGGCATCCCCGGCCTGGGGCTGTACGTCGCTGCCCGCGCCCTGGGGTTCAGCGCCGAGGTGGTGCCGACGGAACTGTCGGACACCTGGTGGCGGATTCCGGTGTTGATCGCCGCCGCCTTCGCCAATGGCTGGGCCGAAGAGGTGATCGTGGTCGGATACCTGCTCAACCGCTTCGATCAGCTGGGCATCAACCCCGTCAAGGCCGTGGTCGCCACGAGTCTGCTCCGCGGCGCCTACCACCTCTACCAGGGGTTCGGCGCAGGCGTCGGCAACTTCATCATGGGCCTGGTGTTCGGGACGGCGTACCGTCGCTGGGGCCGGCTGTGGCCGCTGATCATCGCGCACGGCGTGATCGACGTCGTCGCGTTCGTCGGCTACGCGCTGCTGGCTCAGCATCTGGGATGGCTGGCCCCCGAGCGCGTAAATTGATCGAGTGAACGACGACCGGCGGCCGCCACCCCCGATGCCGCCGCGCCGGCCGCATCCACAGCAGTTGCCGCCAGTGCGGGAGCCGTCGCAGGTGATCCGCCGTGACCCGGCCTACCGACCGGCTGCCCAACCTCCACCGCCGCAGCGGCGACGACCTCCGCCGCCCCCACCACCCCGGCGCCCGCCTCCCCCACCGCCGAGGGTCGCCGCCCCGCCGCCGCAACCACCCCCGACCAAGAAGAAGCGCAGACGCATCCCGGTGCTGCGGCTGCTGCTCGCCCTGATCCTGGTGGCTGTCGTCGCGGTGGTGGGTATCGGCTTCTGGGCGGAGACCTCGTTGCACCGCATCACAGCGCTGACCGACTACCCGGAACGACCCGCCTCCGGTCGCGGCACCAATTGGCTGCTCGTGGGCTCCGACAGCCGCGCCGATCTGTCACCGGAACAGCAGGCCACCCTCGCCACCGGCGGCGACGTCGGCAACGGCCGCACGGACACCATCATGCTGGTGCACATTCCCGGCCTGGGATCCAGCGCGCCGACCACCATGGTGTCCCTTCCCCGCGACTCCTACGTCGACATTCCTGGGTACGGCAGCGACAAGATCAACGCGGCGTTCGCGGTCGGCGGTCCCCAGTTGCTGGCGCAGACCGTCGAGCAGGCCACCGGTCTGCACGTCGACCACTACGCCGAGGTGGGGTTCAACGGTTTCGCCGACGTGGTGGACGCACTCGGCGACGTGACGGTGTGCCCCACGGATCCGATCAACGACCCGCTGGCCGGCATCGACCTCCCCGCGGGTTGTCAGTCTCTCGACGGCGCCCAGGCGCTGGGGTACGTCCGCAGCCGCGCCACACCACGCGCGGACCTGGACCGGATGACCAATCAGCGGGAGTTCATGTCCGCCCTGCTCCACCGGGCCGCCGCACCCGCGGTGTGGCTCAACCCGTGGCGTTGGTACGCCGTGCCCAACGCCGCGGTGGACGCGTTGACCGTCGACGACGGGGACCACGTGTGGGACCTGGCCCGGCTCGGGTGGGCGCTGCGCGGTCAGACCACCGCCTTGACGGTGCCCATCGGCGAGTACACCTCCAACGGCTCGGGCGACGTGGTGATCTGGGACCAGACGGCTGCTCCCGAACTGTTCGATGCGTTGGCCTCCGATGCTGCGCTACCACAGTCCGCACTGGACGCACAGCCTTGACACACGTCTTGGAGCAAACATTTCTGGAGAGTGAAACCCGTCACGGACTTAGGTCCGGATAACTTAGGAAAGCCTTGCATCGGTAAGGTGAACCTTGGATGAATATCGCGCTGACCTGCACTATTGTGGGCGCCATGACTTCAACTGACGCGCAGCACACGAAATTCAACGGACTGCTTTCCGACCAGATCCGTAACGAATTCACCGCTTCGCAGCAATACATCGCCGTGGCGGTGTACTTCGATGACTCCGACCTCCCGCAGCTGGCCAAGCACTTCTACCGCCAGGCCGTCGAGGAGCGCAACCACGCCATGATGCTGGTGCGCTACCTGCTGGACCGCGGTATCCACGCCGAGATCCCCGGCATCGACGCCGTCCGCAATGACTTCGCCACTCCCCGCGCCGCGCTGGAGATGGCGCTGGGTCAGGAGCGCACAGTCACCGAGCAGATCACCACTCTGGCGGCCGTCGCGCGTGATGAAGGCGACTACCTGGGAGAGCAGTTCATGCAGTGGTTCCTCAAAGAGCAGGTCGAAGAGGTGGCGTCCATGTCGACGTTGCTGCGGATCGCCGACCGCGCCGGTGACAACCTGTTCCACCTCGAGGACTTCGTGGCCCGGGAGATGTCCGTCGAGGGCGCCGACGCCACCGCTCCCGCCGCAGCCGGCGGATCTCTCTAACTAGCTGTCGCGACCCGCCCCGGTCAGCCCGTCCTGCAGCCAGGACTTGGTGCGGCCGGGGTGGTTGGTCGCAACCCAGGCCACCCCGACGTCGCGGCAGAATTCCACGTCCTCGTAGTGGTCAACGGTCCAGCAGTACAGCGCCCGCCCCTGCGCGGCCGCCCGGTCCACCAGTTCGGGATGCTCACGCAAGGTGGTGATGGACGGCCCCACGGCGGTCGCACCCACCGTCGTGGCCGCGCTGCCACCCAGATACCTCGACGTCTCGCCCAGCAGGACTGTGGGCAACAGGGGCGCGGCGCGTCGGATCCGCCACACCGCGGCCGCCGAGAACGACATCACCACCGCGCGTGACCGGTCAGCGGAGGCCGGCGACGCGATGCCGTAGCGGTGCAACAACGCCAGCACCTTGCTCTCCACCAGCGCCCCGTACCGCACCGGGTGTTTGGTCTCGATGAAGAGCTTCACCGGCCGGTTCCAGTCGAGCACCAACGAGACCAGATCGTCGAGCGTCAACAGCCCGGTGTCGCCGAGGCTGCCGTCAGGACGCCAACTGCCGTGCCACGCGCCGTAGTCGAGGTCGCGCAGCTGGGCCAACGTCATCTCGCTGACCAACCCGGTGCCACTGGAGGTGCGGTCGATCCGGCGGTCGTGCACACACACCAGATGCCCGTCCTGGGTCAGGCGGACGTCACACTCGACGCCGTCGGCCCCTTCCTGCAGAGCCAGCTCGTATGCAGCCAACGTGTGCTCCGGCCGGTCGGCGGATGCCCCTCGGTGAGCCACGACGAACGGGTGCCCCTCATGGCCTTCCCGGTGCGCATCGTCGCCCGACCTCATATCGCTATGCTGCAGGCTCCTGCCCGCTCGGCTCAACCGCAGTGTCCGATTCGTCGCGACGGCCCTGGTCAGCGGGTTGCGATTCGGCGGCGACCATCACCCAGCGATGCGCGGGGCGCTCCACCGGCTTGCGTTCGAACCCGAAGTACACCCGCGCCAGTGCGGCCACGGTGGCCGCGCCCAGCAGATAGGCGATGGTGGCTGTCACCGTGTTGTCCGCGATCCCCTGCGCATCGCTGGTGAAGCTGGTGGCGATGGCGAACGTCGACACCCCGGTGGACAACACCCACAGCACCCACCAGACCAGGATGGGCTTGCGCATCCTGGGATAGACGTCCTCGGCAGTGGCCATTTCGATCACGAACACCGGAGCCCACACCAGGTTCACCACCGGCGTCAGGCAGCCCAACCACAGCGCCCTGGACGAGCGCGGATCCTCGTGGCCGTGGTGGGCGTACACGGCGGCGCGCCGTCGGATCAACCATCCCGTCATCACGACGGCACTGCCGATCACGGCGAACAGCACAGCCGTGCTGAGCAACACACCCAGCCACACCGCCGTCCAGGCCACCGGAGGCGGGAGCAGGGCGGTGCGGTTGATAATCAGCAGAAGGTAACGAATGGCGTGCACCAATGCCGCGGCCAGCATCACGCCGACTGTGGTGTACAGGGTGACTCGGGCGAACCGGGCCGAGGGTCCGCTACGGGCAGTTTCGGTGGGGGCGCTCACCTGGGCGATCGGATCCAGCAGTCCCCACCGCGGGATCATCTCGTAACGCGGGGTGGGACCCAACTGCCTGCGCTGTCGCGGCGCCGTGGGCGCGGCCCCGGGGCGGACGGCGATCCAGCGGTATCCCGACGGCAGCCGATGCCCCGAATTGGGGGCATCGGGTGGTCGGTGCCAACCCGACTGCTGCGGTGCACCCGGTTGCGCCATGGCTGCCGGCGGCAGCAGCGCACCCTGGCATCTCGGGCACCACTGGCGTTGCTTGTCGCGCACGTTCCAGCGGGTGCCGCACATGGAACACACCTGGATCACCCGTCCAGCCTAACCGCGCTGATCGGCGACCGGCCGGGCTGATCGGCGACCAGCCGGGCCAGCAGGATCAGACGCTGCCGGGGCCACCGTCGTCGGTGACCACGGGTCGACCCGCTCCGGTCCACGCGAGCATGCCGCCGCTGACGTTCCTCGGCTCGTAGCCTTCGCGCAGCAGATACTGGGCCACCCGCTGTGATCGCCCACCGGCATGGCAGATGACGTAGAGCTCTTTGTCCACGTCGATCTCATGAATTCGAGCCGGGACGTCGCCCATCGGGATGTGTTGGGCACCGGGGGCGTGTCCGCGTTGCCACTCGTCGTCTTCGCGGACGTCGAGCAGGATCGCGTCAGCACCGAATTCGGCGGGAAGCCCGGGGACGTCCACCTGAGGAACCGAGTCGTCCATCCCGCCATCCTGTCATGCGTCGGACGTCCACAGCCATCTCCGGAACGGTGACGCTGAAACAGCAATCGCTGACTATCCACAGTTTCCACAGCTTTATCCACAGCCTGCCGACCGCTGTCCAAGCGGCTGTGCTCGGCATTCGGTGGCCACACCGTCACCGGCTGTGGATAGCGCCGGCTGCACCCGGAAGATGATCAACAGCCCGCGGCGAACACCCACCATTTGTGCGGACAAATATCGCGGCGGCTTGCGCATAAACGCACGTTTTCGCAGCGCACACATCAGGGGCTATGCTCAGTTTTCCTCGTGGTACGAGGCGAGCTATGATCGCCGTCACAGGAAGGTTTCTGTGATTCATCTCACTGGGGCAGTATCGATGGTGCAGGTCAGGTGTCTGTGATGGCGGCTCAACCTATCGGGTCCCAGTCGGCGGGTCAGCCGAAGCACTGGTACGCGCCGTCGTCGACCTGCAACCGCTCGTATCTTCTGGCCGCCATGCGCGCCGGCGTCATCGCCCTGGTTCTGCTCGCCGTCCTGGTCCTGGTTGTCCTGACCTGACCGTCCACACCACCCGGTAGGACCCGGCCACCTCAACCGGACCGAACTGCCTGGAATCGACCACTCCCGGTGCGCGGGCATTGTCCGACACCGCTTCGAATGCTGCCCGGCGCCCGGATCCGTAAACAGTCCCGACACGTTTGACCAACCAGCGCGACGGCACCCGGGGATCCGGGAAGACCCTCACCTGGCCCGTCCGCGCGGCCCCGCCCCGAAGCGCCAGTACACCGTCACCCGGCGCCAACGACGGCTGCATCGAGTTCTCGACGATGAGGAACCGGCGTACCGGCCAGCGCCGCTGCGCTTTCCGCCGGGTCACAGGGGACAGCCTAGGTTTTCGGGTCGGGGTGCCGGGGGTAGGTTTGAGTGCATGCTGCTTCGACTTTTCACCAACGCCACCCCTGCCCACGCTCACTGCGACCTGTACTGCGGTGTCTACGATCCCGCCCAGGCGAAGATCGAGGCGCTGTCGTGCCTCAAGACCCTGCAGAAGTACCACGATTCCGATGACGAGCACTTCAAGACCCGCGCCATCCTGATCAAGGAGCAGCGCGCCGAAGAGGTCAAGCATCACCTGATGGTGCTGTGGGCCGACTTCTTCACCAAGGACCACTTCGAGCAGTTCCCCAACCTGCACCAGCTGTTCTGGGACGGCGTGCACGGTGCAGGCGACGTCAAGAAGTCGCTCGACGTGGCCGTTGCCGAGAAGCTCCTGGCCACCATCGACGAGATCGCCGACATCTTCTGGCAGACCGAGAAGGCCAAGGGCATGGGCGTGTACCCGCCCGCCTGATCTCGTACTGCTGAGTTCACCCAACGGGGCGTCACGCACTGCGTGGCGCCCCGTTGTTCATCCGATGCTCGTTTGCCGTTAGCACTCGTGTCCTCTTGCCTGCCAACGGGTAAGTGGCTCATCCTGTTCGGACCGACCCGCAGTCGTGTCGCGCGGCACTGTCCGAACCGAGTAGTTGCGGAGGGCACATGGAACCAGGGTCCGGACGAGCCATCGAACTCGCCCCCTTTCATTCCGGTGGCGCCCTGAAGGGTTTTGTGGTCTCCGGCCGGTGGCCAGATTCCACAAAAGAATGGGCGCAACTGCTGATGGTCGCCGTCCGCGTTGCCTCCTGGCCCGGATTACTCTCCACCACAACCATTTTCGGCGTGCGCGAAGAGCTTCCCGACGCACCCGCCCCCGGCACGGTCGGCCTGGTGTTGGCCGAGGGCACCGTGGTGGGCGAGTCCGCCATTGCCCCTGGGTACTTCGCGGACCAGAATCCGCCGGCCCTGATGATGCTGCACCCCCCGTCGGAGACCACGCCGTCGCTGCCGGAGTGCAGTGGGGCCGCCTCGGGCTGCGTCCTCCTGCCCGGCCTGCCCCACCTCGGCCTCGAGCATCGTGCCGCCTGGGTGGAGGCCGAGTCCGACGGCACTGTCACCTCCATGGTGAGTCGAGTGGGCGTCGACCCGATCAGTCATCCCGACACTGCGATTCTGGCAATGCTGCTCGCCGCCTGAATCAGCAGCACGCATCGAGACTCAGTCTTGTGGCAATGATCACGTTGCCGACCCGGGGGAGTGTCCCACGCACCTCTGGCTATCTCGCCCCGGCGGCTGCGCAACCACCCTGCGCCTCACGCTGAGAACTGTCGACGGCCGGGGGTGTCGGCCACTCGCCGATGACGGAATCCGGGGTGGCGACTGGAGATCATTACCGCCGGTAAACGACATGCCAGAGCCCCAAAGCGAACGCCAACATGCCAGGATGATGCGGATCGCGTAGTGGCTTTTCGCGGCAGCAAATCTGCATTCAGCTCAGCTCACGCTCAGGAACGGTTGCCCAGTAACGCACAGGTTTCATCTGCCACCCTCCGATGGCAGCGTTTCCGCGGTGGGCGAACCCAGCTGGGATTTTTCGGCCGCTGCACTATTGTCCTGCGCTTCAAATCACTAACGATGCCCTGATCAGCGCTTCGGAAGCCCTCCTACCGCGCTAACCTGTCAGTACACGCGTTAATTTGTCAGGCGTTTGCACTTGGTTGTTGTCAGAACTCTCGCTACGATGATCAGCAAATACGGCCACGGATATAACGCGATGTCCACCTGTGGAGGTCCTAAAGATGAGCACGACGTTCGCTGCGCGATTGAATCGCCTGTTTGACACGGTGTACCCGCCGGGTCGCGGACCGCATACGTCGGCGGAAGTGATCGGCGCGCTCAAGGCGGAGGGTGTCACCATGTCGGCGCCCTACCTGTCTCAGCTGCGCTCCGGCAACCGCACCAACCCTTCCGCCGCAACGATGACGGCCCTTGCCAATTTCTTCCGCATCAAGCCCGCCTACTTCACCGACGACGAGTACTACGAGAAGCTCGACAAGGAGCTCACGTGGTTGGCGAACATGCGTGACGAGGGCGTCCGCCGGATCGCCGCTCGCACGGTGGGCCTGTCGGCGGAAGCCCAGCAGGATCTCGTCCTCAAGGCCGAGGAACTGCGCCGCAAAGAGCACCTGGACGACTAGCTCCAGGTCGCCGATGCGGCGACGAAGGAGTCGGCTTAGGAGCTAGGCGCGCACTTCCGTCTGACGCTTCATGTCGCGGTACTGGCGTGCGATCTCGATGATCCACTCACGGTCGGAGTAACTCTCCGGCTGCCGGAGCGTGCCCAGGCCGGGAAATGCGTCGGGACCTCCGTGGATCCACCGTGCAATGGCCTGTGCCTGCTGCGTCGGCGACATGTCTTCGGGTGCCGTCGCGTGGTCGTTCCGGTCACCACGACGGGCGAGCTGTGCGGCCGTCGCTTCGAGGAACAGCGCGTCGGAGATCAACGACAGCTGCTCGGCCACCCGGAACACCAGTGGCCCACGCGGTCGCTCCCCGATGCCGACGTCGGGTTGCCTGTGCTCCAACTCAGCCAGCAGCGGCCCGATCAGCCTCAGCTCACGTCGGCTCGCGACCCAGTCCTCGACGGTGGGAAGCAGCGAACCCGCCGCCACCACCGCCATGGCGGTGGCCAGCAGCGTCACCGCGGAGCCGATGCCGACCAGCTGCGTGTTGCCGAATGCCTGCATCATGAAGAACGCGCTGGCCAGCAGGATCAGCACGATTCCGACGGTGAAGACGAACAAGGCCCGGCCCCTGCGGCTGCGGCTGGAGTTGCGCATCCCCGCCCACGACACCAGCGTCAGCGCCAACAGTATGTACAGCAGGGGCAGCAGCCACGAGGTCGACAGGTTCGGTGTGCCGAGGTTACGTGCCAGGTACTCCTCGGGAGACATCTCCGGCTGCTGACCACGGGTGAAGAACAGCACCAGTGTCACCACCGCGATGACGCCGGCCACCCCGTACTGGACCATCGCGATGCGCCGCGTCACCGCCGGATGCCTGGTGGACGCGGCCGTGGTGATCATCACGCAACTACCCGCCGCGCACCCGATCAGAGCCACCTGGCTCAGGCCCATAGAGACGTTGGGCCAGTGCAGAACAGTGTCCAGAAGGAGCGTCAGTGGCGACCAATTGAGGGCAGCCACCAACGCAAGGCTGCCCAGCGCGACGATCATGGCTGTGCTGACCAGAGACTGTTTGTTGACCAGGGCCCAACCGATGCGCACTCCGGTCGCGAGGCTGAGCAGGCCGGCGATCACCCAGACGGTCAACCAAACGCCTCTCCGAGCCGCACCTGGACAATCGAGGACCTGTCCGAGGGCATCCGGCCCAACCGGTAGATCAGCAACGCTGCGAAGTCCTCGGCCTCCTGTTCGGCGTCGGCGCCGTTGGGGCCCATGCAGCCGGTGCGCTGGTTCAGCATGTAGCCGATGAGGTCATCGCTGGCCGCTTCGGTGACCTGGCGGGCCGCTTCCGCCACGGGCATGCCTTGATGGCCGAGTACAAGGTGACCGAGTTCGTGGGCCAAGGTGCGCTGCCATGTCGGTAGCCCGTGCTGGATGAGGAAGACATCGTGATCGACGTATTGCCGCCACTGCCCGCAGACGCCCGCCGGCAGGTCGGCCAGTTCGATTTCGATGGGGCGGCCACGGTCGCTGCTCACCGCGGCGATCAGCCTGGCCAATGACACCTCCCCACGCCGAGGAGCCAGCGCAAGCACGTCATTGACCGCTTTGGTCACGCGTCTGTCCGCCGACATGTCACCCCCTCCCCGACATGGTTATTGCAGGAAGCGCGCTGTCCCCGCCGCGCGGATGGTGTGGCCGGCTTTCGCCTGGCGATATCCGACCAATCCCCCTGCCGCCGTTAGGGCCACTATGCCCGCTACACCGGGAAGTGCAATGCCTGCTATCTCGGTGAGTTTGGCTGACCTCAGATATTGCGGGTAACCGGCGCGGAAGCCCTCCGGCAACGGGTTGCGCACCGGACCGGCGGCGGGCGCCGATACCGCCGGCCGAAGCTGCTCGGGCTGGACGGGCCGGGGTGCTGGAGGTTCAGTGTCCGGAGGTGGTGGTGTGGGGCGCGCCGGAACCGCGGCCGGAATCGGCGCCGGAATCGGAATCGGCACAACGAGGACGGGCGGGGCGATCGGTGCCGGAGCTGCGGTCAGGCCGGCCAGTCCCCCGAGGCCGGCATCGAGAGCTTCCGGGGCCGCTAATGGGTCGCTGACCTCAGGGAAGGACTCGCGCGGCACGTCCGGGAAGCCACCGTTACCGCCGCCGTTACCTCCCCAGTTGCCTCCCCCACCACTGGTGGGTGGATTCCCCGGCCACGGGTTGCCGGGTCCGGGGTTACCGCCTGGTTCTTCGGGTTCGTTGGGTTCCTCCGGCCCTTCTCCACACGGCTCGCCGGGTCCGTGGCCGTCACCTGGCCTGCCCGGTCCGTGGCCGTCACCGGGCCTACCGGGTCCGTGGCCGTCACCGGGCCTGCCCGGCCCATGGCCGTCACCGGGCCTGCCCGGCCCATGGCCATCACCGGGCTCGCCGGGTCCATGGCCATCACCGGGCTCGCCGGGTCCATGGCCATCACCGGGCCTGCCCGGCCCATGGCCATCACCTGGCCTGCCCGGCCCATGACCGTCACCTGGTCCCCCCGGCCCATGACCGCCACCCGGCTTGTCTGGTTTGTCGGGCTTGTCTGGCTTGTCGGGTTTCTCCGGCTTGCCGGGCCGGTCCGGCTTGTCGGGTTTCTCGGGTTTGTCCGGCTTGCCGGGTTTGTCCGGTCCGTCCGGCTTGCCGGGCCGGTCCGGCTTGCCACCTGGCCTTGCGGGTCCGTCCCCGGACCTACCCGGCCGGTCCGGGCCGCGGGAATCCGAGCCGGCGCCGTTGTCGTGATGACCCGGGCTGGCCAGGGCGGTCGAAGCACCCCAGCCACCTGCTCCGCCGATCAGCAAACCGCCTGCAAGCGCAGCGCCGATCGCAGCCATGCGCACTCGCGACCCGTCCACACTCATCCCGATTCGTCACGCCGACGCCTTGCGGCTGCGCTCGCCACCACTCGGCGTCCGCTCCGAACTTTGACCCATTCTCGCATATCCGCAGGTCGTAATTCGGGCCGCCGGGGTAGGCGATAGGGTTTATCCGGACTCGCGGCATCGACCGCGATATGCGACGACAGCACCGGGAGGCGACAGGTATGGGCCTGTTCACCAAGCGAAAGAGCCGTGCCACGCGCAAGGCCGAGGCCAAAGCGATCAAGGCGAAGGCAAAGCTCGAAGCCAAGCTCGACGCCAAAAACGAGAAGCGGCGCATCAAGTCGGCCCAGCGGGCCGAAACCCGCTCGTTGAAGGCACAACTGCGTTCTCAACGCGACAGCGAGCGTAACTCGCTGCGCATCGCGGAGGCCGAGCTGAAGGCGGCCCGCGAAGGCAAGCTGTTGTCGCCGGCCCGCATCCGTCGCACTCTCACCGTCACCAGGCTGCTGGCTCCGATTCTGGTGCCCATCGTTTACCGGGCGGCGACGTCGGCGCGTGGTCTGCTCGACGAGCGCCGCGCAGACCGTCTCGGGGTGCCGCTGAGCCAGCTCGGCCAGTTCTCCGGCCACGGTGGGCAACTGTCGGCACGTATCGCCGGGGCAGAGCGCTCACTGCGCAGCGTGGCGGAGAAAAAGCCCAAGGACGCCGAAACCAAGCAGTTCGTCACCGCTATCGGTGACCGGCTCGCCGACCTCGCTGCTGCGGTGACTGCCGCGGAGTCCATGCCGACGGCCCGCCGCCGCGCTGCCCATGCGGCCATTGCCGAGCAACTCGACGGCATCGATGCCGACCTGATGGCCCGCCTGGGCGTGTTGTAGACCCACACCCCTGCCGTGTCCCGTTTCAAGGCGTCGACCGCCGCCGCGTTCACCGCGGCGCTGGCCGTGGCGGCGCACGCACTGGCCGGTGGCGGCTGGCCCACCGGTGGGGCAGTTGCACTGCTGGCGGTGCTGGCCGTTGCGACGGGCTTGGTTGCGGGTGCGTCTGCTGACCGCCATCTGGCGGTGATCCTGGCCCTCGGCCAAGCGACTGGGCACCTGGCTCTGGCAGCCGTCGGCCATGTCCACCACACAGCAACCGCGCCTTGGCAATTGATGTTGTTCAGCCACGCTGTCGCAGTCACAGTCGGGGCCGCGCTGATGATTTTGGCGCAGCAGTTGGGCCGAGTCCTGTCCCGTGCGATTCGTCGGTGCACCACCGCGGTGCAAGTGCCGGCCGACGCGCCGCACATCTTGCAGCTGCGCGTCGATCATCAACCACTGCAACACGTTCGGTTACTGGCAGCGTCGTTGACGCATCGGGGTCCGCCGGCGCGCGCGTACTGACGCCGCCCCGACACCTCTGACCAGAAAGTTCAACCCCATGACAACCGCATCGCGGTCGGCGCTGCGCGCACTGTGCGCCGCGACCTCCGCTCTTCTTCTGGCGAGCGCCTTCGCCTTTCTCACCGCTGCCCCCGCTTCGGCGCACGCCGCGTTGGTGTCGTCCGACCCGGCCGCGGACACCACCGTGCCCACCCATCCACAGCGAGTCACCGCGACCTTCAACGAGGCGATGCAGCCTGCGTTCGCGGCCATGACGGTCGTCGGTCCAGACGGCGGCCAGTGGGGCAAGGGTGAGGTCGAGGTCCGTGGGGCCACCCTCGGGATCGCCGTCCTGCCCGGCGGTCCAGCCGGGTTGTACACCGTGAACTACCGTGCCACCTCGGCCGACGGGCACGTGGTGTCCGGTTCGTGGGGGTACACGGTCACCGAGCCCGCTTCGAGCGCCACCCCTGCGACCACACCGGCCGCGTCGACACCCACGCCCGCGGCCATTGAGGAGCCGGTGCCCACTCCGCCGGACAGCGCCGGTGGGTCACCGGTGTGGCCCTACGTTCTTGGTGCCTCGTTGATCGTCGCCGGCGGTGCACTGTGGGCGGTACGGCGCCGGTCGTGACCGTCGTCCGCACCGCGGTGGCTGTCGCGGGTGTGGTCGCAGTGACGCTGGCCGGAGCTTGGCTGCTGGCGCAGCCACTGCTGTCACCGTCGGCTGCCGCGGTCCGCGCGGTCGCCGATGGAGCGGCAGTGACGGCACTCGGCCTGGCTACGGTGCAGATGCTCGACGGGCACCGCTTCCGTGACGAGCTGATGGCCCGCGCTTCCACACCGCTGGTGGCGGCCGGGGCCATCTGGCTGATCGCCGAATTGGTGCGGTTGACACTCGGCGCCGCCGAGGCCGCCGACGTGGCCGTAGGCCAGCTGTCCGCGCAGACCACCTGGGATTTCGCGACGCTGACCTCCGCCGGCCGCTCCGGTGTGCTCAGTCTCCTGGCAGCGGCCGCGATCGCCGCCACCGCCATGCTGCTGCGTCCGTCACCGGCGGTCCGCCTGGCCGCCGCCGGTGCGGCGGCCACCGGTCTGGCGGCCCGCGCGGTGACGGGACATCTAGCCGAAGGGACTCTGAGCGCTACCGCCGTGGTGGTGCACGCACTGGCGGCGGCCGTCTGGTGCGGCGTGCTCACGGCATTGGCACTGACCGTGCGTTCACGTGGTCAGTGGGCCAGGGTGCTGCCGACGTTCTCCCAGCTGTCGCTGCTGTGCGTGTCCGTCCTGGTGGTCGGTGGCACCGTGAGCGCCCTGACGCGCATCGGGACGCTCTCGGAGCTGGTCACCACCGGTTATGGTCGGATCCTCGTGGCCAAGCTGATCGCCACGGCGGTGCTGGTGGCATTGGCCGCGCGGTACCGGGCCACCTGGGTGCCGTCGGCGACTTCGCATCGGATCAGCGCACAGGCATCACGTCGCAAGTCGCTGATCGAGCTGGCGGTGATGGCGGTGGCTCTGACCTTGGCCGCGGCGTTGACAGTGACCGGCTGACCCCGTTGTCGCCGCGGCCCCACCTGGCATGATGGGGCACTGCCGGTCGTGATGACACGCGTCTGGAGCAGATGACATTAAGGAGCAGTCCGATGGCCGACCCGCAGGAGCCACCCGAGAAGCACCCAGAAGGTGCACCGGAGCCCCCTGCCAAAAAGGCCCCGGCCAAGAAGACCCCGGCCAAAAAGGCTCCGGCGAAGAAGACCCCGGCCAAAAAGGCACCCGCCAAGGCACCGGCCAAAAAAGCACCCGCGAAGAAAGCTCCCGCGAAGAAGGCCGTTCCTCCGCCGCCGCCACCGGCTGCGCCCGCCGAGGCGGTGACCGTCGGCGCCAAAGAGGTGGCGGCACAGGCCAAGTCCACAGTTGAAGAGGCCTCCGACAGCGTGGCGGCACCCGCGCAACGGGATCGTTCGCCGCTGCCCATCGTGGTGGCGGTCCTGGTCAGCCTGCTGGCGGTGCTGGTGGTGCGTCAGCTGCGCCGTAATTCGCACTGACCGGGCGGCGCTAGCATTCACCCGTGACTGTGACTTTCCGCGCCACCGCTGATCTGGTCGACGAAATCGGTTCCGACGTGCGTAGCTGCGACCTGCAGCTGCGCCAGTTCGGGGGTCGCGACACCTTCGCCGGTCCCGTGGTGACGGTGCGCTGTTTTCAGGACAACGCGCTGCTGAAGTCCGTGCTCTCCGAGCCGGGTGACGGGTCGGTGCTGGTGGTCGACGGGGACGCGTCGCTACACACCGCGCTGGTCGGTGACCTGATCGCCGAGCTGGGCCGTTCCAACGGCTGGGCGGGACTGATCGTCAACGGCGCCGTCCGCGACGCCTCCACCCTGCGCACCCTCGACATCGGCATCAAGGCGTTGGGCACCAATCCGCGCAAGAGCACCAAGACCGGTGCGGGTGAGCGCGACGTCGCCGTCAGCTTCGGCGGCGTCACGTTCAACCCTGGCGATATCGCCTACAGCGATGACGACGGGATCGTCGTCACCACGCCGTGATCAGGAAACTTCCACCGGCACACGGTGTTTGGTGAAGTGCAGGGCGGGGTCGTCGACCTTGCCCTGCCGGATCACCCGAAGGTCCACGAAGTAGTTCTGCTTGAGCCGCCACGGCGTCTCGGAACCCGACTTCGGGAGCCGGTCGATGGCGCGCAAGATGTAGCCCGACGACAGATCGACGAACGGCCTGCGCTCCACCCCCTCACCCGGCTCTTCGGGAACCACGGTGTCGTACCCGTGGGCGTCCATGTAGTTCAGCAGTTTGGCCACGTACTCCGAGGTGAGGTCGGCCTTGAGGGTCCACGAGGCATTGGTGTAGCCGAAGGTGAACACCACGTTCGGCAGACCCGAGAGCATCATCCCCTTGAAGGCCACCGACTGCGCGAGGTCCACCGGCACGCCGTTGCGTAGCACCTGGGCCCCGCCGAAGAACTGGATGTTCAATCCTGTTGCGGTGACGATGATGTCGGCATCGAGATGTTCACCGGAGGTGAGCTGGATGCCCTGTGCGGTGAACCGCTCGATGGTGTCGGTCACCACGTCGGCGTTGCCCTTGCGGATGGCCTTGAACAGATCACCGTTGGGCGCCAGGCACAGACGCTGATCCCATGGTTTGTAGTCGGGGCCGAAGTGCTTCTCGACATCGAAGCCCTCGGGGAGCCTGCGCTGAGCCATGGTGAGCAGGGTCTTGCGCATGTACGACGGAAAGCGTTGCGACAGTTGGTATTGCGTGGTGCTGAAGATGATGGCTTTCCATCGGTTGATGATGTGCGCCACCTTGGCAGGCAGGTACCTGTTGGCTTTCTCCGCCACCGGATCGATGTCAGGCAGCGACCCGATGTAGGTGGGGGTGCGCTGTAGCATGGTCACGTGGCCGGCGCCCGAATTGACCAGTGCCGGAATGAGTGTCACCGCGGTGGCGCCGCTGCCGATGACCACGACCTTCTTGCCGGTGTAATCCAGGTTCTCGGGCCAGTGCTGCGGATGCACGATGGTGCCCGCGAAGTCCTCGGCGCCGGGGAACTCCGGCGAGTAACCCTGGTCGTAGTTGTAGTAGCCGCTGCAGGCCAGCAGGAAGCCACAGGAGAGCGTCTTCTGCTGCCCGTCGGTCTCGACCGTCAGGTTCCAGCGGTTCTCGGTGTCGGACCAGTCGGCGGCCACCACTTTGTGGTTGAACCGCACGTGCTTGTCGATACCGTTTTCGGTGGCCGCCTCTTTGAGGTAGGCCAGGATCGATGCGCCGTCGGCAATGGACTTGGCCGACGTCCACGGCTTGAAGCGGAAGCCGAGGGTGAACATGTCCGAGTCCGACCGGATGCCCGGGTATTTGAACAGGTCCCAGGTGCCCCCCATGTCCGCGCGGGCCTCCAGGATGGTGAAGCTCTTGCCTGGGCAGCGCTGCTGCAGGTGCCAGGCGGCGCTGATTCCGGAAATTCCGGCCCCGACGATGACAACATCGACAAATTCGGTCATATGTCAAAAGGTATCAACGGGGTGTCGAGGCAGTCAACACCCTGTCGAAAGTTTCGACACCCTGTAAAGTCCGAGTATGTGACCACTGTCAGCAAGCCGCGCGGCCGCCGCTCCTCCCGCCCCACCGGTGAGGACCGCGAGCAGGCCATCCTGGCTACCGCCACCCGCCTGCTGACGGAGAAGTCCTACGCCGACATCTCCGTCGATGACCTGGCCAGAGGTGCCGGGCTGTCCCGGCCGACGTTCTACTTCTACTTCCCGTCCAAAGAAGCCGTACTGCTCACGCTCCTGGACCCGATGATCCAGCGCGCCGACACCGGCTTCCCCGCGATGAAGACCCTGCCCGGCGACCCCCGTCGGGCACTACGTGCCGGCATCAACACCTTCTTCGAGGCGTTCGCCTCCGATCCGGTGCTCGGCAAGGCGGCCGCCGAAGCCGTTGGTACATCCCCGGAAGTGAGGGCACTGTGGTCCCGCTTCATGGAGAAATGGATCGGCCAGACCGCGGCCATCATCGAAGCCGAACGCGCCCGGGGAGCCGCACCGGACACCATCGGTGCCCGCGACCTGGCCACCGCGCTCAACGAGATGAACGAACGTGTGATGGTCGCCGCGCTGGCCGATGAAGAGCTGGCCGTGTCCCGGGATCGACTGGTCGACACCCTCACCCACATCTGGTTGAACAGCATCTACGGCCAGATCCCGTAAACATCTACGGCCAGATCCCGTAAACCTGTCGGCCTCTGATGCGAACATGTGTTCGTGTTGGAGGCCGCCACGATCATGCATGCCGATCTGGACTCCTTCTATGCATCCGTCGAGCAGCGCGATGACCCGACCCTGCGCGGGCGGCCGGTGATCGTCGGCGGCGGGGTGGTGCTGGCGGCCAGCTATGAGGCCAAGGCGTACGGCGTCAAGACCGCGATGGGCGGACGCCAGGCGCTGCAGCTCTGCCCGGGGGCAGTGGTGGTGCCACCGCGGATGTCGGCCTACTCCCAGGCCAGCGCCGCGGTGTTCGACGTCTTCCGGGACACCACCCCGCTGGTGGAGCCACTGTCGGTGGACGAGGCGTTCCTCGACGTCGGCGGGTTGCGACGCACCGCGGGCGACCCGGTACAGATCGCGGCCGTGCTCCGGCGACGGGTGCGCGAGGAGGTGGGCCTGCCCATCACCGTCGGCATCGCCCGCACCAAGTTCCTCGCCAAGGTGGCCAGCCAGGAGGCAAAGCCGGACGGACTGCTGCTGGTCACGCCCGAGCACGAGCTGCAGTTCCTGCACCCGCTGCCGGTGCGCCGGTTGTGGGGTGTGGGTGCTAAAACCGAGGAGAAGCTGCGGGCCCACGGCATCCACACCGTGGCGCAGGTCGCCGAGCTCGGCGAGTCCACCCTGGCCGCGATGGTGGGCGCCGCCATGGGCCACCAGTTGTTCTGCCTGTCACGCAACATCGACCGGCGCCGCGTCGTCACCGGCGTTCGCCGGCGCTCCGTCGGTGCGCAGCGTGCGCTGGGTCGACGAGGAAACACCATGTCCGACAGCGAGATCGACGCTGTGGTGGTCAACCTTGTCGACCGCATCACCCGTCGAATGCGTGGCGCCCAACGCACCGGCCGCACCGTCACGCTGCGGCTGCGGTTCGATGATTTCGGCCGTGTCACCCGCTCGCACACCCTGCCGCGGGCGACCGGTAGTACGGAGCCCATTCTTGCTGCCGCCCGTGAACTGGTGTCCGGCGCGGCGCCGCTGATCCGTCAGCGTGGGCTCACCCTTGTGGGTTTCGCCGTCTCCAACATCGACACCGAAGGGGCCCAGCAGCTCGAGCTGAACTTCGACAGCACGCCGGATCTGCTGGCGGTGGACTCGGCCGTGGACCGGGTGCGGCAGAAGTTCGGAAACTCCTCCCTGACCCGCGGGGTGCTGGTGGGCCGGGACCCGGGACTGGAGATGCCTACCCTGCCGTGAACTCCAGCAGCTTCTCCGCCGGCCACGTGTTGATGATCCGTTCCACCGGCACCTCGTTGTCCAGAGCCCGCTGGGCGCCATAGCCCAGGAAGTCCAGCTGACCCGGCGCATGCGCATCGGTGTCGATCGAAAAGTGGCACCCGATGTCCAGTGCCAGCCGCAGCAGCCGCGTCGGCGGATCGCGTCGCTCCGGGCGCGAATTGATCTCGACGGCGGTGCCGTGGTCCCGGCACGCCGTGAACACCTTCTCGGCGTCGAACTGCGATTCCGGACGGGTACCGCGACCGCCGGTGACCAGCCGCCCAGTGCAGTGCCCCAGCACGTCGGCATACCCTTCGGACACCGCGCGCACCATCCGGCGGGTCATCGCCGCGGCATCCATCTTCAGCTTCGAGTGCACGCTCGCCACCACGATGTCGAGGCGTTCGAGCAATTCGGGTTCTTGATCCAGGGAGCCGTCGTCGAGGATGTCAACCTCGATGCCGGTCAGGATCCGCATGGGCGCGAACCGCTCGCGCAGCTCGTCGATGACGTCTAACTGGTGGCGCAACCGTTCGGGCGACAGCCCGTTGGCCACCGTCAGCCGCGGTGAGTGGTCGGTCAGGGCGCAGTACTCGTGGCCCAGCCGCTGAGCGGTAGCCATCATCTCCTCTATCGGTGCCGACCCGTCCGACCAATTCGAATGCACATGCAGGTCGCCCCGCAGAGCCGCACGTATCTCGCCTCCGCCCAGATCGCCTGCAGCAGCGCGTAATTCCACCAAGGTGTCTGGCTCCCGGCCGGCCCACGCCTGGGCGATCACCACCGCTGTCTTGGGTCCGATACCCGGTAGCGACTGCCAGGTGTTGGCCGCGCCGTGCCTTTCGCGCTGAGCTTCGGAGAGGTTCTCCACCACGTCGGCGGCGTTGCGGTAGGCCATTACCCGCCGTGACTCCTCGCGGGCCCGGTCCTTGTAGAACGCGATCTCCCGCAGCGCAGTCACAGGGTCCATGGCTCCAGTCTGCCCCGGGTCAGGGACACCACTGAGGGTCGCGCCCGCTGCGTCCGACGATCCGGTCCAGCGCCGGGGCCGCCTCGTCGACGGCCACCGCGGGCCCGAACAGTCCTTGGGTGCCGGCGTCGTCGAACGCCGCGAGGTGCTGCAGGCACGCCCGGGCGGTCGCATCGTCCACGTCGTAGTGGCGGCCGATGCTGCGCGCGATGTCCCAGCCGTGGATCACCACCTCGGCCAGCGCCACCGACCCGGCCACGTCCCCCGGCAGGTCCACGCCACCGGCTCGAGTCATCCCCTCCCACGCGGACGGGTTCTGCCACGCCCGCGCCAGTTCCGCGAGGTGCTCGGGGTACGTCAGCCGCCAGCCGGGGGTCAGCTGCGCCGGCTGGTCGTCAGGGGACGTGTCGGTCAACGGACCCAGGTCCTTGCGCGCGGCGGCCGCGAAGGCCACCGAGAGCATGCCGACGTGGGCCACCACGTCGCCCACGGTCATGAGTGCACACGGCGTCGGCCCGTCGAGGTGCTGGTCTGCGACATCTGCCAGCACGTCGGCGGTGCGGCGGCAGGCATGACTGAGATCGATCATGGAAGTACCGACCGCGGCAGGGCGGCGATCTCATCGCGCACTGCCAGAAAACAGGACTAGCGTCGGTGGACGTGCGATATGCGTTCAAGACTTCCCCACAGAACACCACCTGGGCCGAGATGCTGTCCGTCTGGCAGGCCGCCGACGGTATCGACGTCTTCGAGTCCGGGTGGACCTTCGACCACTTCTATCCGATCTTCTCCGATCCCACCGGCCCCTGCCTCGAGGGCTGGGTGACGCTGACCGCGCTGGCGCAGGCCACCGAACGGCTGCGGGTCGGGGTGCTGGTCACCGGCATCCACTACCGGCATCCCGCGGTGCTGGCCAACATGGCCTCGGCGCTGGACATCGTCTCCGGCGGCCGCCTGGACCTCGGGATCGGGGCCGGCTGGAACGAGGAGGAATCGGGCGCCTACGGGATCGAGCTCGGCTCCATCAAGGAACGCTTCGACCGCTTCGAAGAGGCCTGCGAGGTGCTCACCAGCCTGCTCAGCAAGGAGACCACCGATTTCGACGGCACGTTCTACCAGCTGCGCAATGCCCGCAACGAGCCCAAGGGCCCGCAGCAGCCGCATCCGCCGATCTGCATCGGCGGCAGCGGTGAGAAGCGCACGCTGAAGATCACCGCCAAGTACGCCCAGCACTGGAACTTCGTCGGCGGAACGCCCGCGGAGTTCGCCCGCAAACGCGATGTGCTGGCGTCACACTGCGCTGACATCGGTCGCGACCCGGCGGAGATCATGCTCTCGGCCCACGTGCGCCTCGGCGAGGACCGGGATTACCAGCGGGTGGTCGACGAGGCTGCCGCCCTGGGCGCCGAGGGACTGGATCTGGCGATCATCTATCTGCCACAGCACGACCCGGCGATCCTGGAACCGCTCGCCGAGGCCCTCCGCGGATAACAATCCGATAACAACGAGCAAAGAAGAACTGACCACCGCCCACGGACGGCGCGCGCCCGGGGTCAGACGCCGTAGCGCAGCAGTTCGTCGGCGGTCACCAGACGCTCCTGCTTGGCGGGGAATTCTCGGCTCTTCACGGGATGGCGGAACAATGACCAGGCGATTCGCCCCACCCGCGACCGGGTTATCGGGTTGACGTGCATCGCTATCACTCCTGCGATCGGAAATAGCTGAACCGGGGGCTCATGCTACCGCAGCGCCCACGGGAAAACATTACATACCGAGTTTTCGGCAAACACCGACAGGCGCGCCGCCCGAAACATCAGATGTTTCTGCCGGTGCGCCTGTGGCTTGTGTGCCGGATGCTCTGCGGGTTACCGCTGGGGCGCCGCCGTCGGTTTGATCGGAGCGGGCAGAGCCGTCTCGCCGACGAGGAACCTGTCCACAGCCGCCGCGGCGGCTCGGCCCTCGGCGATGGCCCACACGATCAGCGACTGTCCGCGACCCATGTCGCCGGCAACGAAGACGCCGGGCACCGTGGTCTGGAAGTCGTCATCGCGGGTGACGTTTCCGCGGGCGTTGAACTCGACGCCCAGGTCGGTCAGCAGACCCTCCTTCTGCGGTCCGACGAAGCCCATGGCCAGGAAGACGATGTCGGCCTCGAGCTCGAAGTCGCTGCCCTCGACCTTCTCGAACTTGCCGCTGACCATCTTCACTTCGTGCACTTTGAGGGCCCGGACGTTGCCCGAGTCGTCACCCAGGAACTCCTCGGTGTTGACGGAGAACACCCGCTCGCCGCCTTCTTCGTGCGCAGAGGACACCCGGAACATCAACGGGTAGGTGGGCCACGGTGTCGAGTCGGCCCGCTCCTGCGGAGGTCGCGGCATGATCTCGAACTGGTGGATGCTGGCCGCGCCCTGGCGGTGGGAGGTGCCCAGGCAGTCGGCGCCAGTGTCACCGCCGCCGATGATCACGACCTTCTTGCCCTTGGCGGTGATGGGCGGCTCGCCGTCCTCGCCGACGACAGGATCGCCGTTCTGCACCCTGTTGGCCCACGGCAGGAATTCCATCGCCTGGTGGATGCCGCCCAGTTCGCGGCCGGGGATCGGCAAATCCCGCCATGCGGTTGCACCACCGGCCAGTAAGACCGCGTCGAAGTCGTCGTGAAGTTGCTCGACAGTGACGTCGACGCCGACGTTCACGCCCGCGCGGAACTCGGTGCCTTCGGCTTCCATCTGCTCGAGTCGCCGGTCGATGTGGCGCTTCTCCATCTTGAACTCGGGGATGCCGTAGCGCAGCAGACCGCCGATGCGGTCGGCACGCTCGAACACCGTGACCTGATGGCCCGCCCTGGTCAGCTGCTGCGCAGCGGCCAGTCCTGCCGGTCCCGAACCCACGACGGCAACCCTCTTGCCGGTCAGCGTTTCCGGCGGCAGGGGCACCACCCAGCCCTCATCGAAGGCGTTGTCGATGATCTCGACCTCGACCTGCTTGATGGTCACCGCGTCCTGGTTGATGCCAAGGACACAGGAGGCCTCACACGGAGCCGGGCACAGCCTGCCGGTGAACTCCGGGAAGTTGTTGGTGGCGTGCAGTCGTTCGATGGCGTCGCGCCAGCGACCCCGGAACACCAGGTCATTCCACTCGGGAATCAGGTTGCCCAACGGGCATCCGTTGTGGCAGAACGGGATGCCGCAGTCCATGCACCGCGATGCCTGCACCTGCAGGGCATCGTGGCTGAACTCCTCGTAGACCTCTTTCCAGTCCTTGAGGCGCAGCGGTACCGGCCGCCGCGCCGGGGTCTCGCGAACGGTGTGCTTGAGGAAGCCGCTGGGGTCACCCACGAGCTGCCGCCATGATCGCCTCGGAAATCTGATCCCGATTCAAACCTTGGTCTTCGGCCTCGGCCATCGCCTGCAGTACCCGCTTGTAGTCGCGGGGCATCACCTTCACGAAGTTCTCCTGCTCTGCCTGCCAGTCCGCCAGGACCTGCTTGCCGATCGCCGAGTCGGTGGCATCGACGTGCGCGACGATGGTGTCCTGCAACCATGTCAGGTCGGAGTCGTCGAAAGCGTCGAGTTCCACCATCTCGGTGTTGAGGTTGTCGGCCAGTTCCCCGGCCGGGTCATACACATAGGCCACGCCGCCGGACATGCCCGCGGCGAAGTTGCGTCCGGTCTTACCCAGGATCACCACCCGGCCGCCGGTCATGTACTCACAGCCGTGGTCGCCGACACCCTCCACCACGGCGTGGGCGCCGGAGTTGCGCACCGCGAACCGCTCGCCGACCACGCCGCGCAGGTAGGCCTGCCCACTGGTGGCGCCGAACAGGATCACGTTGCCGCCGATGATGTTCTCCTCGGCCACGTAGTCCGCCGGCACGTCGTCCGACGGCCGCACCACGATGCGACCACCCGAGAGTCCCTTGCCCACATAATCATTGGCGTCGCCGCAGACGCGCAGCGTGATGCCCTGGGGTAGGAACGCGCCGAAGCTGTTACCCGCCGAGCCGTTGAACGTGATGTCGATGGTGCCGTCGGGCAGGCCACCCGCGCCGTAGGCCTTGGTGACCTCGTGTCCCAGCATGGTGCCCACGGTGCGGTTCACGTTGGCGATGGTCGTGGAAAAGCGCACGGGCGTCTGCGAGTCCAGTGCCTCGCGGCACTGCACGATCAGTTGCTGGTCCAGCGCCTTGTCCAGCCCGTGGTCCTGTCGCGAGCTGCAGTACAGGTCCTGGTTCATGAACGCCGACTCCGGCTCGTGCAGCACCGGCGACAAGTCCAGCTTGTGGGCCTTCCAGTGCTCGGCGGCCCGGGTGGTGTCCAGTGCGTTCACCTGACCCACTGCCTCGTTCAGCGTGCGGAAACCGAGCTGCGCCATCAGTTCCCGGACTTCTTCGGCGATGAACATCATGAAGTTCTCGACAAACTCCGGCTTGCCGTTGAAGCGCTGCCGCAGCACCGGGTTCTGGGTGGCGACACCCACGGGGCAGGTGTCGAGGTGGCAGACCCGCATCATGATGCAGCCGGACACCACCAGGGGTGCGGTGGCGAAGCCGAATTCCTCGGCACCCAGCAGGGCGGCGATCATGACGTCGCGACCGGTCTTGAGCTGGCCGTCCACCTGCACCACGATGCGGTCGCGAAGACCGTTGAGCAGCAGGGTCTGCTGCGTCTCGGCCAGGCCCAGCTCCCAGGGCGCGCCCGCGTGCTTCTGCGACGTCAACGGCGTGGCACCGGTGCCACCGTCATGCCCGGAGATCAGCACAACGTCGGCATGGGCCTTCGAAACACCGGCGGCAACCGTGCCGACACCGTTCTCCGACACCAGTTTCACGTGAATCCGGGCCTGCGGGTTGGCATTCTTCAGGTCGTGGATCAGCTGCGCCAGATCCTCGATGGAGTAGATGTCGTGATGCGGCGGGGGCGAGATCAAACCCACACCCGGCGTCGAATGCCGCACCTCGGCCACCCACGGGTACACCTTGTGGCCCGGAAGCTGGCCGCCCTCACCAGGTTTGGCGCCCTGGGCCATCTTGATCTGGATGTCGGTGCAGTTGGACAGGTAGTGCGACGTCACGCCGAAGCGACCCGAGGCCACCTGCTTGATGGCGCTGCGTCGCCAGTCGCCTCCTTCGTCGGCGTCGAAGCGGTCGACGGACTCGCCGCCCTCGCCGGAGTTGGACCGTCCACCGAGGCGATTCATCGCGATGGCCAGCGTCTCGTGCGCCTCGGCCGAGATCGAGCCGTAACTCATGGCACCGGTGGAGAATCGCTTCACGATCTCGCTGGCGGGTTCCACCTCGTCAATCGGAACCGGTTGGCGCACACCTTCTTTGAACTTCAACAGGCCACGCAGTGACGCCATGCGCTCACTCTGGTCGTCCACCAGCGCGGTGTACTCCTTGAACACCGAGTACTGCCCGGTGCGGGTGGAGTGCTGCAGCTTGAACACCGTGTCCGGGTTGAACAGGTGGTATTCGCCCTCGCGGCGCCACTGGTACTCGCCGCCGACCTCGAGTTCGCGGTGGGCACGCTCATCGGGCCGCTCCAGGTAGGCCAGCTCGTGGCGGGTGGCCACGTCGGCGGCGATGTCGTCGAGGTCGATTCCGCCGGTGGCGCAGTGCAATCCGCTGAAGTACTCGTCGAGCACCCGCTGGTTGATACCGACGGCCTGGAACAGCTGGGCGCCGGTGTAGGAGGCCAGGGTCGAAATGCCCATCTTGGACATCACCTTCAGCACACCCTTGCCCGCCGCCTTGACGTAGTTCGCCTTGGCCTGATCGCTGGTCAGTCCGGTGATGACGCCGCGGTCGATCATGTCCTCGATGGACTCGAACGCCATGTAGGGGTTGATGGCGGCAGCACCGAACCCACACAACATCGCCATGTGGTGCACCTCGCGCGCATCGCCGCTCTCGACGACGAGCCCCACCTGGGTACGGGTGCGCTCCCGCACCAGATGGTGGTGCACAGCGGCCACCGAGAGCAGCGACGGGATGGGGGCCAGCCACTCGTTGGACTCGCGGTCACTGAGCACGATGATGCGGGCGCCGTTGCGGATGGCTTGCGACACCTTCTTGCGGACGTCTTCGAGGGCCCGACGCAGCCCGACACCACCGTCGGCCACCGGATACAGGCAGCTGACCACCGCCGCGCGCATACCGTGCTTGCGACCGCGGATCTCGTGATCGGGGTCGACGTTGATCAGCTTGGCCAGGTCTGCGTTGCGCAGGATCGGCTGGGGCAGCACGATCTGGCGGCACGAGTTCTCGTCGGGGTTGAGCAGGTCACCCTCGGGTCCGATGACACCCTGCAGGCTGGTCACCACCTCTTCCCGGATGGCGTCCAGCGGCGGGTTGGTGACCTGGGCGAACAGCTGCTGGAAGTAATCGTAGAGCATCCGCGGCCGCTGCGACAACACGGCGATCGGAGTGTCGGTGCCCATCGAGCCCAGCGCCTCGGCCCCGGTGCGCGCCATGGGCGCCACCAGCAGGTTCAGCTCTTCATAGGTGTAGCCGAACACCTGCTGGCGCAGCACCACGCGGTGGTGCGGCATCCGCACGTAGTTACCCTGCGGCAGGTCATCGACGTGGAACAGACCGGCGTCCAGCCACTCCTGGTACGGGTGTTCGGCGGCCAGCTCGGCCTTGACCTCTTCGTCGGAGACGATGCGCCCTTGGGCGGTGTCCACCAGGAACATCCGGCCCGGCTGCAGTCGCATCCGACGGACCACCTTGGACGGCTCCAGGTCCAGCACACCGGCTTCGGAGGCCAGCACCACCAGGCCGTCCTCGGTGACCCAGATGCGTGACGGCCGCAGACCGTTGCGGTCCAGCACCGCGCCGATGACGGTGCCGTCGGTGAAGCACACCGAGGCCGGGCCGTCCCAGGGCTCCATCAGCGAGCCGTGGTACCGGTAGAACGCCCGGCGCGCCGGGTCCATCGCCTCGTTGCGTTCCCAGGCCTCGGGGATCATCATCAGCATCGCGTGGGCGACGCTGCGTCCGCCCAGGTAGAGCAGCTCGAGCACCTCGTCGAAGCGGGCGGTGTCCGAGGCTCCGGGGGTGCAGACGGGGAAGATCTTGTTGAGGTCGTTGTGGTAGCCGAAGACGTCGGTGTGGATCAGCGCTTCACGTGCGCGCATCCAGTTCTCGTTGCCGGTGACGGTGTTGATCTCACCGTTGTGGGCGACCATCCGGAAGGGGTGGGCCAACGGCCAGGACGGGAAGGTGTTGGTGGAGAAGCGCGAATGCACGATGCCCAGCGCGCTGGTCATCCGCTGGTCCTGCAGGTCCAGGTAGAACGCCCGCAACTGCGGGGTGGTGAGCATGCCCTTGTACACCAGGGTGTTGCCGGAAAGGCTTGGGAAGTACACGGTTTCACGGCCGGGGCCGTCCTGGCCCGGGCCGCGGGTGCCGAGTTCGTGTTCGGCGCGCTTGCGGATGACGTAGGCGCGACGCTCCAGCTCCATCCCGGACTCGCCGGCGATGAAGAGCTGGCGGAAGGTGGGCATGGCGTCGCGGGCCAGCGCTCCCAGCGACGACTCGTCCGTGGGGACGCCACGCCAGCCCAGCACACGAAGACCTTCGGCCTCGACGATCTTCTCGACGGCCTCGCAGGCGCGGGCGGCGTCCTTGGACGACTGGGGCAGGAACGCGATACCGGTGGCGTACTCGCCGAGCGGCGGAAGCTCGAATGCCCCCTCCTCCTGCAACACCGCGCGCAGGAATGCGTCGGGGACCTGGATGAGGATGCCCGCGCCGTCACCGGTGTTGGGCTCAGCTCCCTGGGCGCCACGGTGTTCGAGGTTGAGCAGGGCGGTGATCGCCTTGTCCACGATGTCGCGGCTGCGACGACCGTGCATGTCGGCGACCATCGCCACACCACAGGAATCGTGTTCGTAGGCGGGGTTGTACATCCCCTGGGGTCCCAATGCCATCGGCGGTTCCCACCTGACCCTTCGTGAAGAGAATTAGGACTGTTTGTGCTGCTTGCGGTGGTTGTCCAGGCTCACCGCAACTCCGCAGGGCAATAGGCTGCGCCCCTGAAGCTTGCTCGTCTGCACTGTCGGTGACCCGCGGCATCCGTGCAGCGCTGAACGGCGGCCCATCACGGGGTCATGACAAAGTCGTAAAACGATATGTCAAACAGGGGCTGACATGCCAACTTAGTGCACCCTAACTTTTGTTTGCGGGGTGCGGGCGGTGATTCGGCGCCCGTGAGGCCTTCAGACTCGAAATCCCGTGCGTGGCAGCGCCATTGGCAGGACAGGTACCTGAATCGGACGTGACCGCGGTCACCGGATTCGCCACATCAATCGTTTAGGTAATTAGCTGGCCGCCCCGCCGTGACGGCTGAGCTACGGATTTCGCCCAGGTGCGGCGCCCTGACCGGCGGCGAATCAGCACACCCCAGCGTAAGCGGGCTTATTGTCTCCGGCCGCGAGTTTGCGCAAGATCTGACGCAATTCTTAGACAGGGTGACCGGAACCATGGCCACCCCTCGTCGGCACTCGTGTCCCGCCGCAAGCCATGGTCCCGGCTACACCCGCGGCCCGCAGGCCGTGCGTCTCTGTGTGTCCGGTCGTCGACCACCACTCTGGGCGGCGGTGTCAAGCTGCGCACGAGTAGTTGACTACCTGTCCGCCCGGTCTCCCGGTATCGAAATTCTGGCGCCTCGGCCCGCGGTAGCCTGGCAAAGAGATCAGCGGGAGTTGGCAGGCCAGAAATCGGGATCAGTCCGATCGAGCTCTCCGACATCAGTTGGCAGTGGCGCGACGGTGGACGCTCCATCGCGGCATTGACGTGGACGGCTTTCGGCGAAGCAACCGGCTCCGGCAATGACGTGCTGGCCGCCATCCGGAACTGTGCCGATCCGGCGGAAGCAGCAACTACCTCCGTTTCCTGGCGGCTCATCACCCTGGCCGGCAAAGTCACCCGGTTCGGCGCCAACACCGTCGAACTCGACGGTTCCACGGCAGCGGCCATCCTCGAGTTGCCGCCGCGCTGATGCGGCCGTCGATCAGCGAGCTGCGCGGCTGGAACCTTGACGCACTCGCCCGTGCGGCGACGACGGCCCGCGACAACGCTCGCGTCATCGACGAGGAACTCGACAAAGCCGAGCGTGTGATAGCCAGCTCCCGAACTGGTTCGGCCAGACCCACGATGCGGCGACGGCACGCATCGACCAGGAGGTCGACCACGGCCGCGAGTTGCCCAATGTCTTCAACGAGATCGCCGACAACGCCGAGGACGCCGTCCGCGACCTGGGCAATGTCCGCTCATTCGTCCTGGGAAAAGTCGATGAGGCGGTGTCGGCCGGATTCACCGTGTCCGATGCCGGGTGGCGTCACCCACCCGGACGCCGAGCGGGCTGACGACGCCGCCGACTACCAGCAGTCCATCGGGTCCGGGTTGGACGAGATCGACCGGTTGGACACCACGTTCGGTCTGGCGTTGCGCACCACCGCCAAGGATCTGACGACCATGGTGGTTGGCCAGCAGGACGTGACGCTGCCCTCGAGCGAACGGATCGATCCCGACGCGCTGGTGGACCGGCTGAGCGCCATGAGTCCCGACGAGCGCGCCGCCCTGCTGGCCACCCTCGATCCGGAGACGTTGCACGCCTTGGTGATCGCCGACCCCGAACGGCTGGGAAACCTGAACGGGGTGCCGTTCGACGTCCGCGTTGCCGCCAATGAGATCAACGTCCGCAACGCACTCACCGACGAACTGCAGAAGATCCCGCCCGATCAAGCCCGGGTGGACCAGTTGAACGCGATGCTCGGCACCATCGATGACCCCCTCACCCCGGTGTCGGAGACCATCGACCGCCAGTTCGTGATGTTCTCCACCGACGGCAACGGCCGCATGATCGAGATGATCGGCACCATCGCCCCTGGCATCAACGGCGTCGGTGTGGTGGGCACCAACACCAAAAGCATTGGCTAGAACCACAATTCGGCCCTGGCCCTGGCCCGTCAGAGCAACTCGCCGATCTTCCTGCACCTGGACGGTGAAAAACCACCACCACAACGGGTTTGGGTTCTGCGCTGGCAATCGTGCGGCCTGACCGGGTGATCGCGGTGGATGCGAACCCCGACCGCGGGACACTCGCCGAGCGGGTGCGTGACACCTCGACAGCCTCAACCGTCCGGGACCTGTTGCGTGATACCAACATCCGTCGCTACGCCGACGTCCACCAGCACATCCGGATGGCCGGCAGCCGCCTGGAAGTGCTTGCCAGCGTGGCGGATCCCGCCCTGGCAGAGACCTTCGGCGAAACCGACTACCGGCGCACCATCGACATCTTGCGGCACTACTACAACATCATCCTGACCGACTGCGGCACCGGCATCATGCACTCCGCCATGTCCGGTGTGCTGGACCTCGCGCATTCTGTGGTGCTGGTCAGTTCGCTGGCCATGGACGCCGCCCGCAGCGCGTCAGCCACGCTGGATTGGCTTACCCAGCATGCCATTCGGGTCTGGTGCGGGATGAACACGTGGTGTTGAGCGCCTCGCCGCCCGGGTCGCATCAATGCGGTTGGAGAAGGTGTTCGAGCATCTCTAGGCGCGCTGCCGCTCCATTCACCTGATTCCCTTCGACGAGCACCTGGCCGAAGGAGCCCACATCGACTGGAACCGCTTGAAGCCGCCGACCACTCAGGCCTATCTGGAACTGGCGGGCGCCGTGGCCGAGAAGTTCTCGTTGCTGCGCGGGCCTCGCGACGGCCAGGTTTAGCTGCCCGGACCGCATTTCGTCGCACCACCGATCCCATGTCGGGGGAGGATGCGCTGGCACAGCGCGGCGGATGGTTGCGGCAGTTCCTGGTCTACGCGTCGGCGGTGGCCGCCGGCTTCGCGGTGGCAGCGGGCCAGGGGATGTTCCGCTTCTACAGCTGGATGACCTACTTTCCGGACACCACACAACTCCCCGCACTGATCGCGGCCTGGTTGATGTCCAGTGTTGCCGCCGGTGCGCTGCTGTTCGCCGGTCCGGGTGCGCGGATCTCAGGCGCCGGCCGGTGGCGGTCAACCTGGCATCGGAGCCGTGATCGGTGTTGCCACCGTCGCAGCGACCGTAGCCACGGTCACCTACCTCGGGGATAACGACCGTCGGGTGGACGCCAGCACAGCGCAGGGCATCCCTGCCGCTGACCAACAACCACCACCGGCCCGCCAGCCCGGCTGGCCAGACCCACCCGCACCATGAACCCGCGGGCTCAGCTGCTCTGCTCCAGAGCCCGGGCCCGAATCAACGCGGCTTCGGTGCCGAGCTCGTCTCGAGCTGCCGCACTTTCGACGTAGGTCTGCAGATAGCGCAGCAGCGCGTCGGGGTCGATGTCGAACTTTCGGCAGTCCAGTTCGATCATCGGGACCGGCGGGAGGCGGTCGATGCGCCAGATCCGCGTGATCTGGCGGCGCGTCCACTCAGCGTTGGTGTAGCCGATGACGAGTATCACCGGATAGCCGTTGTGGCCCGGGTTGATTCCGGCCACCGCCGACCAGTCCAACCGCGACTCGAAGCTCCAGCCCCGCTGCGAGATTCCCGCACCCGACAGCGCCACGGCACCACGACGCAGCCGTCCGGTGGCAGCTGCGATACCGAACGACGCCAGGAACACGCCGGCACCACCCAGCAACACTGACAGTCCCGGAAAGCCACTCGAATCGGAGCGCAAATAGGCCTCCGCTGCACCAAGCAGGCACAAAAGCGCCAGGCAAGTCATCAACGCCACAAGTATCCCGAATTGTGTCGCCGAGTAGCGAACTTCTGTTGCCCGGACGCCCGCCGCGTCAACTGTCCGCACAGCCGAGGACAAGCCGTGTCGGTGGCGTCGCATCGTCACACCCAGCGCCGCTACCAGAGCCATAGCCACCGCGAAAAGGACGCAGTACTTGGGTGCCACCGTGTTCCCAGAGACGGCAAGCACTGCACCGGACAGCAACGCTGCCAATGCAATTGCGCCCGTCAGCGCGATCGAGGCCAGATCGCGGGCACCGAACCCGGTGCTGGCCCAACCTTCGGGTGTATTCGAATACTCAGAAGATGGCATCCCGCGCTTCTTTGGCTAGATCTCCGATGGCTTCTCCGGTGTCGGCTACGGCATCGACACCGTCACTCATGACATCACCGATGCTTCCGATGCCTTTCTGGTAGAGGGAATCCACCGCGCCGGAGGCGAAGATCCCGACAATGGCTCCGCCGACCGCCCCCACGGCGGCCGATGCGTCGTCGCGGACATGGGACATGTCGCGCTGAGCGCGCTGAATCTCGGGGCGAACGTGTCGATGGCGCCAGCGCAGTCCACAACCGCCGTTTCCAGACCATCGGCCTGTGTGGCTCCGCTTGCCATCCGCGCCGTGAATGCCTCATATGCCTCACCTTCCCAGCCACCGCCCGCGGTGTTCCGCGCGCTGGTGATTTGATCCACCGTCGCGGAGATACCGCCGGCTAAGGTGCCGCGCAGCCCGTCTGCCGACCCCCGGATGTTCTCGGGGCTGCCTTCGACCCTGGTGTCTATCGGCACGTGCTCACTCCGTCCACGCGGTAGCGCTCTGAGAGTCAGCAGCAGGGTCATCGAGGTTTCGGTAGTTGGTGTTCGCCGTGCCGACCGCATCGCCGGCGGCCTTCACCGCGACGACGAGTTGGCCGGCGTTGTCCACCATTCGTGCCAGACTTTCCAGGATTGCGGGCGTGCCGACCCCGCCGTCGACGGAGGCCGGAGCCGAGGCTCCGGTTTCATCCAGACTGGCGCCCACATCGAACAACCCTCGGGCGATCTTTTCAAGTGCATCGTGGTCGACGTGAAGTGTCATCGTGGTCCTCGCCGGAGGTCGTCGGGGATGGCTACACCCAGCATCAGCAGCTCGAACGGGCGCTTGAGCTGCAATTGGTCGAGGACGTCCAGGCTTGGTGCTCTCCGCAGCAATGCCGTAGCTGGTCGAGGTTCGAGTAGGCCAACAGCGCCGTCCTGCCGTCTTGGACCCGGCGCATGTCCACCCGTGCGGCGTGCGGATCGTCGACCTTCTCCGCGCACGGAAGGTAGACGACGGGTGGAAAGTCGTTGCCTTCGTCTACGTCTCGGGGTGAGGCGTTTCGGCCTACGTGATCCTTCTCAGCCTGGCGCACCGCCGCCCATTCAGCGAGGACTTCCGGAGGCGGGCTGGTGGCCCATCCGTGCACTTCGTGCCACTCGTCGCGCATGTCGTCCGCGGTCTGATAACCGGGTTGCCATGAGGGGGCCGTCGGCGGCCTTCCCTCACTACCGTTGACGGGGTGGTGGAACTCCATCCGCGCCCACCTCCCTGCACGCGTGCACACTTCTGCCATCGGACAGTAGCAGCGACTGCAGCAAAGCCTGTCTTGCGCGATGCACATGCGCGGCTGCGTATCCTCAGGAAGCGTGGCCCAGGAGATTCCGGTTGGCGACCGCCACCTGATCGAGGACGCGCTGAACCGGCTGCGCGCCGGGGCACCACCGGCGTGGACGGCGCTGCACGCCGAGTTCGGGCCGGCCGTCCCGCACGGCTGGGCCGTCACGGCAGCGTCGGAACCCATTGCCGTCAACGCCGACGTAGCGGGCCTGATGGCCGAGCATTTTCGACGTGCCACGGCCGCCGGCGCGCCATATTCGCGGATCATCCTGGACTGCCGCGCCGACGGCACACTGCTGGTTCGCGCCGAGCCACCCGCGACCAATCCCGACGGGGGAGGTAAACGCCACGCGGTGCGACTGATCTTGGCCGGGGTTACGTTGGCCTGCCTGGCGGTCAGTGGTGTGCTGTTCGTCAAGGATTGGCGGTGGTCGCCGTTACCGGAGGCCGATCTCGTCACCGTGCCTGCGACACCGCCCCGCCAGGCTGAGGCACTAAAACTGGTCACGCGATGGCATGAGGCTGAACGTCGGGGTGACATCGCGGCGATGCGCACACTGGTCTGTGCCCGGCCCGGCAACGGGCTGTCGAGGTGGATGAGGCATCTCGACGGCGGCGGCGAGCAGGAAAGGCTGGCGTTTCCAGAGGGAATCGTGGATTTCTCTGACACAGCCTCGGGCTACCGGGCTCGAGTGGTCTACGCGGCCCGCCCTCTCAACGAGGAGTGGTCGCGCGCGGTGGACGATGTTCAGGGGACCGGCGGGTTGTTCATCGAGGACATGACACTCACGGACGAGAACGGACTGAAGCTCTGCGACATCGAAGTTGAGGTGCGACCGCGATGAAGCAGATACGGCTGTGGCCGTGGGCTATTGGTGTAGTTGCGGCGAGTCTGATTCTGACTCTGGCCGTGATCGGTGGACACGACGGCGCTACCCTGAAAGCCATGTCGGCCAGCGAGTCGATGAACGACGAGCAAGCCCGAGCCACCGCCGAAAACACTGTGCGCGTGTGGGTCCGCGAACGCAACGCTCTACACCTGGCGAACGTCAATGCCCTGTCATGTGCTGACACCGACAACGGTGCGTTGTACCGAGAAATCGAGAAGGTCGCTGCCGGACAACAGACGGGCGCGCTTGAAAGAATCGTCGGGACCGGAACATTCACCCGGAACGGATCAGACTGGAGGCTGGTCACCATGTTCGGCGACGGCGCCGCACAGTTCCAGATGCGGGTTGTCGACGGCGAATTAAGAGTGTGCCAGATCGACTCCGTTCCGGTGCCATGAGTGAACCTTCGCCGCCGTTGGGTGGTTACCACTGGATCGACCCACCCCCGGCACCTCCACCCCGCAAACGCCGCCGGCTGTTGCTGTTCATCGCGGTGCCCGTGGTGATCGCGGTCGCGGTCTCCCTGGTCTGGTGGCCCTGGGGATCCGATCGCAGAACGGCAGCCATCGACGCCCCCATCGGCACCCCCGCCGATATGCTGATCCCCTACTCCCTTGCCCGCCAACCCATTCCCACCTGGCACACCACCCCCACCCAACTCGGCCTCCCCCCAGACCGAAGAGTCGGAGAATTGATCGCCAGCATCGCAGACCGCGCCTACTTCCTGTCCACGTCCGAAAACGAAGCCCTGCTCACCGGGGTGAACCTCACCACCGGCGCACCCCTGTACCCCCCGGTCAACATCCCCGCCTTCACCCTCATCGGTCGCTGTTTCCTCAACGGACCCACCACCGCACTGTGCATCTCCGAACCCTTCGAACCCGCCGACGCCCTCAACCATCTCTGGATCATCGACCTCACCACCGGCACCATCACCTTCGACGGCCCCACTGAACTCGAACCCGGAGGCGGTCGCACCCCCGGCCGTCCCGTCCTGCAAGCCGTCGGAAACTACCGCGACGACACCCGCCTGGTCGCCACAGTCGAGGACCAAGGTGTTCACGGCGTCGGCGAACGCGGCCAACTGACCTGGTTCGTCCCCGGCAGCGGCATCCTGCACATCCCCGACTATCTCGGCGTTTCCGACGCACCGCCGCAGTACCTGGTGACGCAAAGCCCGCCACCCAACGATTTCAGCGCCCCGTCACCGGTGTTCTCCGTGCTCGACGGCACCATCCTGACCCCCACCCCACCCGAAGGCCTCACCCTCGACCAAGCCGTCGTCTACAACGGCGGATTCGCCTACCAATTCGAACAACCCGCAGAAAACGCCGGCATCCTCTTCTACGACACCGACGGCACCCTGCTCAACCGCGTCCAACCCGACGACTCCATGCTCCTGGCCCTCGACAGCGCCGACATGCCCGTCATGTACCACCTCGCCAGCAACCAATGGCAGGTCTACACCGCCGCCGGAGAACTCCTGCTCTCCATCCCCGCCACGGCACCCACCACCGACTTCCGCACCATCGGCAACCACATCTACGCCCGCGTCGCCGGCTTCGTCCACGAAGCCGACTGGCAACAATGGAACCTCGACACCGGCCAACCCGGCCCCACCTGCCGAATACAACTCGACAACATGGGATACGTCGCCTCCGACGGCACCATCGCCATCACTGACAGCTTCGCAAATACCACCGGTGCCGGATTTGTCTACGCCGCAACTGATCTCAACACCTGCCAGTCAGCTTGGACCACTCCTGAGCAACGCGACCTGAAAATCTGGAAAGTCAACAACAACAGCCTTATTCAAGTCACCGACCCAGAGATCACCTTGCTGGGACCCGGCTAGAACCCGCGCCGGAGGTACCGCACTGCAGAGGCGTCGTCGGAAATCAGCTGATCAATCCGTTGGTGCAGGGCAGCGCGCGTCGTCGGGAGTGCCCGCATCGAAAGCCGGCTGCCGGGGCTGGCCGACGAGCTCGCCGGCGCTGGTCGCCTTGCGGGCACCGCCGGACGCCTAGACAACCTTCCCCAGCTACCCGAGCCCGGCGAGCTACCCAAGCCACCCGAAGCTACGAACTGGTCGAGTGGCAACCGGGAGACCCTCGGAACGGCAAGTGGGATATGGGCCATGTCGCATGGCCAGGAGTACCGTACTTTGCGCGAGCAGTACTTGAGCGGGGACATCAGCGTGGAGGATTTCCTCTCCGAGTATCGAGAACCCGACAATTACCGGGCGCAAGACCCTGGCCGAAATCGATCACACGTGGACGAAGGGCCGTGAGGCCACACCGAAAGGAGTCCGCTGATGTCCAGCCCCATCATTTTGGCCAAACGTGCTTCCTACGAAGAGTTCCTGAAGAGTTACGACCCTGCCATGGCCGCCACGTGCCGCTCCGCGGGACAGACCCTGCTCTTCAGTTCGGTGGCCAACAGGGATATCGATGCCCGAGTCGCCATCACCACCCGGTTGCTCGACGACGGGGCCGACCCAACGGTGGTGGCCAAGGGCCTCAATGTCCTTCACGTGTTGTTCGGACGCCCGGGTCACGATGCAGAACAAGAGGCCCCAATGCTGCGACGCCTCATTGAGGGTGGTGCTGATGTCAATCTGGTGTCGAAGCGCTACGGCCCGCCTCTGGTCGGTTTGATCGAACACGGGCCGACACCGGAGAGTGCCCGTGTGCCGTTTTACAACGTCCTCTTCGAACGCCCCGGCCTCGACTTGTCCGCTCCGTACGGTCAAGGTACGTTGCGGGACTTCATCTTCAACTCGGCATACCACCTGCCCCTACTCCGTAAGCGGGTCGAGGATTACGAGAAGGCCGCCTGATGCAATCCATCGAGTTCAACCCCAAAGCGGGCGCATGTCTGGCGACCGCCAACGTCATGCAGCGCCGCGGCTTGGTCCGCTGGATGTGGCGTAGACCGTCGCAGGGCCCGGCAGACAATGGCTGGAGGATCATGAGCCATATCGACACCAGCGAATACTTGAACACGCCAGGCAATTGGCAGATGGTGTCCTACAACGAGGTCTGCGCCATCGAACCTGCGTTGATCGGAATATGGGACTTCCCAGTTGGATCGGATCTGCAGATCGTCAGGGATGACAGGGGCATTCGGGTCGTCGACACCCCTACCGGGCGCGAGATCCCCCGCGAGAACCTTTATGTGCCGCCGCAGGACCGTGCATGAGGGTCTACACGGGTGCCATCTGTCAACCCTGAATACGCACGGCCCGCATGGGCAGCGGATGCGTCGCTGCGCACCATCTGGGTCGCCGCCGACGAGCCACCGGAATGGATCTCTGGCCGCGTCGACGCGTTGTTGACCACTTTGCAGTCCTCGTTCGGTATCGGCGGTTGATCGACGTCGAAGGGCCAGCAGTGGAAAGGTTCGCCAGATGCGTTGACCGACATCGTCAGGAGCCATGTCACCATCGGGACGGTCGGTGACCCCGAGCTCGAAAGTGGTTATGTCTCCACGGTTTCGGGGTCGAGTTCGCAACTGGGTCTGCGTGTACAGGTTTCTGCGGGTTCACAATCCGCCGGCCGGCGAATTCCCGTGCACAACCTAGGGATCGACCTGCGTGAGCTCGTCGACGGCGCCGTCACCAGCGCGGTGCGAGACACGATCTGTGCCCATGTTGCCGGCACTTTCGCACCGGCTATGCTCACGCTGTCCGACGCGGCAGTGAACCGCCTGGCTCGGCGGGGCGGCTGGAAGATCGGGGTCGGTTACCGCACTTGGATCAGCAACGAAGTGGGGTCTGTCGACCACGCCGCCGACGGGTTGACCTTCACCTCTGTCGCGGGTGGGAACATGCTCTCCACGCCCGATGACTGTTCTGCCGAACAGGTCGTGGCCGCGATGACCGAGACCCTCACACGCAACAGTCTGGACGAGATTCCGCACTAGGTGCAGGCCCGTAACCTGTCACAACATGCGGAGGAGGTATCGATGGCCAGCGTGAGTTTCGCCGCAGGGTCTGCTACTTACGAGCAGTTTCTCGAGGCACGCCACCCTGTCGATGCTGTCAGCTTCCGCAAGTCCGGTGGCCGCACGCTATTGTTCGATTCCGTTGCCAACAAAGCCATTTCCGCTCGTATCGCCATCACCCACCGCCTGCTGGACGATGGCGCTGACCCCTCGGTCGAATCCGCTGGGATCAACGTCCTACATGTTCTCTTCGGACGACGCGGCCATGATGCACAGCGGGAAGCCCCCATGGTGCAGCGCCTACTGGACGGCGGCGCCGACATCAATCTGGTGTCACCGAGATTCGGCCCGCCGCTGATCGGACTGGCGAAGAACGGCCCACGACCAGAGACTGCGCGAGTCCCCCTCTACGACTTGATCTTTGACCGCCCCGACCTTGACCTGTCACTTCCTTCGGGGACGGCAGGGAAGTCGTTGCGGGAGTTTGTGCTCGCGCATTCGGGGATGCCGCTGCTGCATGAGAAGATCCAACAGTTCGACAGGCGCCGCCGATCACCGGAACGAGAGCACTGTAATGGGCTTTGAAGAACTCAGTGCCGACCAGCTGATTCACTGGCTGAGCAGCTGGATCGGAAAGGTCTCCGGAACAGCGGGCTTCACGGCACAGGGCTCGGCCGAGCAGACGGGCTCTCTCACCGTGTCCGTGCATGGCGATCTCCAGCGGGTACATCTGAAACCGTCGGCCGCAGGGATCCGGCCCGAACTACTGAGCCGCGCGATCGAACAGGGTTACGTCGAGACCTATCGGGAGGCGCTGCGCCAGGTCGGGCTGATCTTCGACCGGGTGGAAAGTCACGCCGCGGGATCCGGAGTTGGTGGCACGTATCAGGCGAGTTCGTGGTGAGCACGAAGACCGTGAGGGGTTGCGCCGGATGCTGCGGCACCGGGAGACGGTCGCCGAGGAGGCGGACTGGGATCCCGTCGCCGATCCTCTGCGGCGGCAGGTGTAACCGCGCGTCACCGAGGGCTGGCTGCTGCGCTGGGCCCAGAACGACTCTTCAACGGCCTCTGGCGTCAGCCTGATCCGGTGGTGGCCGATACTGGTGTCGCGACACGCACCTCGAGGAGGCCGACAGTGACACAGCATGACGGTTTCGTGCCAAGGCAGCCGGACCACGGACGGCAACCAGCACCCCCGCGTGCCGGAGATCCCCGCCTGGCGCCACCACCGTTTCCCGGCCCCCAGGCGCCACCTCCGCCACCTGGCTGGTCCCCCCAGCCGGCCCCTGTGCCCAGGTCAGCCAAGCCGCGCCCCGACGCGGGCTGGCGTCTCGCGCTGTACCGACTCACCTTCGGACTGGTCAATCCTGGTCCGACGGCGGCGCAACGGCGCCAGGCCGAGCTAGCCGCCGTGGTCCGCGCACCACTGCGCGGCCGCCTCAAGATCGGTGTGCTCGGCAAGGGGGGTGTCGGCAAGACGTCCGTGGCGGCCAGTGTGGGCTCGATCTTCGCCGAGCAGAGACCGTCGGACCGCGTGGTTGCCCTCGACGCCGACACCGCCTTCGGGCGGTTGGCCAGTCGCATCGATCCGACGGTGCAGGGGTCCTACTGGGAGCTGGCCAACGACAGGAACCTGCAGTCGTTCGCCGACCTGCAACGCCGGTTGGGACACAATCCCACCGGGTTGTACGTGCTGGCCGGTGAGCACCCGACAACCCGACGCCGGGTGCTCGATCCAGCCGTCTACCGAGAGACCGCCCACCGGCTCGATCGGCACTTCACCATCTCGGTGATCGACTGCGGCTCCACCATGGACGCTCCTGTCACCCAGGAGGCACTGCGCGACCTCGACGCCCTGATCGTGGTGTCCTCGCCGTGGGCAGACGGGGCCGCGGCCGCCGCGCAGACCATGGAGTGGCTGGCCAACCACGGCCGCACCGAACTGCTGCGCCGAACCGTGGTGGTGCTCAACGACTCCGACGGTCATTCCGACAAGAGAACCCGCGCGTCGCTGGCCTACCAGTTCACCAGCCGCGGACAGGTGGTGGTCGAGGTGCCGTTCGACCCGCATCTGCGGCCCGGCGGCGTCATCGACGTCACCGGTGAGATGTCGCCGATGGTGAAGCTGCGGTTCATGGAGATAGCCGCGGCCATCGCCCGGCACTTCGCGCGTTAGCTATTGCTCCGGCATGGATTTTGGCGGTTGATACCCGTTCGGCCATCGGGTATCTGGGTCGTACGACACTCCGTTGACGCTGGTATCGACCAGATCGGCATGCGATAGATTTGCACCGTGCAGCTTCGCCCAATCCAGACTTGCGTTGGACAGGTCGGCAAACGTTAGAGATGCGTACTTGAGATTTACGTTGTACAAGCGCGCCCGATTCAACTTGGCGAAGTCGAAAAGCATACCGTCTGGGATGGCGCAGCCTATGAACTGCGCGTCTTGCAATTGCGACCCACTGAACGAAATTACATTGTTCAGGCTGCCTTGAAATTCGACAGCCCTGAGATCCGCATACTTGAGAAGTGCGAAATCGCCGGGCTCGCTGCCGAATTCGGGAACTACATCTTGGCATATCAGTGAGACGATCAACGCACGAATAGGGCCATCCGAACCAGCATCTGCGCGTGTACCGTCAGCCGTGTACGTCGGATTGGGACTGGTGACGTAGGCCGCCAGAACACTGAGACACACCTTGGCCTCTTCGGAAATTCCAAGCTCGCGCCAGTCTTTGACCAACGCAGCCATCGCGTAGGCTCCGGACCGCCGAATGGCGGGTCGGTCGTGGGCAAGCTGCTCAGTCGCTTCTGCGAATCGTGACCGAAGATCCTTGATGTCGTCGCGCCGCCGTTGGTCGGTCCACCGGGTTTGTTCGTCTTGGCGTTGAGCTTCCCAACGATCTTGGTCATTCTTCGTCTGGGTCACCCAGCGTTGGTGATCGAGTTCTCGCTGTGTCCGAAGCTCCCCTAGCTGGGTGTGGCTGTTGTGGAGGGCAATTGCTGCGGCGGTGACTGCGGCAAGCGCGGCCAGAACAGTCGCGTATGGCTGGCCAGCACCGCGCCAGAACCCCTCCCACTTCCAGACCCAAGACGCGATGGCAAGCCCCGCCAACGACAAGAGACCGACTACCACCGCCCACGCTGCCACCTTCATCAGCGGCGGGTTTGGCCTGTCAGGTATGTCGTCACTCGTCGGCTCTGGAAGCACGCTGCTCAACCTAGATCGCGATTTGTGCAAACGCCCATAATGTGAGCGCGCGTTAGAGATCGATCGGGACGTGCTTTTCGGCGCAGGCATCACGCATCGCCGCGACGATGTCCGGGGTTCGGATGGTCTCGAGATCCTCGACGGTGACCGACCCGCGGTCCGTCCGGTGCTGTGCAGCCACGCGTGAATCCCGCAGTCGTTCAGCACGTTCCACCACATTGCGGGAGAATCGCCCGTTCTGCATGACGTCGATGCCGTGGGCGCCGTCCGGGGCCCGGTAGGCACGCAGAATCCGGCACCCGGCGTTGAAGGCTTCCTGGGCCGCCGGCTCGATGACGGTGGCGCGAGGCCGTCCGTAGCGCAGCGCGATCTCCACCAACTCGTCCGGGTTGTAGGACTCGAACCTCAGCTTGCGGTTGAACCGGCCCGCCAGACCCGGGTTCACCGTGAGGAACTCGTCGACCTCCTTCTCGTAACCCGCACCGATGAAACAGAAGTCGAAACGGTGCACTTCCAGGGCTACCAGAAGCTGGTTGACGGCCTCCATCCCGATCATGTCGGGTCTGCCGTCGTGGTGTCGCTCCACCAGTGAGTAGAACTCGTGCTTCATCCGGACGGAGAACCGGGTGATGGCAGCTTTCAGTCTGCGGTTGTAGAACAGGTGACCCGAATTCTGGTCGCGATTTGAAAGGTTCAGTGGCACGCCCGGTGTCCCTTCACCGCTCTATCTGTAATACGCCGCACTTTGTCACCATAACGGCGCCGCTGACTGCTCGACGACACCAAACTCGAGGCGCTACGAGACTGGCGTGCCGGGAGTGGCGGGTGTTCCGCAGGAGCCCTCTCATCGCAGACCGCCTCCGTATCGTGCCTCGTTGTCGGCCCGGGCTTCCTCCCGCAGGGCGTCGAATGCGGCGTTGAGGCGGCGGGCGAGATCCGTGTGGGTGTATTCGACGGTGACGCTTGGATGCAGAGTCAATTCGAGCAACTTTCCATCAGAATTGACCACGGCTTGGATGTCACCGAGATCAACGCTATAGGTGATCTTCTCTGCCTCGGCGACCAATTTTTCCCATCGGTCCGCCGCGGCGTTCAATTCCCGGAGAACTTCGTCGACCAGGGCGCGGTCATCCATCGATACCCGCTCTCCGGTGGCGGCAACCGCCCCGGCCCGACCCCGACATTCCGCCAGTATGTCCAGGCCCGGCGAGTCTCGTCAATTCATCTCAGCACGCAGCGCCAGCCATCTTCAGCAACGTCGCCTCAGGAAGTGTGCGCAGCGTTGCCAGAGGGCGATCGGTTGCACTCGATGAACCAGGCGAAGTGGTAGTTGGCCGCATCTCGGTCACCTGCGACCAACGCGGTGGTGGCGGCCAGCAGCAGACAGTTCAGCAGAAGTGCGGAATCCGTTGCGGGATAGCGCGACAACAGCTGATATCGCGCGGTGTCGAGGTGAACACGCAGGACATCGAGTTCTGCATCCACAACTCCGGTGCCCGCCGCGGCCGCCCTGGCGAGCGTATGGGTGATCCGCGGCAACCCCTCACGCCATCGGGTGGCCTCGGACAGCAGCCAGCCCAGGTCGTCGATCTCCGGCGCGGACATTGCGCCCGGCGCCTCACCAGAATCGATTGCGCGACCTCCGGTGAAGGGATCACCGGGGTTGTAGCGCACCGCCGTCTCGGTGACGCCGAGCAGTGCGCGCAGACTTCCTGCACGTTTCTCCGGTGCCGGCACCTCGGTGCCGGGCGGCAACACGATGCCAGGTGGCACCCAGCCGTAAGCCAGGTCTGTCACCACCACGGTGGTGCCGTCCGGCCTGAGACCCGCCGCCCAGCGCAGGCCCGGCTCCTGCCGAGCGAGCATGTCGACCATGCGGCGCAAGCGTTGTTCGGGTGTCTCCGGCTGGGCTTGTTCGGCCGGCTCCTGCTCGCCAGGCTCCTGCACCGTCGGCTCGGCGGGCTCTTCGGCTGGAGGTGTCGGCAGCCGGGGCATGGCGCGGGTGGGTTCATCGGTGTGCGGGCCCAGACTGGGCAGCACCTGGGTGGCCTCGACTGCCTGGTTGTGGAGTTGACGCATCGTCGACTCCACCCGCTGTACCGCGAATGCGCGCGCGGAATCCACAACACGGTTCTGCTCGGTGGCACGCACCGCGTCCGGCATCGGAGTCTCGTGCAGAATTCGCAGCTTGTGGTTGGCGGAGTCGGCGATCCGCTGCAGATCCCTCTTGAGGTAGTCGGCGATGGGTGCCGTCTCGGGAGTCACGTTGTCCAGTACGGCCGGCCACAGCCCACCGAGCACCCAGGGCGTGCAGTCGTCAGGCATGCGGAACGTCGGCACCGAGAGGGCTTGTTCGGTAGCCCTCTTCAAGCGCTGACGTGCAGATCGCCGCCCGAAAACCGCCACCGGCCAAGCGTACCGGCGCCTGCTCACGGCGCTATTCAGCTGAATTGTGGGCCGACGGCGGCGGCGGTAGCGTCGCGTTCATGACGGACTCGACTCTGCAGGCCCAGCTCGACGAGGTGCGTGCGCTGCTGGCTCGGGCCAGGGAGCTGTTCGGAGAGGCTCCGCTGCCGCCGCCTGCAGATATCGCCCCGGCTGCTGACGCAGTGCAGAACTGGGTGCGCTGAGCGATTCTCAGGCAGCCGCCCGGCGCGTCAGCGCCGACCGAATGACGTCGAAATCGTGGTTGTTGACGCGGAACAGCCCGAACCTGAAGCGAAAGCCCCAATGCTGCTTGTCCTCGATGAACTCGAGGTGCTCGATCAGCGGGCGGATGGGCACCGGCGTGCATTCGACGAACTCCACCCGGCGCCGAAACGGCGTGGCGCCCGATGCCAGCTCTACTTGGTACGGCTGGTCGTCGACGACCTGCCCGAGCGCGGTGAACATCCGCAGCGGCTCACCGTCGGGGTAATCGGTTTTCGGTGAATAGAAGGCGATCCAGTCGCCTTGCGCCAGCCGCTGGAGCCGGTCCGGCTTGCCATGGTCGGCCTGCGTGAAGCCTCCCGCGACGCCGCGTGCGACGTGCTGGGCGCTGATGGTGTTGATCCATGCGGTCATGACGCCACGGTAGAAGCGGGGTCCGACAACACGACATTTCTGGAACGTGTTCTAATTCACCGGGAGGAGGGCTCCGATGGCCACTGTTGCCGTGATTCCTGCAGGTCCCGCTGAGGTGACCAGCAAGTGGCTGACCTCGGTGCTGGGAGTCGAGGTCCGTGCTGCGACGGTGAGTCCGGTCGGCACCGGACAGACCGGCGCCACTTATCGAGTGGCACTGGACTACGCGAGGCCGACGGACCTTCCTTCGACTCTGATCGTGAAACTGCCGTCCCAGGATGAGGCGGTCCGCGAACGGGTGGCGCTTGGCTACCGATCGGAGCACTCGTTCTACACCGAGGTGGCCCATACGCTGGACTTGCCCCTGCCGCACTGTTACCACTGCGAAATCGACCGTGATGGAGCCGATTTCGTGATGCTGCTGGCCGATCTCGCCCCCGCTGTACAGGGTGATCAACTGCAGGGATGCAGCGCGACGGAAGCCCGCCTGGCCGCTCGCGCCCTGGCCGGGCTCCACGGTCCGCGTTGGTGTGATCCGGCGTGGTTGACGTTCACCGGGGCCACCATGCCGCGTCCTGACGCGGACTTCGCCCGCGGTCTCGGTGACCTCGCCGTAATGGCAGCCGAGACCACGCTGAGCAGGCTGGGGCACAGGATGTCGGCACCGGATCGCGAAACCCTCACCACCACAGCCGCTCTGGTGGGTCAGTGGCTGCTCCTGGAGCCCGAGCGGTTCAGCTTGCTGCACGGAGATTACCGGCTGGACAACCTGCTGTTCGATCCTGATCGGACCCGCGTCACCGTCGTGGACTGGCAGACGTTGACGGTGGGCCTGCCCGCGCGGGATCTGGCGTACTTCGTGGGGACCAGCCTGTTGCCCGACGAGCGGGCCGCAGCTGAGCGTGGCCTGGTCGCCGACTACCACCGTGAGCTCCTGAGGCACGGCGTGGTGGACTACGACGCCGAAACCTGTTGGCGCGACTACCGCCTCGGTACGCCACAGATCCCGCTGATCACCACGTTCGGATTTGCGTTCTCCGCTGCCACCGAACGTGGGGACGACATGGTGCTGACCATGCTGGAACGCGGTTGCCGAGCCATCCGGGAACTCGGAACGCTGGAGTTGATCGTCACGCCCCCAACGCGTCGGCGAAAGCCCTGATCCGACTCACCGTTCCGGGCGGTATCACACCGTGGTTGCGAAGAGACCAGATCTGTTCGGCAGTGATGTCGAGCAGTTCGGAGATGACATGTTCGGGCAACCCCGACAGCCCACAAGCACGGTCGAAGCGCGCACCCAGGCTGTCCGGGAGTTTGGCCATCAACGCGGCCCGCGTGTTCTCCAATGCCTTGATGAGCTCCATGAGCTGGCCGTGCGGATCGGCTCCGCTGTTGACAGCCACCCGCCAGGAGTTGGCGGCCAGCAACTCGGCCTTGACACACTGATCGATCACCGAGCGCACTACGTTTTCGTATTCACTTGAGGTCCGCGGCGGCAGCCGGTCGATCACCGAATTGATCGACTCGAGTTGAGCGGCGGCGAAACCCTCGAACACCTCGGTGTCCGCGCGTCGAGTGACGACAACCGGTGACTCCGGATCGCCGGCTTGCCGGCGGATCTCCCCGGCGCCCAGCAATGCGGCCAGTTCGGCGTCGGGATCGTCGGCGATGACCAGTCGCGCGTAGGTGCCCGGAGGTAGTCCCAGCCCGTTCTCAAGCTTGCGAACTGTGCCTTTGTGCGCCTTCCTGGTTCCGCGCTCGAGGTAGCTCAGGCCCATGATGCTCACACCCGTGGCATCGGCCAAGTCCGCCAGCGACCAGTCGCGCGACTCCCGCAGTGCGCGGAGTGCGGCGCCGGCTGCTTCCCGGCTCACGCCTGCGTTCCGGACATGCGGGAATGGTACACAGCCCGCTTCGTCTCCTTTTGTGTATATGTTTTTGTCTTCGTTTCTTGCGTTGCCATCGATTCGCATATACGCTTTCGTCATCGCTTCAACCCGAGGAGACGCTCACATGGACCGACCTTGCGCCTCGAACCCCGACCTGTGGTTCGGCTACTCCGACGACGACGGTGCAGACGGTGCCGCCAAGGCCCGCGCCTACGAAACGGCGTCTCTCGAGGCCCGCACCATGTGTCTGCGTCGGTGTCCGTTGGCTCAGCAGCGGCTGTGCGCGAAGCGCGCCGTCGACCACGGTGAGGAGTACGGCGTCTGGGCCGGAGTGAAGCTTCCCGGCGGTCAGTACCGCAAGCGCCACCAGCTTGCCGCCGCACACCAGACGTTGCGTCGGATTGCCGCCGGCGAGATCAGTGCGCGCCAACTTCCGGAGAACGCGGCGCTGCTGGAGCGGCGGCAGTCCGAGGCGCTCCCCATCGCCGCGGCGGTCATCCACTTGCCGCTGCTGCACTGCAATCCCCGTAACGCGGCCTGAGGCAATCCGACATGAGTGAGCTGGAGATCCTGAGCCGGGCTCACCACCTGTTCGCCGACGAGGCTCGACAGCTTCCACTTCAGGCTGACGTCGACCACCTCCAGGCCGCACTGCGCCGAGCCGCCGACCTGAACACCGGTGGCGGACATGATCGTTACCGACACGCGGTGGACACCGCCCGCGAGCTGCTGCGCCGAACCGCGGCCACCGACGCCGACTTCGCCGCACTCGTGGCGCGCGCGCAGCGTGACCATCTGCTGGCTCGACAGCTCACGCGGGCAGTGCTGGAAGCAGCACGAGCCGACGTGGGTGCGGCGGCGGATTCCCCAGTTGCACAACGCGAGGCGATGCGGCGCACCGCCCAACGACTGCGGGCTCAACAGCAGCACGTGTTATCGGCCCGTCGACGTGCCCGTCGCCGTCTTGCCCTGCTGCTCCTGCTCCGGTACCGCGGACGTCGGGGGTTTCGCGGACTGGGGCCCGGCGTCGTGCCGAATGCAGGAGGACGGGCAGGAGTCGCGGTTCGTGCGGCATTGTCGCGACTGGGGATGCCATACGTGTGGGGAGCCACCGGTCCCGATCGCTTCGACTGTTCAGGTTTGGTGCAGTGGGCCTACCGACAAGCTGGCGTCAGCTTGGACCGCACCACCTATGACCAGATTCATCAGGGTATTGCCGTGCCGCGCAGCCACATCCAGCCGGGCGATCTCGTCTTCCCCAACACCGGACACGTGCAGATGGCCATAGGCAACGGGATGGTGGTGGAGGCACCGCACGCAGGAGCGAATGTGCGGATCAGCCGGCTGGGCTCCGATGTGGTGATTCGCCGGGTCTGGTGATGTAGCCATGAATTGTCAGCGGTCCCTTGCCGGGAGTACCGTCCCACCATGTCAGACGGCACCGACGCGTCCGCCATCACCATGAGGCAGAACGCTCTGTCGGCCCGCCATCAGGAACTTTCCGCCGCAGACGCGGTGCTGGCAGCGGCGGTGATCGGCGCCCACGCCATCACCGTGCAATCGCGTGAGCGCCTTGATGCCATCGGCGCCGAGATCGAGAACGCCGTCGCACAGCAACATACGTGGGCCTTGGACACCGCCGCGGGCGCGCGCGAATTCCAACGTTTCCTGCTGGCCAAGCATCGTGACATCACCGCGGTGGTCACCGATGCGGTGGCGGACGCCGACGCGCGGGCAGCCGAGATTGCGCAGTTGGCCGACCGGTACCGGTAGTCAGTCGGTAGCGGCCAGCGCCGTCACAGCGGGCTCCGGTGCCGGCAGCGGATCCGCGTCGGCACTGAAGCAGAAGATCGCGACCACAAAGCTGAGCGCCGAGACCACCCCGGCGGCGATGGCAAAACCGCCGTCACCGTCGCCCAAGCCGCTGGCCAGAGCGATGGCCGCGGCGATCACCGCAGTCAGGGTGAGAAAGAGTGCCGTGGCGCTGCGCGCCTCGGCAAAGGTGCCGTTGGCTGGTGTCTGCCCCTGTGTGCGGTCGGACATTCTGTGCTCAACCCCTCGGTCTGAGAGCGCGAAGCTCGGAGAAACTGGATGGTTTTTACCCCGATTGCCGGTTGCCAAACAGGCTGGCCGAAGGTGAATTGTTGGGGTGAGCAGCCCTCGGTAGTGTCCGGCCCATGGTGGAGTTCGGGTGACGACGCACAGGGAACTGCTCGACGCCGTGACGCACGTCGGCAGCGTCACCGGTGACCCCGCGGCCTGGAAACGGGGTCTCACGTCGTCGGATGTCGCGCTCCTGGGAGTCGTGGTGGCGCCGGAGAACGAGGTCGCGGCGGTGCTGGCCAAGATCAAGGCCAATCACCCCACTCTGTTCGATCCACGCACCGGAGCTCCGGTGGTTCCCACCGCTGCGGCGGCCATCCCGGCTGAAGAACAGCAGGGTGTCGGCGTGGCCGCCATCAAGAAAGCCGAAACGGATCTGGCGCACCAGAACTCGGCTGTCGCCCAGCTGGACCTGCTGGTCATCGCGGCCGTCCTCAACGCACACAGCACCTCCACCCAGGGTGGCGCCGAACTGCGTCGCTTGCAGCAGGAGATCGAGAACGCGGTGCGCGTGCGCACCGATCTCGACACCCCGGCCGGGGCGCGGGACTTCCAGCGGTACCTGATCGGCAAACTCCGCGAAATCGGCGCTCTGGTGCACAGCGCCGGCCTGGATGACAACTCCAAAGCGGTGCTGGCCAGTGCCTGGACCGCGCTGTACGAGTCGTCGAGACGCACCACGGCTGCCGAGACTTCTCCCGCTGCGGCGGCTGCCGGCACGGCCCCCGGCCCCGTCGGCCTCGGCGAGCTGCCCGCCTACGGCGCCGACCTGGGGTCCGACCCGCTGCTCGAGCAGCTCCTCGCACAAGAGTCGCCGGCCCCCGCGCCGCCGGCTCCTCTCCCGCCACCACCGAGCGCCCCGGCGGCGGCGTCCATACCGCAGACAGGTATCCCCAGCCCGTCGATGCTGGGTGGGCCAGGCGGAGCCTTGCCCTCGGCACTTCCGGGAATGCCACGCGCAGAAGAGGATTCGTCGGTGCCCCAACGCACCGCAGTCGCGAGTCCCGATTCCCTGGACAGCCTACTTTCCGAAGCGGAATCGGTTCTGGCAGAGGATATTCCGCCCGGCGAGGAGCCTCCCGAGGACAAGCAACCAGCCGACGCCGAGCCTGACGAAGAACCCACCGTCGAGTCGTCGGAGATCCGGCTGCCCGACGGCGATGTCATCACCGCCCCCAATCCGCAACTGGCCAAGGTGATCAACAGTGCGCTGGCCGGCACCCCCATCGCAGAGGCGTTTCACCGCAACGGACTCGGCGTTCCGCCGCCGGGGACCCCGGTCGCCCACCCCGTGGACCCAGCCGATGTCGACACCGGCGACGTCGGGATGTTCACCGACCGTCTGGCGGTGGCTCTGGACCGCACGAGAGCCCTGCAGGATGGCCAGATCGGTCCACTCGCCGGCGTCAGTGGACCCAGCTTCCTAGGATGGATACACCCGCCGTCACCCACCGACACTGCACCCGCCGGAACCGATACCCCAGCACCAACTCGACCGGCGACCACGCCGGCCAGCTAGGAGATCCTCATGGACAACCGCATTGTCATCGATCCGGCGAATCTGCGCGACGCCGCCCGCCGGCATGCCGAGACCGCGGACTATCTGCGCACCGTGCCGAGCACACACGACGCCATTCAGGACAGCCTCGACTCGTTGGGCCCCATCTTCGGCGAGCTCCGCGAAGCCGCCCGTGAACTGCTGGAACAGCGGCGGCTGTGTTACGACCAGCAGGCCGACGAGCACGCGCAGATGGCGGACAACCTGCACCGATCGGCCACGATGTGGGAAGAGCACGAAGCCCAGAGCGCTCGACGCCTGCACGCGGTGACCGACGAGGACTGAGGATGGAACCGGACCCGGCCTTCGACGTACAGCATCCCAGCGGTCAGCTGCTGTTCCGCAGTTGCCGTGGGGGGTATCTGCACAGCGTCGTGCTCACCGAGTCGGCGATGCAGGCCGATGCGCAGAGCCTCTCCAGGGCAATCCTGTTGACGGCCGACGTGTCCCACCTTCGTGCACTGATGGAGGTGCGATCGGAGATTCTCGCCGCCGGTCACACCCCGTCTGAGGAGGTGCCCGGCGAATCCGAACTACGGGCGGCGTCGGCCGCCTTGGCCGAGCATCAACTGCATCCATAAGCAGCCTCGGACGGGCGTCTAGTAGATGTTGGACGGCCGGATCATGCCCTCGGCCAGATCGCCGAAACCGGGGGCCATGATCGCACCGGGATGTCCCACCACCTGTTCGACGATCGCCGTTTCGGTGGTGATCAGCAGGGCGGCGATGGAGGCTGCGCTCTCCAGCGCCGCGCGGGTCACCTTCAGCGGGTCGATCACACCTTCGTCGAACATGTCGCCGTATTCGCCGGACAGCGCGTTGAAGCCGTGGCCCAGAGGCAGGTCCTCGACGATCTGCACCACGTCGTCGCCCTCGAAGCCGGCGTTGGTGGCGATCCAGCGCAGCGGTTCGGCCAGCGCACGGCGCACCACCTGGACGCCGATGCCCTCGTCACCGGGCAGATCGAGGTCGGCCAGCGCGCGGTGCGCCTGGGCCAGTGCCGTGCCACCGCCGGCCACGATGCCCGCCTCGGCGGCGGCTCGGGTGGCCGCCAGGGCGTCTTCGACGCGCAGCATGCGCTCCTTGAGTTCGACGCTGGTGGCGCCGCCGACGCGGATGACCGCCACCCGTCCGGTCAGCCTGGCCACCCGCAGTTCCAGGCTGTCGCGGTCGGCGTCGATGCGAGCCCGTTCGTGTTGGGCTTCCAGCTGCGCCACCCGGGCACTGACCCGCGCGGGGTCACCGTGCGCGCCCACGATCGTGGTGTCGTTCTCGGTGACGGTGACCCGGTCACACGAACCCAGGTGTTCCCCCTTGACCTCACCGAGTTCCAGGCCGGTGTCCTTGGCGATCACGTGTCCGCCGAGCGCCACCGCCAGGTCCTCGAGTTCGGCGACTCGGCGGTGCCCGAAGCCGGGCGCGCGCACCACCACCGACTGCATGGTCTTGTGCATGTTGCCGCCGACCAGGAGTTGCAGAGCGGGTCCGTCGACGTCCTCGGCGAGCACCAGAAGCGGCCGGTCGGCCCGCTTGGCCGCCTCGATGGTGGGCATGATGTCCTGCACCGCGGTGATCTTCTTGTTGGTCAGCAGGATCACCGGGTTGTCCAGCACGGCCTCCATACGGTCCTGGTCGGTCACCATGTAGGCAGAGATGTAGCCGTGGCCGAACTCGATGCCGTCCACCACGTCGACGCTCAGTCCCAGGACGTCGCTCTCCTCGGTGGTGATGACGCCGGGCTCCCCGACGTGCTCGACGGCGGTGGCGATCACCTCGCCGATGGACTCGTCGTCACTGGCGGCCAGCGTGGCGATGCGTAGCAGGTCGCTGCGCCCGCCGAGGGCCACGGACTGTTCGGTGAGGCTTCGTAGCACCACCGGCACGGTCCTTTCGATACCACGACGCAGCCGCATCGGGTTGGCTCCGGCGTCCACCGCACGCAGTCCCTCACGAACCATCGCCTGTGCCAGCACGGTGGCGGTGGTGGTGCCGTCACCCACCATGCCATTGGTCTGCATGGCGACCTCCTTGACCAGCTGGGCACCCATGTTGGCGAACGGGTCAGCGAGCTGGATCTCTCGGGCGATGGTGACGCCGTCATTGGTGATGGTGGGCGGCCCCGTCAGTTTCTCCAGCACCGCATTCCGGCCCTTCGGGCCCAGCGTCACCTTGACGGCGTCGGCCAGCGCGTTGACGCCGTACTCCAGGCGCGCGCGGGCGTCGCTGTTGTACCGCAGCTCCTTTGCCATGGTCTGTGTCCTCTCGTGAAACTGGTTGTCAGGGAATGAGAATCGCGCGGCCGCGTACCTGGCCGGCGTCGAGATCGTCGAGCGCGTTCTGGAAATCGTCGAGCGCGTACTTACTGGTGTGCAGCGTGACCTTGCCCTGGGCGGCCAGCGCCATCAGATCCTGCAGGTCGTTGTAGGAGCCGACGAGGTTGCCGATGAAATTGATCTCGGTGGAGATGATGTCGATGGTGGGAACGTTGATGTTCTCGCCATAGCCCACGACGTAGTAGTTGCCGGCGCGGCGCAGCATCGCCACGCCCTCTGCGGTGGCGCCACCCTCACCCACGAAGTCGAGCACCGCTTCGGCCCCGTGCCCACCGGTGAGATCGCGGATGTGCTCCAGCTGGGTGCCGTCAGCCACGATGCCGTGGTCGGCACCGATGTCGACGGCCAGTGCCACTGCGGCGGGATTGCGGTCCACCACCACCACGGTGGCACCCGAAATGGCTTTCAGCACTTGGATTCCGATATGACCCAGACCACCGGCACCGATGACGACGCAGACGTCGCGCGGGCCGACGATCCGGGCGATCTTTGCCGCGGCGTGATACGCCGTCAATCCGGCGTCGGCCAATGCCGCGACATCAGCGGGTTCCAGTGTGTCGTCGATCTTGACCACGCTGCGCGCCGTGGTCTTCAGGTACTCCGCGTAGCCGCCATTGGTGTCGATGCCGGGAAAGGCGCTGCTCTCGCAGTGCACATCGTCGCCGGAACGGCAGGCCCGGCACAGTCCACAGGTGATCAGGGGATGCAGGATCACCTTGTCGCCGGGCACCACATTCGTCACCGCGTCACCGATGTCGGACACCCAGCCGGCGTTCTCGTGTCCGATCGTATATGGCAGTGCGACACCGGATTTCTGCTCCCACTGCCCTTCCAGGATGTGCAGGTCGGTACGGCAGACACCGGCTCCGCCGATCCGGACGATGACGTCCAGCGGGCCGGTGACGGTCGGTTTGGCGACATCGGTCAGCTGGAGTTTGGTGTGGTAGCCCACCACCTGGACGGCTTTCATGGCAGTCTCCTGAGGTCTGTGAATTCCGGTGTTGTACTGCCGCCGTCGGCGTATCGGGTGGCCAGCAGACCACGGCAGAAGTGGCCGTTGCCTTCCATGGAGATCCGCACCGACCGGGCGAACCGCAGCCGCATCGGCACCTGCTCCGGCGTCAGCGCCCTACCGTCCTCGCCCACCATGACCCGGCTGTTGGGGCAGGTACTCAACCCGATGCTCACCCTCCGACGCATCAACGCCGCCTTCTCTCTGCCGGGCGGCAGATCACGCAACGTCAGGTGGAAGAGCTCACTGTCCTGCACCCCTTCTCGACGGATCATGTCCGTGACACAGCGTTCCATCGCGGCGGTGTGCGCCTTGTGCGCAAAGGTGCGCCGCAATTCGTCCAGGCTGTCGAGCGCCTCGACGCCGAACGTGCCGCGGTATCCGGCATCGGCAGCCAGTCCGGCATTGATCTTGTCGCTGTCGTGGTGATCGTCGAGCAACACCCGCACCTCGCCGAACTCCAGGTACCGCAACGCGTCCAGCGCGTCGGAGGCCATCAGGTAGGCGAAGTTCGGTGAGCAGAACGCCGTGGGCAACCGCAGGTGCACCTCGACACCGTCGTCGTCCACCAGGATCGAGCGGACAAACCCGAGATCGGTTATGGGTTCGTCCAACTCGGGGTCGATGACAGTGTGCAGCGCTGCCATCACCTCGGCGCGCACATCGACAAGGGCCAGAGTCACAGTGAAACCTTCTCTTTGGCGCCCGCCGCCACCTCCACCTGGTCTTGGCCGGGGGTGGACAGCTGCAGGTGCTCGGGTACCTGCAGGTCATAGAGCGAGGCGGCGTTGAGGCCGAGGATCTTGCGCTTCTGCTCGACAGTGATGGGCGCGTACTCGGCCATGTCCTCCGGAATCTGGAAGTCGACGAACTTCTCGATCAGCCAGCGTGGTGTCCACAGTGCGTAATCACTGCTGAACAGGATCTTGTCCTCGCCGATCCAGTACAACAGCTCACCCATGATCTGGGCGAAGTAGCGGGGCCGGGTGTGGATGAACGGGATCGCCACGGCCAGACCGCCGTACACATTGGACTCCTGGGTCGCGATCCAGCAGAAATCTTCCAGCCTGGGCAACCCGACGTGCTCGACGACGAAGTTGAGCTCCAGGTAGTCGGTGGCCACCTTGTCGATGTCGGCGACGTCGAACGCATCGCGGTCCAGCGGCCGGATGGTGGGACCCTTGTGCACGTGGATGTTCTTGATCCCGAGGTTGATGCACTCCTCGAGATAGCGGCGCGACCAGGGGTCGTCGAGCTTGTAGCCGCGCGAATCACCGTGCCACTCGGCGGTGTACAGCTTCACGCCTTTGAGGTTCATCCGCTCGGCGTCGCGGCGGAGCTGCTCTAGCCCCGGTTCACCGAAGCGCGGGTCATAGGCATGGTTGTAGGTGAGCTTGTCCGGGTGGCGCTGGGTCAGGCCGAACGCCTGCTCGGTCTGCCCGAACCCGTTGACGTAGAAGTCACTCAGCAGCGTCGCCTGGAAGATGGCGTGGTCGACATAGCCGTCGACGAACAGGTCACGCATCAGCCGGTCTTCGCCGTAGTAGGTGTAGAGGTCGTAGTCCCAGACCTCTGATTCGGGGCTGAGGTTGCGGTGGTAGTCGTAGAAGCAGTCGATGAACTGCTTGCCGTGAATGTTCTTCAGGTTGGTGGCGCGGCCGTCCCACAGGTGAATGTGGGCGTCGACGATGAAGTAGTCGTTTCCGTCTTTGGAGTACATGGAATTCCTCTGGGCTGTAGGAGAATTAACGGGAGATGACGACTTTCAGGGCGTCATGGGTGTCGGCGTTGGCGAAGACGTCGTAGGCGTCGGTCATCTGGTCGAGGTGGAACGAGTGTGTGCCGAATGCGCCGGCGTCGATCTTCCCGTGCGCCACCAGATCCAGCAGCGTCCGCACCGTGGTGCCGTTGACCAGACCGGTGCTCACAGTGATGTTGCTGATCCACAGTTCTTCGAGGTGCAGCGTGACCGGCTTGCCGTGCACACCGACGTTGGCCACCCGTCCACCGGGACGGACCACCGTGGTGCACAGGTCGAAGGTCTCGGGAATCCCGACCGCTTCGATCGCGACGTTGGCGCCTCGGCCTTCGGTGAGCTCCAGGATGCGTGCGCGGACGTCTTCACGGCCGCTGTTGATGGTCTCGTCGGCGCCGAACGCGATTGAGCGTTTGAGGCGCGACTCCGACAGATCCACCGCGATAACCGTTGCGGCGCCGTGTAATGCGGCCGTCCTGATCGCCGACAACCCGACAGGTCCGGCACCCACCACCACTACGGAGTCACCGGGGCGAACTGCCCCGTTCTGGACACCGATCTCGAAGCCTGTGGGCAGGATATCGGCCAGGAAGATCGCCTCTTCGTTCGTGACGGCCTCCGGCAGTTTGTGCACACTGGTCTCGGCGAACGGGACTCGCACATACTCGGCCTGCGTGCCGTCGATCAGGTGGCCGAAGATCCAGCCGATCCCTCCCACCGACGCGCAGTGCGAGGGCATCCCGACCTTGCAGGGCTCACATTTGCCGCACGAGGTGATGGCCGGCACCAGCACCCGGTCGCCCACCTCGAGATCCGTCACCGCTGTTCCGATTTCGGTGACGGTGCCGACCGCCTCATGACCGAGCACGCGCCCCGCGGTGACCGCCGGGACGTCACCCTTGAGGATGTGCAGATCGGTACCGCAGATGGTGGTCGTGTCGACGCGGACCACGACGTCGGTGGGATCCCGTAGCTCCGGGTCCGGTACCTCCGTCCACGACATCGAGCCGGGCTTGTTGAACACCAGCGCCTTCATGATTGGGCAGTCAGATCGAAGCCGATGTACTCGGCCGCGTCCTCGGGGCTGGCGAACAGCATGGTCTTGTCGTCGAGGTGCACCATGCGGCCATAGTGGGTGGAACTGATCTCCTCGAAGATCGACCCGTCGAAGTCCTGACCCAGTGCGTCGGTCAGCTCGGCGTAGTCGAATTCGATGAGCTTGGTGCCGTCCACCCGGATCATCGACGGGTACTCGGTGAGTTCCACCCCGTCCTTGGCGCCCATCACGTCGGCGACCACGCGCCCGATGGGAGTGTTCATCAGGGTGACGCCGCACTTGTTGGAGAACTCGGTGGCTGATCCGAATTGCATGGTCACTTGGCCTGCTCCTTGAGCTCGATGGATTCCAGTAGGGAGGCGAACTTGTCTTCGGCGGCAGCCAGGCTGTCGGCGAAAGTGACGGCCTTCTCGGCCGGCTGGCTCCACAGCGGCTGCAGGGCTCGGGCCGCGTCCAGGCAGCGCGGCACCCAGACGTCCAGCCACTGACCGAACAGCGCCTTGTTGGATTCGCCGTGCTGCTCGTCGCGAGACAGGATGCGGAACAGGTTGCGGGTGTAGGCCAGGTCCCGGTCATAGTCGTGCTCGCCGGTGCCGACGATGGTGGGGGTGATGTAATCGCCGTTGCGCGCGGCGATCTGCATCACGAGTTCGCTGCGGAACAGCGAACCCACCAGTTGCTCGAAGACGATGTTGGTGGCGAACAACAGCTCACACCAGTCACCCACCGCCGTCAGGCGTTCCACCACTTCACGGGTGGGCTGCCATTCCGGTGCGGACTGCCAGACCTGCTTGTGGGCGGCTCCGTCGAACCCCTCGCCGACCTCCTCGGACAGGTCGAGGTTGAACAGCGCCAGGTCCTGGGCGAAGCGCATCTTGTGGGCGGCGTTGACGGCCACGGCGGTGTTGATCATGTTGGTGGGCCCCGAGCGCTGGATGGAGGTGAACACATGCAGCGCCAGCCCGTTTTCGGCGTGCATCCAGGCACCCAGGTTGTTGGCCAGGAAGCGCAGCCACGCCGAGTTCCAGCTGTCGTAGGCCCGGGCGCGTTTGGCGTTCTTCAGGCACAGCTCGACTTGGCGCACCACCGCGGAGTTGTTGCGGTAGATGGTCTGGTCCCACTCCTCGTTCGGGTCCAGGAAGGCGTGCCAGTTCGACGACTTGGCCGCCGTCCACTCCTGTGGGTAGCCGCCGGGGCCGTCGCCGAAGCCGTAGATCCAGCCTTGGGACAGGTGGCGCTCGGGGTCGGGCTGGACGTCGACGGTGACGTCTTCGTACATGGTGGCCCGCAGCTTGGCTGGCTTGTAGTACGAGTAGGCACGGCTCTTGGAGCTGGGGAACTCGCTTGCGCCGGCTTCGGAGTCGGTGAACTCGATCTTGGGGAAGGATCTGTGCTTCGCTGGAGCTGACATCGTTGGCCTTTCAGTCGAATGCTGGGCTGGTGAATTTGTCGTAGAACACTTGGTCGTTGGGCACGGATTCGGATTCGAGCAGCGCCAGGGCGGCGTCCACCATGGGCGGCGGGCCGCACAGGTACACCTCGGTTTTCACCAGGCCGGGTTCCTGGGCGGACACCACGTCGGTGACGTTGCCGGGCTGCACCCGGACACCTTCGGGGACACCGTCCACCGATTCCGACAGGCACGCTGTGAAGGTGAAGTCGGCCAGCGTGGCACCCAGGCGTTCGATCTCGTCGAGATAGAACAGATCCGCGAAAGTTCGTGCTCCGTAATAGAATCGGACCGGTCGGGTGGATTGGGTCTCGCTCATGTGCCGCAGCAGTGACAGGATGGGCGCCATCCCCGCCCCACCGCCGACACACACCACCGGCAGCACGTGGCCGTCTTTCAACGTGAACGAACCGTAGGGCCCGGTCAGGTTGATCTCGTCCCCCACCGCCAGACTGTTCTCCAGCAGACCCGCGAACTTGCCGCCCGGGTACTTCTTGATCAGGAACTCCACGCGTCCCGGGGTGGACCCGGTGGTGGCCATCGAGAACGACCGGTGTTCATCGGTGCCCGGGATGTGGACGTCGGCGTACTGCCCGGGTTTGAACTCGAACCCGACCGGCTCCACCACTTCCAGTTGCAGCGACACGATGTCGCGAGTCATCGTGTCCAGAGCCGTGATCCGCGTGCGGACATCCTGGATGGGCACCCCGCCGAGTAGTTCGTCCTCGTCGAAATTCAGCAGTTCGATGGTGGCGTCGCTGTAGGCGTGGGTGCGGCACAGCAACACGTAGCCTTCGTCCACCTCGGCGTCGTTGCAGGCGAATGTCGAGTGCCCGGCCATCTGCACCTCGCCGTCGAGCACGAACGACTTGCAGGCCGAGCAACGGCCCTCCCGGCAGCCGTGCATCAGGTGGATGCCCTGGCGGAAGGCCGCGTCGAGGATGTTCTCGTCTTCGCGTACCTCCATCTCGATGTCGACGGGTTCGAAGTTGATGCGGTGAACGTCAGCCATGTCTCTCCTTTTGGGGATTTCGGCGTGATTCCGACCGCTGAGCGGTTGGAATCACGCCGAAATCGCAACTAGCCGGCTCGGTAGGCGGCGACGTGGGCGACCCGGTCGGCGTCGCTCATCTCGTTGAGCAACACATTGGGGCTGTTGAACACGTTGCCGCGCACGTCGTCGAGCGTCCACATCTTCTTCGGATCGAGATCCAGGTGCGGCTGTGGGATCAGGGTCTTACCGTCATCACGGACGTAACCGAGATCAGAGACGATGTCGGCGAGGTCCTTGCCGTGGTGCAGCGTCTCCCACTCGCGGAAACCGGTGAGCCGTCCCATGTTCGGCGTCGGCCGGCCCTCGTACTCACCGCGGAAGGCCACCGCATCGGTCCAGTAGCAGGTCTCCGAGCAGTAGGTGCGCCACTGGTCGTCGACCTTCTCGACCACCATGTCCTCGCGGACCAGCGCCGGCACCATGCAGGTCCAGCAGCGGTGCGGATACTGGTAGCCCACCTCCTCGAAGGCGATCGGCTTGTTACGCCCCGGGTAGGCCAGCCGGTTGTAGTCCTCCCACCAGCGGCCGAACTTGCTGTACCAGCCGGGGTACTTCTCCTCGAACCACTCGAAGTCCTTGTCGGTCATGGCATCGATGCGCCAGTAGTTGACCGGCCAGCCGGTGGCGAAGAAGCGCGCAACCTCGTGGACGTAGTGCTTGTCGACGATGCGCTTCCACGCTTCCTCGACCAGGTCGTGCGGGATGGTCAAGCCGTACTTCTCCAGCGGCAGAAGATAACTGCGGTAGTAGTCGTCGTAGATCCAGCGCCGCCACATCTCGGCGTAGCTCTCGCGGTCCTTGCGACGGTCTTTGGTGCCGTACTCGATGAAGGTGCCGATGGCGGCGTCGACGACGCAGTGGTTGTTCCACCACGCGTAGCGCAGGTCGCGCTCCAGCAGGGGCCGGTTGCGCTCGTCGGCCAGCGCCATCAACAGGATCGAGTAGCCGTTGGAGATGTGCCGGGACTCATCGGACTGCACCGAGTGGAACACCGTGGGCAGCAGGTAGTCGCCGTTGGCGGCGGCTTCGTCGGGCATCGCGACAAAAAGGGTGTTGGTGAAGGCGGTTTCGGCAACCACCGTCAGGTAGATGTTGGCAGCGGTGATGGCGTCGCCGGTGATGAAACCTTCGCCGAACTGGCGGCCGATGGTGCCGGCGTAGTTGTTGGCGAACGCCTTCTCGGTGATGTCGAACCCAGCCGGGTCGATGTAGTTGTTCATGTAGAGCTTTTTGAGGTTCATCTGGATGGTCGAGTGCCGAACCTCGTCGATCATCTGGACGGCCAGTCCGTTGTGGATCTCCGGATTGGGCACGGCGTCGATGGCCATGGGCATGGCGCGGGCCGCCGAGATCTCGGGAAACGGGATGATGGACAGGAACAGCTTCTGCCATTCCAGCCAGCGCTGCTGCACCTGCCGGAACATGTTGCCGCGGATTGCGCCGTCCATGGCGCCGTAGACGCGGTTGTCCTTCTCCTCCTCCATCGGGAAGTAAGAGCGCATGATCTGCTTGAGCGGATCCTTCTTCGGGGCTTTCTCGAAGGTGTAGTCGGTGCCGAAGCGGGTGGCCGGCGTCGCGAATGTCGGTTCCCACGACAGCTCGGTGATCTTTGCGTGCGCCTTGGTCAGGCTTTGCCTACTCAACGTGTGCCTCCTGGGCTGCAAGCCGGCTGGGTGCCGGCGACGGGACCGATACAACCCTGTGGCGCACCACACAGCCGTCTCACTCTGAGACACAGCTCACACCGACCGCGCCGGTCCGGTTATTCTCAAATTGAGACGCCGAGACCAGTCCGCCCCCCTAGGGTCGGCGTTGCAGCCCTTCAGGACCGAGGTACAGCCACCATGGTCAACAACGTCGACGTCGCGGTCGGCACCCGGCGGGCCCGGGAACAGTTCCTGACCGCGGGCGCACTCAACACCGACGCCGTCGCGCCCGGTGTGCTCAACTCCTGGCGTCGCTCCCGTGACCTGCAGATCCATCCCGACCGGGTGGAACTCCCCTATGTCTGCGACCCCGACACCGACACTCCCCTGACCCACGCCGCCGCGCCGGTGCTCCGTCGCATCGCCGAGGACCTGTCCTCCCAGGCTGTCAGTGTGGTGCTGACGTCGGCCGACGGTCTGGTGCTCGACCGGATCGCCGCTGATCCACGGATCGAGCAGACGTTGGACGACGTGCGGCTGGCGCGCGGTTACAGCTACGCCGAGGAGTTCGCGGGAACCAACGGCATCGGCACGACGCTGGAGACCGGGCAGCCCGTGTTCATCCGCGGCAGCGAACACTACGTCGGGACGCTGGGCCGGCTGGCATGCGCGGGATCGCCGATCCGCGATCCCCTCACCCGTCGCATCCTGGGCGTGGTGGATCTGACGTGTTGGGCGCGCAATGCCGACCCACTGCTGTTCGTGCTCGCCAAGAGCGCGGGAAGTCAGATCGAGGACCGCATCAGCGCGATGAACAACGAGACCGAGACCGCTCTGCTGGATGCCTACCTGAAGCAGACCCGCCGGTATCCGGCCGGCGTGCTGGCCATCGGCGGTGACGTGGTGCTGATGAACCCGTATTTGCGACAGGCGCTGGACTCCGCTGATCAGACGGCGCTGCTCGATCACGCCGCTGAGATGGCCCGCACGTCGTTGAAGACCACCGCCGTGGCGACACTGCCCAGTGGCACCACCATGAAACTGTCGGCAGCAGAACGGATTTCCGCGCGCATCCGCAGTGACAGCGTGGTCTTCCACGTCGCGCTGCACATGGCAGAGCGGTTCCCGACGCACGGCTCGGTGCAGCACATCCCGCGATTGGCCGGTCGCAGCAGTTCCTGGCGCCGCAGCTGCCAGCAGGTCGAACGCTGTTACCGCGACCGAGACTGGGTGGTCATCGAGGGCGAGACCGGAACCGGGCGCACCCGGTTGGGCCAGTCGGTTGCCCAGTTCGTCACCCCGGAGCGGACGGTGCGGATCCTGCGCCCCGAGTCCTTCGGCAGCGGTGAGCAGCTGGTCACCGAATTCGAGGCGGAGACCGACTCCGACGATTTTGCGGTGGTGCTCGCCAATGTCGACGAGTTGCCCGATACCGCGCTCGAGCCGCTGGCGGCGGCCATGCAGTCCTGCGCCGGCCGCGGTTGGATCGCGGCCACCATGGGCACCGAGCGACGCTCCCCGCTGGTGGACCTGCTGGTGCTGCCGTTTTTCACCCACACCGTCACCGTCCCCGCGTTGCGACACCGCATCGAGGACCTCGACGAACTGGTGCCGATGCTGCTGAGTGAACTGACCCGCGGCGCCGACGTGCGGATGGACAGCGCGGCCATGCGCCAGCTCAGCAAGCTGGCATGGCCCGGGAACGTGGCCCAGCTGCGCAGCGTGCTCGCGGCGACCGTCGCCAGGCAGCGCTCCGGCATCATCGGTGTGGACAAGCTGCCCGCCGCCTGCCGTTCGCTGACCCGGCGCAAGCTCACGCAGTTGGAATCGCTGGAGCGTGACGCCATCGTGCGCAGCTTGAGTGAAAACGGCGGCAGCAAGGCCGAGGCCGCCGAGGCGCTGGGGATGTCTCGGGCCACCATCTACCGCAAGATCAAGGACTTCGGCATCGCCTGACTATGGTGGCGGTGGTGAGCACCGAAACTCCGATCACGATGTCGCGGCGTCACACCGTCGACGGCGTACTGCGCCGCTCTGCCGCACGGACCCCGACCCGCACCGCACTGCGGTTCTCCGACCGCGCCTGGACCTACCGCGACCTCGATGACAGCGTGACCCGCGCCGCCGGCCACCTGCTTGCGCTCGGCTTGCGGCCCGGTGACCGGGTGGCGGCCTACGGCCAGAACTCCGACGCCTACGTCATCGGGTTCCTGGCCTGTGCGCGTGCGGGTTTGATTCACGTGCCCATCAACTACGCGCTCAAGAACGACGAGCTGGCCTATCCTCTGTCACAGTCCGGTGCGCGCGCCGTCCTGGTGGATCCCGCGCTGCGCCAGGATGTCTCGGCTGCGTCGGATGTCGAACACATGATCACCCTGCGCGATCAGCCGGATTCACTGGTGGAGGTCGCAGCTTCCGGTGCCCTACCCGAGATCGCGGCCATCGCCGATGGCCAGGACCTGGTGCAATTGCTGTACACCTCGGGCACCACGTCACGACCCAAGGGCGCCATGATGACGCACGAGGCACTGGTCTATGAGTACATGTCCTGTTTGCACGCACTCGATTTCGCCTCCGATGACAACCCGCTGATCGCGATGCCGCTGTACCACTCGGCGGGTATGCACGTCTTCATGCTGCCGTATCTGGCGGTGGGCGCCACCGTGCATCTGATCGAGAAGCCCGATATCCCGGAGATTCTGCGCTGCGTCGAAGCCGAGCGCATCGGTTCACTGTTCCTGGCGCCGACAGTGTGGGTGCCGCTGGCCAATCGCGACGACCTGGACCGCTACGACCTGTCGTCTTTGACCAAGGCACAGTACGGGGCATCCACCATGCCGGTCACGGTGCTCGAGCGGTTGCGCTCCCGCTACCCGGACATCGGGTTCTACAACTGCTTCGGCCAATCCGAGATCGGTCCGCTGGCTACCGTGCTACGGCCCGAGGAGCACGAGGACCGACCAGCGTCGTGCGGTACACCCGTGTTGTTCGTCGAGGCGCGGGTGGTCGACGAACACGGCGCCGACGTACCCCCGGGGCAACCCGGCGAGGTGCTGTACCGATCGCCGCAGCTGTGCCGCGGATACTGGGACAACCCCGACGCGACGGCCGAGGCGTTCCGCGACGGCTGGTTTCACTCAGGAGATCTGGCCACCCGCGACGAGCAGGGCTACCTCACGATCGTCGACCGCATCAAGGACGTCATCAACACGGGCGGAATCCTGGTGGCGTCCCGGGAGATCGAGGATGCGGTGTACACCCACGCCGGAGTCGCCGAGGTGGCGGTGATCGGCACCCCACACGACAAGTGGATCGAAGCGGTCACCGCTGTGGTGGTGCTGCGTGAGGACGCCGGCGAGGTCGAGCCCGAATCGATCATCGAGCACGTGCGGCCCGCTCTGGCGTCGTTCAAGGTGCCCAAGCGGGTGGTTTTCATGGATTCGCTGCCCCGCAACCAGAGCGGCAAGCTGCTCAAACGGGAGCTGCGGGGCCAGGTCTGACAGGACGTGTCCTATCGTGTCGATGGTGACTGACGCCTTCTTCACCACCGACGGTGACGTGTTCGTCCCGACCGCGGCAGCTCAGGGCCCCTGGGGTCCCACCATCGGAGGCCAACTGGTCAGTGGCCTGCTGGGCTGGGCGGTGGAGCGCGACGCGGGTGACCCCGACTTCCTGCCGGCCCGGCTGACGGTGGACCTGTTGCGGCCGACGTTCATGGAGCCGGTGCGGGTGCAGACGACGGTGCAGCGTGAGGGCAAGCGGATCAAGGTCGCCGACGTGGCGCTGATCCAACGCGACACCGTGGTCTCCCGCGCCAGCGCGGTGTTCCTGCGACGCACCGAGGAACCGGACGCGCAGGTGTGGTCGGCACCGTTGGCGATGCCGCCACCGCCTGTGGAACCCGACCAGCTGCCGCCGGGGTCCCCGATGTTCCTGTGGGCCTACGGCACCAACCCCGAGACCGGCGAACCCGGCCTCGGGGTCGAAGAGTGGCAGCAGGCCGATCGCCAGAAACGCGCCTGGATCCGGCAAGTCCGGCCGCTTGTCGCCGATCACGACATCACCCCGTTCACCCACGCGGTGATGTGCGGTGAGGTCACCAGCGCCCTGACGCACTGGGGCACAGCCGGACTGCGGCACATCAATGCCGATTACACGCTGACCCTGAGTCGGCTCCCCGAGGGCAAGTACATCGGACTGGCCGCCATGAGCCAGCACAGCACCGCGGGTATCGCGACGGGCACCGCCACCGTGTTCGACGTGAACGGACCCATCGGCACGGCTGTCGCGGTCGCGCTGGCACAGCCACCGGAGGCCTTCTCACCCCGCACCGGCACCGCCTAGGAGGCAACCATGCCGATCCTGATCTCGGTAACCGAACTAGCCGAACGTCTTTCGGACGTCCGCGTACTCGACGTCCGTTGGAAGGTGATGGCGCCCGACGGCCACGACGACTACCTGGCCGGGCACATCCCCGGTGCGGTGTTCGTGAACCTGGACACCGAACTGTCCGATCACTCGGTGACCGGCCGTGGCCGCCATCCGCTGCCCACCCCCTGCGCACTGCAGGACGCCGCCCGCCGCTGGGGGTGAACACCGGTGACACCGTGGTGGTCTACGACGACTGGGGCGGGCAGGCGGCCGCGCGGGCCTGGTGGCTGCTGCGCGCCGGTGGTATCTCCGATGTGCTGCTGCTCGACGGCGGCTGGGCGTCCTGGCAACGTGCTGGATTGCCCACGGCCACCGGCGAAGTGAGTGCCACGCCGGGCAACGTGCTGATCGCCGACCTGGACGGGTTGCCCACTGTCACCGCCGACCAGGTGGCCGCCGGCGATCAGATGCTGCTCGATGCGCGCGCCGCCGCCCGCTACCGCGGGGACGAAGAGCCTCTGGATCCGAAAGCCGGCCACATCCCGGGTGCGCTCTCGCTGCCCACCACCGAGAACCTCACTGCCGACGGCACTTTCCAGTCCGCCGCCGACCTGCGGGCCCGCTTCACTTCTGTCGGTGCCGCGCCGGTGGTCTACTGCGGGTCCGGGGTGACTGCCACGCATCAGATCGCCGCGCTGGCCATTGCCGGTATCGATGCGACGCTGTTTCCTGGCTCGTGGTCGGAGTGGTCGAATGATCCTTCGCGGCCGGTGGCCACCGGGCCTGAACCGGGCTGACCCCACAGTCACGAGCCAATGTTGGTCGCGACCACCAGACGTACGTTCTCACCACGAAAGTGATCGACGGAGTATTCGACAGGCACTCCATGATGATCGCGCGCCAGGCGGGTGATCCGCAGCAGCGGTTGCCCCGCTGAAATCTCCAGCCGGCGCGCGTAGTCCCGATCGGCGAGTCTGATGTCTATCTCCTCTGTGATCGGGCCGAAGCGGATGCCGTAACGTTCGACGAACAGGTCCCAGAGCGAGCCGTGTGCGTCCTGCACCGTTAGATCGGGGAACCGCTGCTGGTGTAGCCACATGGTTTCCGCGCTGACGGGCTGGCCGTCGGCCACCCGGATGCGATCTATACGCAGCACCGCAGCACCGCGGTCGATGCCGAGCCGCGAGGCGATCCCCGCGTTGGCCCGAACCGGCGTCAGCGCCACGTCGCGGGTGTCCACGGTGAAGCCTTGAGCCTTGAGCAGGGCGGGCAAGCTCAAGGTCGTCGTATCGATCCCACCGGAGGCGCGGTTGACCCGGCGGCCGTAGCGATGCTCGAACGCGTCCGCGACCATTGGCCAGTTGGTATTCGGTGTGGTGGCAAACGTGCCGCCGCCGCGGCCGGGTTCACGCCGGACCTGCCCACCGGCCACCAGTGCATCCAGTGCGGCGCGGACGGACCACCGCGACACCGCGAGTTGGCAGGCCAACTCACGTTCGCTGGGCAACCGCCCACCGTGCAGGACATGACCGCTTTCTATGAGCGCCAGAATGTGCGCCTGCACATCTGCCACCAGTTTCCCTCCGCGCCGCAGTTGGCCCGGTGCGCCAGGCTCAGATGACCGCTGGGCGCAGCCGCACTCCGGCGTCGGTGAGTGCGTACGTTCCACGGAGGAAGTCGGCCCCGATACGTTCGGTCTCTGGGACATACACCCCAACCATCTGCTCGTGTTCCGGAGTCCCCTGGCGGGTGTTCATCCACCCGACGAGTTGTAGGCGGCGCATGATGATCAGTGCGGGGATCGTTGCCAGATCATCAGCATCCACACCACCGTAGCCCCTCAGCCACGCTGCCACGAGGTGGGGCACCACCGGCTCGGCCTCGATGAACGACAATGCTCCAGCGAGGTCCCACATCGGGAAGCCGAAACCGCAGTCATCAAAGTCCAGGATCGTTGTATGGCCTTGATGCACAATCAAATTGGTTGTGCGCAGGTCGGTGTGGATCAGCCCGAAGCGGTCCGGATGACGCATCCGATAACGATGCAGGGTGACCAGCGCATGCGCCTCGACCTCCTCCAGGCGCTCAGCAGTCTGCCGGGTGACCTCCGGGTTCAGCCGCCACGGCTCCCACGAAGGGTTTTTGAGGCCCAGGATGTACTCCGGCGACCAGGTCACCCGGGTGAAATCCTGCGGTGCACTCCAGGTTCGGACGTGGTTGTGGAGTTGGCGGCTGATCGCCCCGATGTTCGCGAAGTTGTCGATGAGCGCCGCGTCGTCGTCGATCGTCGGCGAACTGCCCTCCACGAACTCGAACATCACCGCGTATCGGTCCTGCCCTTGCACGGTGAACTGGTGCAGGTTTTGGCCGACACCGTCGGGGATGATCGCCGGGGTCCGCACCACGTCCTCACACCTCAGCGCCGTGATCCAGGACAGCTCGCTGCGAATCTCCCGCGGTGACCGAAAGCCCGGCCGGTGCAGGCGAACCACTACGGTGCTGTCGTCGGCCAGATCCACGACGTAGGTGGCATTTTCACTCAACGACACCAGGCTGGTGGCGCGCACGGGCGCGCTCAACCGATAACCGGCCAGGGCTTCGTCGATACTTGCGGCCCACTCGTTCATCTCGATTCCTTTCACACCCGGACGGTGAGGTGCGCCAACGCCGTGTCCAGTGCCGCCAGAACCTGATCGGCGGTGGCCAGATCGAGCAGCAGCCCCGGTTTGAACTGCAGTACCCGTGGGTCGAGCGTGGAGAAAATGGCCCACACACCGTGTTTGTAGAGCTGGCGCATCACCGGTTGCGCGCGCAGGTCGTCGGCAAATTCCAGGCCGATGACAAGGCCCTTCTGCCGAATACCGACGAACTCGTGGGGATACTGCTTCTGCAGCCGCGTCAGGCCGGCCGCGAAGAACTCGCTGAGTTGTCGTACGTGCTCGACGGTTTCGGGGGCGGTGACGATGTCAAGCACCTCGAGCGCGACGACGCTGCCCAGTTCGGAACCACCGAAGGTCCCCATATGCGCAAAGCCGTCCTCGCTGAGCCATCCGGCCGCCGCCTCGCTCAGAAGCGCCGCACTTACCGGGTACACCCCACCGCCCAGACCTTTGCCGGTCACCAGAATATCCGGGGTGACGCCCTCCTGCTCGATGGCCCACAACGTCCCGGTCCGCCCCAGTCCGGTCTGTACCTCGTCGGCGATGTACAACGCCCCGTTCTTCCGGGCGGCTGCTGCCACGGCCGCCAGGTAGCCTGGTTCCGGCATCGGGAAACCGTAAGTCGCCGGGATGGTTTCCATGATGACGGCGGCGACATCGCCTGTCTCCAGGGCGGTACGCATGGCGGCAATGTCGTTGAAAGGAACCTGGACAAACTCGTCCGGCCGATCGGCATGGAAGCGTGCGGCAAAGCGCTGGTCGCCCGTCCCGACAGCCAGCCCCGTGTGCCCGTGGAACGCCTTGACAATGGACACGATCTTGCGGCGCCCAGTCGCCCAGCGGGCACTCTTGATGGCCACGTCGATGGTTTCGCCTCCGCTCGATCCGAAGACCACCTTCGCCGCCCCCGGTGTGCGCTGCACCAGTTCGCGTGCCAATGCCGTGCGCGCCACCGCCGGAAAGTGGTGATTGCCGACATCAGCAAAACTCATCGCCTCGGTCAGAGCGGCGATCACCCGCGGATTGCGGTGCCCGACGTTGTATGTCCCACCGTTGAGGTGAACGTCCACCAGTTGATGTCCGTCGATGTCGGTGAGGAGGTAGCCTTCTCGGTCGCCGATCACCAGCGGAATCTCCTCGTCGATCCAGAACTGGGTCTTGTGGGGATTCCAGTATTTCGCGGCATCGCGAAGCACTTCTGCCTTGCTGGAGTAGCCGAAGCGGGAAACGGGGTATTGCACGATGGGTTCCTTCGATGATGAGGTGAATTCGCGCCGGACAACCTTTGTCGCGGCACAACAGGGCCGCTGTGGAGCTAGTCCGACAGTGCCCGATAGGTTTCGGGCGATTTGGCTTTCAGTAACAGCGCGATGACGACGCCCGCGACGAAGCTCGCGCCCATGCCGATCCGCACGACGGTCGCCGCGGTTTCGGTGCCCACCAGCATCGGCAAATTGACCAGGACCAGTATCAGGACTGAGCCGAGCCCGACGAACGCCAGTGCCGGTGCGATGAGCGCATGCCACATCGTGGCCGAGGACGGCGTGCGGCGGAAGTAGACGATGACTGCCGCACTGGTCATGGTCATCAAGATGACGAGGCCGAAGGTTGCCATTCCGGAGAACCAGGTGTAAATCTCCGCGATGGGATCCAGCCGCGCGACCATGACGGCCAGCAGGATACCGCCGGTGACAACCGAGACCACGATCGAAGCCGTCGACGGCGATCCGTGCGTATTGTGCACACGGCCGAGACGGTGTGGCAGAACGCGCTTGCCGCCGAGGGTGAAGGCATAGCGCGAGATCACATTGTGGATGGTGAGCGCGCAAGCGAAGAAGCTAGTGGCCAGCAGCACCTGCATCACGTCGTGCAGAACCGGCGCCACGTAGGACGTGGCCAGGTTGAGCACCATGTTCTCGGGATCGGCGGTGGCGGCGTCGAGTGCCTGCGAAGTGCCCACCGCCGAGACGACCAGCCAGGCAGACACGCTGTAGAGCACACCGATCGAGATCACGGCAACGTAGGTGGCCCGGGGAATCGTCTTGTCGGGATCGCGTGCCTCGTTGCGGAACACCGCTGTCGCTTCGAATCCGATGAAGGAGAAGAACGCAAACATCAGGCCGAGAGAGGGCGTTCCGGCGCCGAGCTCGGCCACCGACCAGGACTGCATGGACAGGCCGTCGGCGCCTCCGCGGAACAGGATCCCGATATCAAGTGCCACGATTGTCACCGTCTCGAGAATCAGCACCACACCGAGAACCCGACTCGACAGTTCGATGTCGCGATAGCCGAGATAGCCGACGACAGCCAGTGAGACCAGCGACCACAACCACCATGGTGTGGCGGGTACACCGTAGCGCTGCAGCACATTTGACGTAGCCACGCCGACGTAGGTGTTGACTCCGACGAACAACAGGACGTAGGACACCAGCGCGATGGTCGCCGATCCGGTCCCGACGATCCGCCCCAGTCCGGCCTGTATATAGGCGTAGAACGCGCCGGCATTGCGCACGTGCCTGCTCATGCGGGTGAATCCCACCGAGAACAAACCCAGAATGACGGTGGCTGCAGCGAAATATAGTGGTGCCGAAGGTGTTTCGCTCACGCTGATGACAATGGGGACGTTGGCTGCGACAACGGCCAGCGGCGCGGCCATCGCGACGACCATGAACACGATCGCAGTGACACCGAGTCCACGATGGAGGTCGGTCGCATTTGACGTTGCGGAATCACCTGCCAGCGGCGAGGTGGAAGGGAGTGCCATGGGGCGTCGTGGCCTTTCCTGTTGCTCGATGGGGAGCCCGCGGGAGGTGATGGTCACGCGGCGGGCACTGCACAGTCAATTGGTGCGCTGTTTCCGACCGTCGACACATCCGTAACGCACCAGTAACAGTTATGGTCTGCTTTTGGTACGTTCCGGTCCGGGCTACTCTTGCCCCGGCAGTTCAGTTGATCGGCGTTCTGAATCCGACGCTTTCAGAATCGCCCACACCGGACTCAGTAGTCCGGCAGCCGGTTCACCCATTCGCGCAGCAGCGACTCCAGCTCGTCGGTGTCCAGCCGCTGAGTCTGGCGGTAACGGGCGATCTGCCGAATGATCTTGGCGTTCAGCTCTTCTCGCTCAGCGGACTCGGCATAGGTCTTGAAGAAGCGGACCCAGTGCCCGGCCTCGATGCCGGCCACCCGCTCGGAGAGGATCTCGGTGACGTAGCTGTCGATCAGGCCCTCGGCGCGCGCCACCCGCCCGAAGTTGCCGCCGGAATCCTGTTTGGCCTTGTCGGTGATGTTGGTCTTCGGCAGCGGGTACGGCCGCGGGTCAGGCGGTGGGTTGACGGCGTAGTAGTCGTCGCTCTTCTCGTGCCCGCTCAGCGCGTCCTTGGCGCGTCGGCCCACCGACCAGTAGTGGTTGCGCATATCGGCGGAGTACCGGGCGGACTCGACGAACGGTCGGTAGACCACCGGATGCCCGGAGAGCACATTCTTCAGATGCCAGGGCACCACCACCAGCAGGTCGTGCACATCGCACACCTCGCGGTTGACCGCGTAACGAAACGACGGTTCGGCCTCGCGGCTGAGCAGGTACCAGCCCTTGAGCTCGATACCCATCGCCACCCCGTGGCCCGCATCGATCAACGTGGCGTTGTTGGTGACCAAGCGGACGTCGGGGAACGTCTGCGCCGATCGGACGAACTTGTACTCCGCCCACGCCCCGTCGGGATCCCACACCGCCCGCAGCCGGTTCAGCGTCTCCACCACCTGGATCTCGATGCTGCCGCCCAGCATCGAGTTCAGGGAGAACAGATCGCCGGCCTCCAGTCCTTCGATGAAGGTCTGCGAGCTGAAGTGCACCGGCAGCGCCGCCAGCGCGTCACGGACATCGCCGACCAGCGCGCCGCGTGGTGTCGCCGGGTCCGGCTCCTCGCGTACCGGCGGGGTTGGTGCGACGTAGCCGCCGAAGAGCGTCATTCGCCGGTCTCGATGGTCTCGGTTTCGGCGGCGATGTGCCGGTTGGCCACCGCGTCGGACAGCCGCTCATAGGCGATCTCGGCGAAGTGCGGATCACGTTCGGCCACAAATGCTCTGCGTCCCAGCGCCACGGCTGCCACCGATCCCGACGCCAGACCGCCGAACGGTTCCCACACCACGTCGCCCTCACGGGTGACGGCATGCACCAGGCGTTCCATGAACTCCAGCGGCTTCTGGTTCAGATGCACCGACGACGCCTGGGTGGGTTTGTAGACCCGGGGCGCGGAGCGGCGCATGGACCCCTTGAGTCGCTCACCGTCGTGTAGGGGTCCGCGGCGCCACACATTGGTCAGACCGTGGGTGTGCGTCCACGGGTAGCGCATGGCGTCCCACTGCTCGGCCGTCACCGACGACACGCCGTCCAGGGAGAAGTAGGGCCGACCCGATTCGAAACCGTGCTGGTTGCAGTAGGCGGCCATCCGCTCGACCATCTGCCCCGGCGGGAAGTACCAGAGCCAGTCCCGGGTGAGGTACTTGCGGGTGGCGGCGTTGCGGACCCCGCAGGCTTCGTTGGACAGGTACAGCGGCAGGCCGGAGCGCACCCACTCGTGGCGCAGCCAGTCCTGCATTCCCAGCACCTCGCCGTCCTCCACAGGGACCTCGAACCGCCGCTGGTACAGCGCGCACACCTCGGTGACCACGGGGTACTGCCGGATGGTCTTGCCGTTGACGTTGCCCGCGATGTGCGACAGGCCCTTGTCCCAGACGATGGTCTGCACGTAGTCCCAGCCGCGGCGGTTGAGCTCGGCATGCACCGTGGCCCAGCCCACCTCGGTACCCCAGAACCAGAGTGTGGTGCCCGGGTGCGACGCCTGCGTCCATGCCGTGATGTGCTCGTCGTACCAGCCGACCAGGCCATCGGAATCGATTGTGTCGCCGTGGAACCCACGGACACCGTAAGCCCCGTCACTGATGATGGTGTCCGGCGCGGGCCAGGTCGCGTAGGCGTCGCGCGCATCACCGTGGTGCAGGGCGAACGGGGCCTGGCTACCACCGACCACCACGCTCAGACCGCGCTTCGCCGGTGCAGCCAGGCGGGAGCGGGCGGCGCGGGGTGGCATCGGTGGTTCTCCTGTCGTGGAATCGGTCTAGTGATCCTAGGCAGTCAAGACCCTCGCACACGGCACCGACAGCCATTGCGCACGGCGATCCGGGCGGGCGGATCGAACGTGGGGGACGTCACGCAAGTCATCATTCCGTGAGGCCCTCGCTACCCTGCAGGGAGGAGGAAACCGATGCACACCGTGACCACGGGTTTGCTGGGGGCTCGTCGATGCCGCTGACCGGCGGTGAGCAGTTTGCCGGGTACCGAATTCTTCGGATGATCGGCTCCGGCGGCATGGGCGAGATCTACCTGGCCCAACATCCGCGTCTGCCCCGGCAGGACGCGCTGAAAGTGCTGCCCGCACACATGTCGGCCGACAGCGACTTCCGGGACCGGTTCAGCCGGGAAGCCGACCTGGCGTCCTCCCTGTTCCACCCACACATCGTCGGTGTGCACGACCGCGGGGAGTACCGCGGTCAGCTGTGGATCGCGATGGACTACATCGACGGTACCGACGCCGGTCGGCTGGTCCACGAGTATCACCCGGCCGGACTGCCGGTGGGGGACGTCATCGAGATCGCCACCGGTATCGCCGAGGCCCTGGATTACGCGCACGCCCGCGGCCTGCTGCACCGCGACGTCAAACCCGGCAACATCCTGCTGGGCAACCCCGTGGCCGGTCGCCGACGAATCCTGCTGGCAGACTTCGGCATTGCCCGCTCCATGACGGACACCACGCAGCTGACCCGCACCAACATGGCATTGGGCACCGTGCACTACGCCTCCCCCGAGCAGCTACGCAACCAGCCGCTGGATGGCCGCACCGACCAATACTCCTTGGCGGCAACCACATTCGAGTTGCTTACCGGGCGCGCCCCGTTCGACGACCCCAGTCCCGCGGTGGTGATGAGCCAGCACCTCACCGCGCCGCCGCCGTCGTTGGCGGCCACCCGGCCGGACCTGGCCGCGCTCGACGTCCCATTCGCCATAGCGCTGTCGAAATACCCCGGCGACCGCTATCCACGCTGCGAGGACTTCGTGCACGCACTGCGCGCACACTTGCAGCATGGTCACCGAGGCACCCGGGCGCTGGTCACCCCACCGGCGGTCACCCCGGCAGCGGCGCACAGGAGGCCGGCGTTGCTGTGGCCGCTGGCAATCGCCGCGGTTGTGGCAGTGGTAGTGCTCGCCGCCCTGCTGATCGACGCGCAGTCCGGGCCAGAGCAGACCGCCGCCCCGACCACGATCCCGCCGATACCCGCCGTCACGACAACCACTGCGACGACGCAAGCCTCGTCGTTCGACACCATGAGCGAGCTGGTCACCGAGTACTACTCGCTTCTGCCGGAAGACACCGACAGCGCGTGGCAAATGCTGTCTGCCGGCTATCAGGACCAGACCGGCGGCCAGCGGGAGTACGAGAAGTTCTGGCGCTCTGTCGATTCGGTAAGCGTCGACTCCATCTCGGCCCGCGATGACAGCAGCGTCTCGGCGCAACTGACCTACGTGATGCGCAATGGCAGATCCAGCTCCGAAACCCGATGGTTGGAGGTCGAACCGGTGAACGGCACGATGATGATCGCCGACTCCGGGCTGGGCTCCTAGGGCTTGTGGTTAGCTCGGGGGGTGTCCGAGAGCAGCCGCACCACCGCCGAGTTGATCGTCGAATGCCTCGAGAACGAAGGCGTCACGCATGTCTTCGGCATCCCGGGGGAAGAGAACATCCGGCTGGTCGACGCCCTGTCACGGTCGACGATCCAGTACGTCCTGACCCGCCATGAGCAGGGTGCTTCGTTCATGGCAGAGGTGTACGGCCGCCTGACCGGCAACGCCGGGGTGTGCTCGGCGACGCTGGGCCCCGGCGCCATCAACCTGCTGCTCGGCGTCGCCGATGCCACCACCAATTCCACTCCGGTGCTAGCGCTTTCGGCCCAGGTGGGGATGAATCGCAACTACAAGGAATCTCACCAGAGCGTGGATCTGGTGTCGATGTTCGCACCGGTCACCAAATGGTCGGCGCTGGTGGCAACACCAGGTGCAGTGCCGGAGATGGTGCGCAAGGCGTTCAAACTCGCCCAGACCGAACGCCCCGGCGCTGTGTACCTCGCCGTCCCCGAGGACGTCGAGGAGGCGGACGCACCAGCGGCGGCCGCGCCGCTGCCGCTGAACGTGCCACGCCCCGATGATCCCTCGGCAGAACAGATTGCCCGAGCAGTCGAGATCCTGCGCGAAGCGCGCAATCCCGTACTGCTGGCCGGGCACGGCGCCGCCCGCAGTGACGCGGCCGCAGCCGTACGCCGCTTCGCCGAGAGGCTGGGCATGCCGGTGGCCACCACCTTCCACGGCAAGGGTGTGATGCCCGACGACCATCCGCTGGCGCTGGGCGCCGTGGGTTTCATGCGCCACGACTACGTGAACTTCGGCTTCGACCAGGCCGACGTGATCGTCGCTGCCGGCTACGAACTCCAGGAGTTCGACCCGATCCGGATCAATCCCAGCGGTGCCACCAAGATCATCCACATCCACCGGTTCCCGGCCGAGGTCGATGTGCACTACGACGTCGCGGTGGGGCTTCAGGCCGATATCGGCCGGTGCCTCGACGAACTGGCCGGGGCGGTGGGCCTGGATCAGCCGTATTCGTCAGGCCAGGAACGAATTCGGGGTCTGCTGGCCGAGGAACTCGACCGTGGCCTGGCCGACGACAGTTTCCCGCTGACACCGGCACGCGTTGTCGCCGACACCCGGGCTGCGCTGGGCCGCGACGACATCGTGCTGGTGGACACCGGTGCGCTGAAGATGTGGATGGCGCGGCTGTACCCCACCTACCAACCGAACACCTGCCTGATCTCCAACGGGCTGTCCACCATGGGGTGGACCGTGCCCGGCGGTATCGCCGCCAAGATCGCCCGGCCGTCGGCCAAGGTCCTGGTGTCCACCGGCGACGGGTCTTTCCTGATGAACTCGCAGGAGATCGAGACCGCGCTGCGGATCGGCACGCCGATGGTGATCCTGGTCTGGGTGGACGACGCCTACGGACTGATCAGCTGGAAGATGGACCTGGAGATCGGCCACAACGTCGACACCCGGTTCGCCAATCCTGATTTTGTGGCGTACGCGCAGAGCTTCGGCGCCAAGGGGTACCGCATCAACACGGCCGGCGAGCTGCTGCCCACCCTGCGCGCAGCCCTGGACGACGACACCGTGAGCGTGATCGCCTGCCCGGTGGACTACAGCGCCAACAGCGCGCTGATCGCCTCACTCGGCGAGCTCGACGAATCCTGGTCCTGAAGCGAGTTGTGTCGAATACCGTTTGTACATAGCCTGTTTTCGAGCACGGTCGCGTAGCGTCGGGGCCACCCCGTTTTCGCGCAGCGCCCGTAACAGCACCAGATCGAGCTCCGCGGTGAGCACCGCCTCCGTATCTTCCGGACCCAGCGCGATCACCCCGTCATCGGGTAGTCCCGGTTCACACGGGCCCAGTACCGAGGCACAACCTCGGCCGGGAGCTATCGGTCCTGCCCCTGGACCGACGACAGGGCAGTGCACCGCATACATCTGATTCTCGATACATCTGGCGGCCAAGGTCTTTCGGACGCGGTGATAGCCGGCGGGCGTGAAGGTGTAGCTGGGGCACAACAGCACCTCGGCTCCCAGACGGCCGTAGATGGTGGCCACCTCCGGCACCTCCGCTTCGTAGCAGACGAGAACACCGCAGGTGACGCCGGCGACCTCGATGCACGTGACCTCGTCACCCTCACCTGAGAGGTAGTCCCACTCCGCCGGAAACAGATGGGACTTGATGTGGCGCTGCACGTCTGCGTCGGGGCTGAAGACATGCGCGACGTTGAGAAGCCCGCCGGGTCCGTGGACGAGGTGGCTTCCGGCGAGAATCGTCTGCCGCCTGGCCACGGCTTGTGCGGTGAAGAAGGCTTCGTATTCCGCGGTGAAGTCCGCGACGCGGGCGAACACCTCCCGGGTGGGCCGCTGTTGCCACCCGGGCACCGTCGCGGCCAACCCGATCGTCATGCATTCACCGAACATCACCACATCGGCTTCGGCTGCCTCGTCGAGGTACGTCGCGGCGCGGTCGGCGATCTCCGTCCACCCGGCCACCGGCCGCAGGTCGAACTGCACTGCGGCAACGCGTAAACCGTTCATCACTGCAATAGTGGCATCACTTGGGTGCCGAAGCGGTCCAGGTCGGTCAGATAGTCCTGGAACGTGAACATCACCCCGCCCACCCCGTCGACACCGGCGACTGCCCGGATCTGTTCGGCGACGCTCTTCGGATCACCCTTGATGACCTCCCACAACATGAAGTTGTCGGTTCCCTTGAGGGTGGCGTGCAGGGAGTTCTTGTCCGCGGAGCTGTCCATCGATGCGTGCCCGGTCATGGTGGCAACGGTCTCCAGATCCTGCTTCTCCCGCCATCTGCCAATGACGTCCTCACATTCTTCGACGCTGTCGCGCACCACGCACTGATACAACGGATAGGCCTCGGCAGGTCGTCCGGCGACCTCACCGGCGGTACGGACTCGGCCCATCTGCTCCTCCAGTTCGACCGGATCGAGCTTGCCGCCCATGAACTGGTAGTCGGCGAACTCGGCGGTGAACGCCATCCCCTTGTCCGACTGGCCCGCACACACGATCTTGACGTCGACCTGGTCCCCGAAGTGCGGCTCGAGCTTGGCATCGTTCATCTGGAAGAACTGGCCCTTGAAGTCCGACTCCCCCGTGGTCCACAGCTCACGCATGATGGTCAGGTATTCAGCGGCGTAGTCGTAGCGGTACTGGAAATACTCGTCACCGGGCCACAGCCCCATCGACTCCCATTCCGGCTTCTCCCAACCCGTGATGATGTTCACGCCGAAGCGGCCGGGTCCGGCCATGCTCGCAACTGTCACAACTTGTTTCGCCGCGTACACCGGCGGTACGGACAGCAGCGAGATGGACGGGATCAGCTGGATACGCCGGGTCAACGCGGCGAGGCCGGCCATCGTGGTGAACGAGTCCAGAGCGTAGTCCCAGAACCGCGTCACTCCACCCATACCTTTGTACTTGTTGGGGGCGAGCAGAAATTCGAAGCCGTAGTGTTCGGCCTTGAGCGCAGTCTCCTGCAGCAAGAACCAACTGGGCCGGTACTGCGGTGATGCGGTCGAGATGACCCAGCCGGTGCTGAGTGTGGGAGCGAAAACACCGAGTTTCATGACCGTGCCCTTTCTCGTGAAGCACCGAGAGTAGGCAGCGTCATGGCACCCGTAATCAGCAAAACTACGTATCGGGGGTAACCGTCAGATTGCGTGGGCGCTACCGGGGTATCACCCCGTGCGCGCCATTGGAACCGGCGTTATCGTGGGGAAACACCTCCCTTCCGCCTTCAGGAATGCCCATGGCCCACCGGACGCTGCCCCCGCCGTGCGCGGATGTGTGGGACGGCAGGTCCTTCAGCGTTCAGGTTCTTCCGGGTGGAATTGCGGGTCTTGCCGAGTTCGGCCGGTGGACCAGCGTGCCCGACGACTTGCGCAAGATCGCCGCCGCGGCACTGGCCGAGAACCTCCGATTCAGCCAGTTCTATTGGCAAGCCGGATATTCGGGCCCGATGTGTGCGGTCCGAATCGACGTCGGTCCTGAGTTCGCCTTGTTGACAGGCGAACTGACCGGCTCACTGCCCCATGACATCAGCCGTCGGGAACTCGACGTCCTCACCCTCCTGACCACGGGCGCGGGCAACAACGAGATCGCCCAGGCGCTGCGGCTCTCGCCGCGGACGGTGACCACCCACGTCGACAGCGTGCTGCGCAAGCTCGCAGCGCCGTCCCGGACCGCCGCAGCCGCCCAGGCCATCGACGAGGGGTTGCTGGCGGTGCCGGTGCCTGCCGTGTGTGAGGGTCTGCGCCGCACCCGCCTCGGGCGGGTGCTCTCCGCAGATCCCACCGCGGCGGCCCCGGCGAAGGTACTGCGTCGACGACCTCTCGTCATCGGCGCCGCACTGCCCTCGTCGGGGTTGGGCGCCAGCGACGGTCAGGAGATGTTGCGGGGTCTGCGGTTGGCGCAGGCCGAGATCAACTCCGCGGGCGGCGTCCGGGGCAGGACCGTGCAAATCGAGGTGGCCGACCTGGACCTCGACGACCGGGAGTCGACCCGGCGGGCCATCGCGCATCTCGCCGACCTGGAGGTCGACGTCCTGACATCTGGGTACGTCGCGCATCAGGACGTCGCCCACGACGAGGCGGCGACGACGGGCATCCCCTACCTGCACGCGGCCACCTCCGGTGTGATGGAACACCGGGTCGGCGCCGACCCCGGCCGTTACGCACGGGTGCTGCAGGTCTGTCCCAGCGATATTCACTACGCGCCGGGATTCGTCCGTTTCGTCGATGGCCTGAGTCGGCGGAAGCAGCTGCCACGGCACTCGGGCACATTGGTGTGCATACAACAGAGCTCCTGGCAGCTCATCGATTTCGGTACCGTTGCCGCGCAGGAACTGGCCGACGCGCGGGGCTTGCGCCTGGAGGTCATCACCGTTGCCGGTCAGCAGGACTGGCTGCGCGCAACCGAGCGGGCCCTGGCCCTCTCGCCTGCGGCGGTGTTCATCGGCTCCTATTTCCTGGACCACCACATCACTGTCGTGCGCTCCGTGCGGCAGGCGGCCGCCGACTGCCTGCTCTATTCGATCTACGCGCCGTCGGTCCCCGCGTTCCGTGAGCGCCTCGGAGCCGACGCCGACGGTGTGGTCTGGGCGACCACGACCGGGACCTACTCCGACCCCATCGGGTCCGGATTCGCTGCCCGCTACCACCGGGCGTTCGGCAGCACGCCCGGTCGCTCGCACGCCGGGCTGGCCTACGACCGTGCCCACCTGATCGCCCAAGCCTGGTCACGCGCCGAGAACGTCCGCGATTTCGCTCGGGTGGCTGGGCATCTTCGCAGCGCCACCTACCGGGGAGTCAACGGCGCGTACACGTTTCACCCGGTGACGGGAGTGGCTGCCGGGTTCGACGACACCGGCGGTGATCCGTCCCTGGCACAGGCGCACGTGGTGTATCAGATCCAGAAAGGCGAGCACCAGATCATCGCCCCGAACCCCTACACCACCGCCAAGTTCCAGGTTCCCGACTGGATGGCCGCCTAGCGCAGCTTGACCACCACTTTGCCCTTGGCCGTGCGGTTCTCGAGTGCGGCGATGGCCTGGGCCGCTTGCTCCAGCGGGTACACCTCGGGCTCTGGCGCCGTCAGCGCGCCGGATGCCAGCAGCGGCATCAGCTCGGCCCACTGCTTCTCCAGGTAACCGGGATGGGTCATGGTCCAGGCGCCCCAACCCACACCAACGGCGTCGACATTGTTGAGCAGCAACCGATTTGCCTTGATGGTGGGGATGTCTCCGCCGGTGAAGCCGACGACGAGAAGGCGGCCTCCTGGTGCCAGCGAGCGCAGTGAGTCGGTCACCCGGTCTCCGCCCACCGGGTCCAGCACGATGTCCACACCCCGGCCGCCGGTGAGCTCTTTCACCGCGTCTTTGAACCCGTCGGCCAGCACGACGTCCGTTGCGCCTGCTGCGCGGGCGATCTCGCCTTTGGCCTCGGTGCTGACGACGGCGATGGTGCGCCCGGCGCCCAGCGCGGGTGCCAGACGCACCGTCGAGGTGCCGATACCGCCGGCCGCGCCGTGCACCAGCACGGTCTCACCCTGGGCCAGCCGGCCACGCTCCCGGAGCGCGAAGAGCACCGTCAGATCGTTGAACAACAGCCCGGCGCCGGCCTCGAAGGACACCGAGTCCGGCAGTCTGAAGACCCGTTCCGGGGGCAGCGTGACCACTTCGGCCATCCCGCCGCACAGCATGGTCAGCCCGGCCACCCGGTCCCCCGCGGACACATGTGCGTCTGCCGGGGCACTGCGCACCACCCCGGCGATCTCTCCGCCGGGGATATAGGGCAGCTCGGGCTTGTACTGGTAGAGGCCGCGTGATTGCAGGGCGTCGGGGAAGGCCACCCCCGCGGCGTGAACGTCGACCACCACACCGTCGGCAGAAGGTTCCGCGATCTCGACCACCTCAGCGGCCTCGGGTCCGTCCAGTCGGGCAATCTGAATCGCACGCATGGATCCAGTGAACCAAACCCCTTCGTCTACTCTGCGACCACCGCACTGTTAGCTTTGGTTACGTTGAGACATTATCTGCGATAACGGGAACGGCAATGGTCACGGTTGCACGTACGAGCGAGGCGGATCCACCGGAGCGCATTCTGCGCGCCGCGGCCGCCATTCTGGCCGCCGACGGCCGAGAGGCGGTCTCCACCAGAGCTGTCAGCGCGATGGCGAATGTCCAACCGCCCACCATCTACCGGCACTTCGGCGACATGCGCAGGCTGCTGGATGCAGCGGCCAGCCGGGGACTGGCGGACTACCTCGCCCTCAAACGCAGTCAGCCGTCCACCTCGGATCCCGTGGAGGACCTTCGTCACGGGTGGAACATCCACGTGGAGTTCGGCGTCAGCAATCCACATGTCTATGCCGTGTTGTACGGCGACCCGCGCCCGGACTCCAAGCCGCAGGGCGTGGCCGAAGGCGACGCCATCCTGCGGGGCCTTGTCCATCGCATTGCCGAAGTGGGCCTACTGCGCGTCGGCATCGAGCGGGCCGCCGACATGCTGCACTCCGCTTGCCGAGGCGTCACACTCACTCTCATCGCGACCCCGCCCGAGCAGCGCGATCCTGACCTGTCACCGGCCACGCGGGAGGCCATCCTCACCGCGATCACCACCGGTGCGACGAAGCCGCGCACAGACGCCGGTGTGGCGCCCCGCGCCCTCGCACTCAAATCCGTCCTCGAACCCCGCCCACAGAACCTCAGCGCCGCCGAGACGGCACTGCTGGGCGAGTGGCTGGATCGGCTGAGCACGGCCACCGACCAAGCACCGCGCACGCGCACCTCGAAAAGCTCAGGCTGACAAGAGCTCCCGAGCCGGTCCGGTTTCACATCCTCATATTACCGTTGATACCAGCACCGTGCTATCGTCGATAAAATCGAAGATAGCAGGGAAGTGATAACGATGGAAACAACCCGGTCAACGGCACCTCGGGTGGCAATGGTCCTCGGCGGCTCCGGCGGTATCGGCGCCGCAGTCAGCCGCCGCCTGGCGAACAGCGGCATGTCCGTGGTGGTGCACTATGCCGGCGGAGCCGGTCGCGCCCAGCAGGTAGTTCGCGAACTGCGCGACAACGGCGCAACGGCAACCGCTTTCGGCGGCGACGTAGCCGATCCGGACGACATGGCGGCACTGTTCAAGCACGCCGACGAGGAATTCGGGGGCGTGGACGTGGTGGTCAACACCGCCGGCATCATGACGCTGGGGCCACTGGCCCAGTTCGATCTCGACGAGTTCGACCGCATGGTCCGCGTCAACGTCCGCGGAACATTTGTGGTCACCCAGCAAGCCGTGCGCCACCTGCGCGACGGCGGCTCCCTGATCAACTTCTCCACGTCGATCACGCGCCTGCAGACACCCACCTACGCGGCCTATGCCGCGACCAAAGGTGCCGTCGAGGCGATGACCCTGATCGCTGCCAGGGAGCTTCGCGGACGCAACATCACCGTCAACACCGTGGCACCCGGTCCCACCGCTACCCCGCTGTTCCTGGATGACAAGCCGACCGATCTGATCGAACGGATCTCGGCGCTGTCGCCCATGGAACGGATCGCGCAGCCTGACGACATCGCCGCCGTGGTCGCCGATCTGGCCCGGCCCTATGGATGGGTCAGCGGCCAGACGGTGTTCGTGAACGGGGGTGCGGCCTGAGGACCTACCGCCAGATATGGCCGATATGCACGAGTTCCCCACGGCCCGAAGTCAATTCGGCCACCACAGCCTGCAGCCGCTCGTCACCGACAATGGTCAGGATTGCCCGCTCGGCGTAGGCCACTTCGGCGACTTCGAATCCCCGGCCCCGCAGTTCGGCTTCCACCCACCCCGCCTCGGCGTGTTCAACGGCGAGCTGATATCGCTGCGACCGCACCCGCGGCCGGAGCTCGATACCCTCCAGAGCGGCGGTGACGGCCCCCGCGTATGCCCGCGCCAGTCCACCGGTACCGAGCTTGACGCCGCCGAAGTGGCGTGACACCACCGCGGCGATATTGACCAGATCCTTGGACTTCAGGACGCTCAACATGGGCGCGCCCGCTGTTCCGCCGGGTTCACCGTCATCGCTGTGCCGCTCGATGCGCGACTCACCCTCGACGATGTAGGCGTAACAATGGTGGCCCGCTCCTCGCTCTGCCGCCCGCGCCACGGCGAGGAGCTCCTCGAACTCGGATTCTTCCTCCACCTGGCGTAGCCGTGCGATGAACCGCGACTTCTTGATCAGCTCCTCGGCGTACGGCCTGGCATCCGGGTCAAGCGTGAACGGCATGCCCAGATTCTAGGAACTACCGCGTGATCAATCCGCGGCACTCGAGCTGCCGAGAAGATCACGGACGCGGTTGGCAACCTTGGTGAACTCGGGACGCTCCATGGTCGCCGCGTAATCACGGTCCGCCGGCAGATCGACCTCCAGCGTCTCGACGATGCGACCTGGCCTGGGGCTCATCACGACCACCCGGTTGGCGAGATACACAGCTTCTGCCACCGAATGGGTGACCAAGACAACGGTGGTCCCGGTCTCCCGCCAGATCCGGTGCAACTCGATGTTCATCTTTTCTCGGGTCAAAGCGTCCAGCGCGCCGAATGGCTCATCCATCAACAGCACCTCGGGTTCGTGCAACAGCGCACGGCACAAGGACACTCGCTGCTGCATACCGCCAGAGAGCTCGTGCGGCAGCGCGTTTTCGAATCCGGAGAGCCCCGTCATCTCGATCAGCTGATCACAGCGGCTCTGAGCTGCCTGCCGCCCCATGCCGCGCATCTCGGCCTGCAGCAGGATGTTCTTGCGGACCGATCGCCATTCCAGAAGCGCCGCTCGTTGGAAGACGTAGCCAATCTCCCGCTGCGGACCGCGGACCTGCTTGCCCCGCAACCGGACCTCGCCACGCGTCGGATCCGTCAGACCGGCGACCACCTTCAGCAGGGTGGACTTGCCGCAGCCGGAAGGACCTGCGATGGAGACGAACTCGCCTTCGGCGACCTTGAGGTCGATGTCGCAGAGCGCGTTGGTGGTCCCTCGCTTGGACTTGAAGGTCACGTCCAGGTTTGTGATCGTGATGGTGTCAGCGATCACGCCGGTCCCCGGCCTCTCCATGGTCGCACTGGTCATCTTTGCCACCGTCCCTACTGTTCAGCCTTGGGCGCGAAAGACGAATCCCAGTATTCTGCAGAGTCTTTCGCGCTCTCGAGCAGTCCGGCGTCAGCCAGGGTATTCACGGTGGTGGTCCAGTCTTCGGCGGCATTGAACCCTGGCACCTGGTTGGCCGTCGCCGGGGTGGTCAGCAGCGGGATGGTCTGCTCCCACTGCTGCAGCAGCACTTCACGCGGGGGCATCTGCGGGTCTTTGCCTGCCATCGCGTCCACCGCGGCCTCGGGGTCTGCAGCGGCGGAGGCGAACGCCTCGCTGGTGGCATCCACCATGGCCTGGACCAACTCCGGGTCCTCAGCGATGGTCGCCGTGTTGGCAATCAGTCCGTTACTGAAGAAGTTCAGACCCGCGTCGGAGTACTTCAGGTACCGCACCTCTTTGCCGCTCTTGTTGGCGATGGTGGGCCCTTGGTCGTGCGCGAATCCGATCAGGCCGTCGACTCGTCCGGACAGCATGGCGGCCATCTTGCCCGCAGCATCGAGGCTCTGCTGCGTCACCTGGTCAGCAGGCACACCCACCTTGTCGAGGTAAATGGGGAACGTGGTCGTGGGGGCGTCGCCCGCCGATACCGCAATGGTGCGCCCGGCCAGGTCCTGAGGCGACTCGATACCCGAGTCCGCGAACACCTGCACCGCTGACGGAGTGGTCTGCAGGAATACCCCGACGCTCTTCACCTCGACGCCCTTGTCGATGTTGCTCAGCACTGCCGGGGTGTCGGCCCAACCGAAGTCGACCTGCCCGGAGCCGACGGCCTGAACGGTCTTGGTCGAGCCCTGGCCGGCGTCGATGGTCAGGTCGATACCGTGTTCGGCGAAGATGCCCTCTTGGACTCCGTAATAGAAGGGCGCGTGCTCGCCGTAGGGGTACCAGTTCAGCATCAGGGAGGCCGAGGTTGTGCCGGCCGGCGCCGCGGGCGACTCGTCGCCGTTGTCTTGGCTGGCACCGCCACTGCATGCGGCAAGCACCAGCGCCGCCGCTGCGGCCAACGTGACGGTGCGACCGCGACGAGTTGTGAGAGTCGAGCTCATGATTGCCTCCGGAGTTGGATCAAGGGTTTGGGCGGGATCAGGCGGTGGTGGCCGAGGAACCAGCGCGGCGGGACGAGTGCCACGGAATGAGCATCTTCTCGGCTATCTCGATAACGGCGAACAAGACGATCCCCAGCCCGGACATGATGATCAGTGCAGCGAAAAGCATTGCAGTGTCGACATTTCCGTTGGCCTGCAAGATCACGTACCCCAGCCCCGCGTTGGCGCCCACGAACTCGCCCACCACGGCACCGGTGACCGCGAGCGTGGCGGCGACCTTCAGACCCGACATCAACTGCGGTAGTGAGGCGGGAAAGCGGATCTTCATGAAGGTCTTGAGGCGGCTGGCACCCATGGTGGAGGTCAACTCGAGAATCTCGGGGTCCACCGAACGCAGTCCGGCCAGCCCGGAAATCACGATGGGGAAGAACGCCATCAACACGGCGACAAGGATCTTGGGCGAAGTGCCGAACCCCAGCCACACGATGAACAGCGGTGCGATGGCGATCTTCGGAATGACCTGCGCAAACAGGATCAACGGGTACACCGTCTTCTCGAGGTTCGACGAATACACCATGATGACCGCTACGAACACACCGACCAGCGCCGCGATGACGAATCCGACGATGGTTTCCCAAGCGGTGACCCAGGTGTTGGAAGCGAGATAGCCGGCGTTGTCCTGCATGGTTCGCCAGGTGTCGATCGGCGACGGCAGGATGTAGGGCGCCACCATGCCGGCTTCGGTGACCGCCCACCAGGCGAGCATCAGAGCGACGACAAGAGCGACGGGCCGCCACAATGCGGACAGCGTCTTCTGCGGCGAGAACCCGATGAATCGGCGACGAGGGGAACCCGGCGTGGGTGATGGGGAGCCCTGGGGTCGGACCCCGGCCGATGCGGCTACTGCCATGAACTGTCCTAAGGTCGCAGTGTTCCGGGCCTGGTGTTGCGGTTCCCGGCGTGGAATGCGCTTTCCGTAGATCTCGACACTAACGTGACCCACTGCACACTGTCAACGGACTCGTGCCGCACGTCGCCTGTCATGTCGGTGCCGCCACTACCCCGCGGTGGTTTCATTGGAGCAATTTCGAAAGGGTTCGACATGAAAGCTGACCGACGTGGGCTGGTCACCCTCGAGGATGTGGCGCGGCACGCTGGTGTTTCGCTGGCCACCGCCTCGCGCGCCCTCAACGGCAGCGAACGCAAAGTGCGCAAGGAGCTACAGGAGCGGGTTCTGGCCTCGGCGGCGGTGCTCAACTACACGCCAAATGCCCAGGCCCAGGCCATGGCTCGGGGGCGCACGAACGTGATCGGCCTGATCGTCCACGACATCGCCGATCCGTACTTCGCCAGCATCGCCGCCGGCGTCATCGATGCCGCCGACCAAGAGGGCCTGTTGGTCACCTTGGCCAGCACCGGTCGCTCGATGGAGCGAGAAGTGGCCCATGTGGCGAACTTTCGAGCCCAACGCGCGCAGGGTGTCATCATCGTGGGCAGCCGCGATGCGAACACCGACCGTCGCGGTCCGCTGGGCCAGGAAGTGGCCGCCTTCGAGGGTGGGGGTGGCCGGGCGGTGCTGGTGAGTCAGCACCGCCTCGACACCGACACCATTGTGGTGGAAAACCAGTCCGGCGCCCGCGATCTGGCCACTGAGCTCATCCGCCTCGGATATCGCCGGCATGCGATTCTTGCAGGTCCGCCCCATTTTCTGACTGCGGTCGACCGAGCTGGTGGCTACCGCAGAGGCCTCACCGCAGCCAAGCTGTCCCCAGCACCGAATCTGGTGGTCCATGGCGACTTCACCAGGGACGGCGGCTACCGCGCGGCGGAGACGCTGATCGAGCACCTCGATCAGATCGATTGTGTGTTCGCCGTCAACGACATCATGGCCGTAGGCGCCATGGCGGCCTTCCGTGACCACGGCATCTCGGTTCCCGGCGACGTCGCACTGGCCGGGTTCGACGACATCGTCACCCTGCGCGACGTGACTCCGCGCTTGACCACAGTGCAGATCCCGCTCACCGAGATCGGCGCGCAAGCCCTGCGACTGGTGCTCCAGGAGCCCGGCCCGCAGTCACGGATCCGACGCGTCAAGAGCACGGTGGTACTACGCGAGAGCACGCCGGCACTGCATCACTGAGTCAGCACATCACCCGAGCCGACTCTTGCCGATCAATTGGAAAGCGCTTACCTTAAGCGCATGACAGCTGACACCATCCGCATCATCATGAACGGCGTCACCGGACGCATGGGCTATCGCCAGCACCTCGTTCGGTCGATTCTGGCCATCCGTGATGAAGACGGCTTGGAGCTGCCCGACGGCCGGCGCATCCAGGTCGAGCCGGTGCTCGTCGGGCGCAACGCCGCCAAGCTCGCCGAACTGGCTGCCCACCACGGCATCGCCGAATACACCACCTCACTCGATGACGCCCTGGCCGACGAGACCACCCAGATCTACTTCGACGCCCAGGTGACCTCCGAGCGCAAGAAGGCCATCCTCAAGGCCCTGGCTGCAGGCAAGCACGTCTACACCGAGAAGCCGCTGGCCGAGACCGTCGAGGAAGGACTGGAGCTGGCCGAGGCGGGCGCCGCAGCGGGCACCGTCAATGGCGTGGTGCACGACAAGATCTACCTGCCTGGCCTGGTGAAGCTGAAACGGCTCATCGATTCCGGCTTCTTCGGCCGGATCCTCTCGGTCCGAGGCGAATTCGGCTACTGGGTGTTCGAGGGTGACCTGCAGCCGGCACAGCGCCCCAGCTGGAACTACCGCGCGGCCGACGGCGGCGGCATGGTGCTGGACATGTTCTGCCACTGGAACTACGTGATCGAGCACCTGTTCGGCCGGGTGGATTCAGTGATAGCCAAGGCCGTCACCCACATTCCCCAGCGCTGGGATGAGCAGGGCCGGCCATATGAGGCCACCGCCGACGACGCCGCCTACGCCATCTTCGAGGTCGGCGACGCCATCGTCCAGATGAACTCATCCTGGGCAGTTCGGGTGGAGCGCAAGGAACTCGTCGAGTTCCAGGTCGACGGCACGCACGGCTCCGCCGTCGCAGGACTGTTCGGCTGTCGCATCCAGCCCCGAGTGCGCACGCCGAAACCCGTGTGGAATCCGGATCTTCCGACCGATCACGACTTCCGCTCAGACTGGGATGAGATCCCGGACAACCAGACCTTCACCAACGGTTTCCGCGCCCAGTGGGAGCAGTATCTGACCGACGTTCTCGACGGCCGCCCCCACCCCTATGACTTCATGTCCGCGGTGCGTGGACTGCAGTTGGTCGAAGCCGGTCTGACGTCCTCGGCCGAAGGCCGCCGCGTCGAGCTGAAGAAGCTGGGCAAATGACGGTCACCTTGGGCGCCGACACCGTCACACTGCCCACCGCCGACGGAGGCTGGGAAACCGTCACCGTGACGGCCCCGCCAGACTGGACCGAACACCCGGACGGATTTGCCGTCCGGGTGGCCTTCGCCGCCGCGCACGTCGCCGCAGATCCGCGGGGAGACAACGTTCCCGGCGCTCCCGCTGCGGTCGACTGGGACTCGACCCTGGCGTTCCGGCGCGACCTGTTCCGCTACGGCTTCGGCGTCGCCGAGGCCATGGACACCGCCCAGCGCAACATGGGCTTGAACTGGTCGGCCACCCAGGAGTTGATCCGGCGCAGCGCCGCACAGGCTCTCGGCTGCGGCGCCCGCATCGCCTCCGGCGCGGGCACCGACCACTGCGCCACCCTTACTTCCGTGCAAAGCGTTATCGACGCCTACACCGAGCAGGTCGAGTTCGTGGAGAGCACCGGCTCCGAGGTGATACTGATGGCGTCGCGGCACCTGGCCGGCATTGCCCGCGGTGCCGAGGATTACCTCCAGGTGTACGGCCACCTGCTCGAACAGGCCTCCCGGCCGGTGATCCTGCACTGGCTCGGTGAGGCTTTCGACCCGCAGCTGCGCGGCTACTGGGGTTCCTGCGACATCGACTCGGCCACAGCCACATTCGTCGGCCTGGTGCACGAACACCGCGACAAGGTGGACGGGGTGAAGGTCTCTTTGCTGTCCGCCGATCACGAGATCGGTCTGCGCGCAGCGCTGCCCGAGGGCGTGCGCCTCTACACCGGCGACGACTTCAACTACCCGGAACTGATCCGCGGGGACGGCACCCATCACTCCGACGCCCTGCTGGGTGCGTTCGCCGCGGTGGCGCCTGCCGCCTCGGCCGCGCTGGCCGCGCTGGACCGCGGCGATGTCGCGGGGTACGACGCCGCCATGAACCCCACCCTGGCACTGTCTCGGCACATCTTCACCGCGCCCACCTACCACTACAAAACCGGAATCGCGTTCCTGGCGTGGCTCAACGGCCTGCAGCCCGGTTTCACCATGATCGCCGGCCTGCAGAGCGCACGCAGCGCCGTGCACCTGTCGGGGGTGTTCTGCTTGGCCAATGACGCTGGGCTGCTTCGTGATCCGGAACTGGCGAGTAGGCGGATGACGGCATGGCTGGACGTACAGGGCATCTCCCGATGACCGAGGTTCTCGATGTGCCGTCCGGCCTGTCGGCCCGGGTCACCACGGCCGGTCCCGGCGACCCGCGACTGGCGCGCCTGTCGCTCAACCAGCGGACCACCGCATCCTGGGATCTACGCGGCGCCATCGACGGCTGTCTCGACGCCGGTCTGCCCTCCATCGGCGTCTGGCGTGAACCCGTCGCCGAGGTGGGCCTGGCCACCGCCGTCCGCTGGATCGAGCAGTCCGGACTGCGGGTGTCTTCGGTGTGCCGCGGCGGGTTCTTCACCGTCGCCGACGCCTCCGAACGTCGCGTGGCGCACGAGGAGAACCTGCGTGCGCTCGACGAGACCGCCGCGCTGGGGGCCCCCACGCTGGTGCTGGTCCCCGGTGGCCTGCCCGCCGGTGACCGCGATCTGAGCGCCGCCCGGCAGCGCGCCACCGACGCGATCGCCGCGTTGGCGGCCGAGGCAGCCCAGCGCGGTGTGCGACTGGGCATCGAACCGATGCACCCCATCTTCGCCGCGGACCGCGGCGTCGTCTCTACGCTGCGCCAGGCGCTCGACATCGCCGAACTGTTCCCCGCCGACCAGGTGGGCGTGGTGGTCGACACCTTTCATCTGTGGTGGGAGCCGAACATCTCCGAGCAGATCACCCGTGCGGGTCAGCGGATCACCAGCTACCAGATCGGTGACTGGATCACTCCCCTGCCGGCCGACGCGCTGCTGTCGCGCGGCATGGTGGGTGACGGTCACATCGACTTCGCCGCGTTCACCGCGGCCGTCGCCGCCACCGGCTACTCCGGTGACGTCGAAGTCGAGATCTTCAACGCCGACATCTGGGCGGCCCCGGGCGCCGACGTGGTGGCGACCATGATCCGGCGTTACTGCGAACTCGTCGAGCCGCATCTGACACGCGTGTCCTGATCGCATCCGACAAGTTCTCCGGCTGCCTGCCGCGCGTCTTCGGCAGGCGTTCGCAGCGATCTAGACGACGTTTGCCCCCAAAATGACACTTCCCGCCACATGCCAGGTAGCCTCGCCTTGATTTGGCGCGCATCCAGGTGAGAGGCAGTCGATGCCACAAGGGCTTCAGCGGTGGTGGCACCACCCTGACCACTACTACTGGGTAACGGCCTATCTGGCCGCCCAGGGGTTGCAGCCTGTGGTGTGCCGTGTGGTGGCGCTGACGACGACCGTCATGGGGTTGCTCCCCGTGGTGATGCTGACCAGTCCCGTCGGCCCGCAAGATGCCTTCGGTCGCGGCACCTCGGTGTTCATCTGCGTTGCCTGCCTGGTGATGGCCGCTTTCTGGCTCCGTCCCACCTGGCCCAGCCGGGGTGCCTCCACCGCTTTCGTGGTGTGCTCCAGCCTGCTCATCTCGCTGACCTGCCTCACCGGCGGAGACATCCTGGCCAACACCACCGCAGGCGCCGCCTTCGCGATCCTCAGCGCCTACGTCGGGCTGCTACACGCTTCCCGGCTGGTGGTGTTCAACCTGACTGTCGCGTTCCTGACCCTGATGGTGACAACCACGCAGCTGGCCATGGATCGCGACATCGTCTTCGCATTGACAACCGCAGTCTTCGTCATCCTCGTCAACGCCGCGGTGCCGGTGGCCTGCCAGACGCTGGTCCAGATGCTCGAGGTCGATGTGCTCACCGACGACATCGACACCACCACCGGACTGCTCAACAAAGAAGCCTTCTACGTTCAGGCCAGTGAAATGATCGGCGCCCGCAACCGCGGTGACGACCGTTACCTGGTCATCGTGGTCACCACCCTGGACCAGTTCCGGGCACTCGGCGAGACCAAGGGCAAGGTCGCGACCGACCGGGCCAGGGTGGCCATCGCCCAGACTCTGCGCGACGTCACCCGCCGTGGCTCGGTGGTGGCACACGTGGGCGAGGAGGAGTTCCTGATCGCCGACGCCTTCCAGACCACCGACGTCAGCCCCCTCACCGACCGGCTCAGCGGTGCCATCGCCGCAAGCCCGCCCAAGCTGACCGCCAGCATCGGTGTGGTCAGCACACCGCTGCGCGCCCTGACCAACACACCCTCCTACGACGTCCTCGACGAGCTGGTGACCATCGCGACCGTCGCCATGTTCGACGCCCGGCTGGCTGGTGGCAACCAGGTGCGCTACGTCGAATGTCCGCCGCTGCGCGTGATCAACCGTCCCGACGACTGACCTCGACTCCTCTTTCCGGGCTCGCCCCTCATCCCGCGGCGACTGTCAGACATGGCGGACCTGGTTACCGCCGGAGCGCTTGGCGATGTACATGGCGGCGTCGGCCTTGGCACACAGATCGTCGACGAACTCCTGCCGAACCCGCTCATCGAGAGCGTCGACCCGGCCCACCGCCGCGCCGACGCTGGCGGTGATGGGAAACGGCAACGCCGCCACCGCATCACAGATCTTCTGCGCCAGGGGTGTGCGCTCCTCGGTGGATACGAAATCAGCGATCATGAACTCCTCGCCGCCCACCCGGCCGGTGACCACCCGACCACAGGCGATGGCCGACAACTCGCGGCCCACCGCGATCAGCGCCTGATCGCCGACGGCGTGGCCATTGGTGTCATTGAGCAGTTTGAAGCGGTCCAGATCCACCATCACCATCACCAGATAGCGCGGCGACGTCGTTCCTGAGTGCAACCATTCCTCGATACGGTCGAAGAACGCGCGCCGGTTCAGCAGTCCGGTCAGCGGGTCGTGACGGGCCTGCAACAGATCGATACCCAGGACGTGCACCACCGCCTGCAACCCGAAGGGCACGCCGGTGTTCATCAGCAGCACAAGCAGCAACGCAGCCACCACCTCGGCGGGGTCAACCCCGAACCCGTGCCGAAGTATCTGCAGCACACACACATACACCGCGACGGCGAAGTTGTAGGCCATGTAACCGGCGCTGTGGAAACAGGCGATGTACCCGCCGGTGATGGCAAATGCCACGCAGCCGACCAGGCCCACCATCGGATCCGACTGTGCCTGGCACACCGCCGCGATGCACAGATTGATCACCAAGAGGAAAGCGATGGACTGCCGCTTGGTCGGCCAGCGGGTCACCCACAGCGCCGTGCAGCCCAGCATGCCCGCGATCGCGATCCAGGTCAGCAGCCTCAGGCCGCTGCCCTGCACCGCCGTCGGGCTCAACATCAGCACCGTGGACACGAGGGCCAGCATCGAGGTGATGGACGCGATCAGGGCGCGGCTGACAGTGAGCATGCCGCGGGTGCGCAAGTAGCTGCTGATCCAGCCGTACGAGTCCGGTTGCCGCCACCATCGCTTGATGGAGGTGACTATCGGAACTTCCGCGACCATGTGGTGTGACCCTGCCCCCGCGCTCGGTGTTTGGGCTGCAGAATACTCACTCGATCACAGGACCCTTACAAGTGCGCGCCCTGCGGCGTCGGCACACGAGGGCGGCCACTGCCCGCCTTGTCCAGGGCGAGGATGTGCGCGTTCGGGGCAATGTGGATGGCTCGCAACAAGTCTGGCGAGGTGTTTTCAGATGACTTCTCACCCACCCGTAGGTCATCACGATCGATCCGGTGGCCGGGTTCACTCGCCAGACCGTCGACGGCCAGGTCGTGTACCTGTTGGAGCGCTGCCGTGCAGTTTGCCTCATCGACGAATACCGACCTGTCTCCTAATCGGCGAAGCGGAGAGTGATCAGCGCTGTGGGCTCGATAGCTCGACCTGGGGATGGGCTCTGCGAAACGATCTGATTGCTTCGGTACCCCGAGTCGGCAACATCGGGCTCTCTGCTCAGTACGCCCGCCCACCCTGCCGCACGACCGGTGATGTCCGGCATGGTGATCCTCGCAGGTGGTGGCGCTGAGATACTTGCCGATGTCGAAGCTTGTGCAGAGGTTGTCAGAGTTTCTTCGTTTGCCGGCTCTGCAGAGCAAGCTCCCGCCATCACGGCAATGACCGCCATCGCCACCAGGGAAGTTCGCATCAACCTACGTGGTCGTGCTGGTGGCGCCAGTGTCGACGTCGCGGGTCGGACATCGTTGATCAACTCAATCTCGCTGACTTGTAACGGGTTGGGAGTTTTGAGCCGGATAACGCCCGCCCTGAGATGAGTGAGCTCGACCATGCAGATCAGCATCACATCCCCTTCGATTGGTTGGTGCGTTATCAGAGATGGAGAATCCTGGGCCCACATGCGTTAGTTCTGTGCGTGATTCAGACGGTGTGGAGCTGTGTCGCTTCCACAGAACGGGATCGATCAGACCTTGTCCGGACTATCCTCGAACCTCGTCGGTGTACCAGACCAATCAGTTCCTGTCTCAAATCCGAAGTCAAAACCGGCTGAATGCGCTCGCCTGCAACGCATCACTGGCCCGTCCGCCCTGCCGCCGCGCCCAACTGATGGGGCGGCAAGCACAACCGTCGAGTTTCGAGCGGAATCTTTGATAATTGCTGCGGCAGTCTGTCGTCCGTCGGTAGAGTCAGGTTAGCCAGCGAGGAGGACCGATTCGACAGTCGGCCCAGCCGGCTGCCACCACACGGAGCCACCACCACATGGCGGGAGGATCTTTTTGTCCGATGCCAGCCGAACTTGCTCGACTCGTTGTAGTACTGAGAAGAACACTGGAATCTCTCCACGGGTCCGTTGACGACTTGGCCCGCGAGTTGATGAGGGTGCTCGGCGTCAACGAGACAGATCGGCGTGCACTCGAACTCATTCTCCTCGCGCGCGAAAATGTCACAACGCCGGGGCTTCTGGCCCACCGGCTCGGCCTCACCCCCGCCGGCACCACGATCGTGCTGAACCGCTTGGAGAAGCTCGGCTACGTCAGTCGATCGCTACATCCAACAGATCGCCGCCGCGTGATCGTCGTGGCCACAGATCTCGCGTATCGCCGGATCTCAGAACTCCTCTCCCCCATGCTCGACCAGGGTGCAAAGGTGTTGTTGAGCTACAACGCGGCTGAGATTTCCCTGATCGCCGGTTTCCTCAGCCATACCGTTGAACTGCAACAAGCTCACGTGGCTCGGTTGCGCGAATTGAGCCCTTACCCGCACTAGCCATGGGCGGGGTCGACGTCCCTACCCACGTATTAGGCAGGCGATGATGGGCGTCCTACCGCTCGGGCCGACCGCTCTCCGGGCTTCAGTGCCGCCAAAACTCGGCTAGCGTTGGAAATGAACATCTTTGCGCAATTCGTTAAACCGACATGATTATCTCTCATTTAATTATCCGAATTTAATTAACTGCATTTAATGACCAGTTTGCCATCATGGACTTCCATCTTGTCTACCTGCATGGACTGTCGTTGCTTTATTTGCGAGTGACCATGGCATGGTTGCGACATTTCCATTCATGCCCCGCCACTGTTTTCCTCAGGTAATTTGCGGATATCCAGTCCGCCAATTACCAGGAGATTGCATGAGTGCTACCGTCCGCTCACGTCTGAACATCGGCATTGCGGTAGCGGGTGCAGGCGTGATAGCGCTTGCCCCGATCAATCCACCGATGCCCACCATCGCCGCGCCGTTGGAGCAGTCGATATCCACGGCTGCGGTAGCGCTCAGCGCAACAACCAACCCCATCGAGCAATGGCTGGAGATCATCAGCACCACGTTCACAAATGGCAGCGCGTTGCTCGAGACGTATCTGGATGATCCCGCGCCGATACTGCGCCAACTGATTCTCAACGGAATCGGCTACGGCGAGCTGACGGTCACGACATTGCAGACCGCGATCACAGGCATCGTGAACATCCTGAGCCTGGACAACCCCGAAGGGCTTGCGGCACAGCTCAAGACGGCGACGCAGCAGATCCTGGACGGGGACATCTATAACGGCCTGACCACGTGGCTGACGGTACCGCTAGGACTTGTGATCGCCGGGGGCCTCCCGCTGATCGGTCTGTTTGACATCCCGACGAAGATGGCACAGAACTTCGCGAATGTGGTCGCGGTACTTCCGCAGGTCATCGGAGGGCTGGGCTTCGGAGCCATCACCACTTTCCTGGGCACCGTCCAGGCGACCACGTATCAGCTCCAGGGCGTCTACGACGCGGTACAGGCTGGTGACTGGCTGGGCGCAATCAACGAGATCATCGCCCTTCCCGGCGCGACCGTCGACGGCCTGCTCAACGGGTTCCCCCTCACAGGGGCCCCCGGGCTGCTGAGCCAGTACGGTCTCTTTAGCGAGTTGATCAGGGGTTTCAACACCATCGCACAGGCGATTACTCCGGACACGACGTTGATGTCCCAACCTTTTGCCGCGAAGGTGGCTGATCCCGGACCGTCCGCGCTCCCTTCGGACGCCTCGACGGTTGAGACGATCACCCTGGACACCGATTCTGGTGTCACAGGCGTTGCGGCCGCGGCCGCCGAGACCACCCCGGCCGAGACCACCGTCACCGAACCCGTTGTTACAGAACCCGTTGGGGATCCCATCGCGACAGAGCCTGCCGCCGAACTCGTCGTGACCGAGCCGACCGTCACCGAACCTGTCGCCGTCGAACCCGTTGAGACGGAACCGATCGTGACCGAGCCCGTCGCGACAGAGCCTGCCGCAGAAGCCGATACCGACACCAAGCCCGCCTCGAAGCGGGCATGGAGGACACCCTCGGTACGGACATCCGATGGCGACACCAGCAAGACCAGCGGCATCCGGCCCGACCGCAGCACGAAGGGTGAGTCCACGAAGCCCAGTCGGTCGTCCCGCTCCGAAAACCGCTCAGAAAGCGCCGGTTCCAGCAAGGACAGCACCGCTTCCGAAAAGGGTAGCGGTGTGTCCGGAAGTGATTCTTCCGGCGCCGCAGCGTAAACAACCCGGATACGACCGGTGGGCCCCGCTCCTGAGCGGGGCCCACCGGCGTCTCACATCACGGCATCGGCGGCAGTTTGTCCAAGTGCCCCGAAAACACTGGGGCCCAAGCGGATCACAGCCGTACTCCGCGCTACCTGGTCGCTCACGTGACGTTGGTCGTGGTGAGCGTCGGGGACGGATTCGGGTAGCACGAGGTCGCGACATTGGTACCCCCGATTATGGGCACGGTCACCCGGGTGGTCATGGTCATGCCGGGACTGGAGTAGCTTGTCCCGGCATACTTGCTGGTGACCGTACCGGGAGCGTCAGCAGTCACGTTGATAGTGACCGCCGGCGGTGTGAAAGAGGAACCCCCGTTGATGGGGCCAGGAATGGTGAGCACAACGTCGGACCCCACGAGGGCCACCGAGGGCGCCCCGCCCGGGACACTTCCGCCGGAAATACTGGTGGACACAAATGTCGAATTCGCCGGGACCGGAATGAGCATCTTCAGATTGCTGATGTTCTGGACCGTGAATCCGGATGCTGAAGACGGGACCGACGAGGCCCCCGGAGTGAGAGTAATGGCGAGTGGAGAACCTGCAGTCACTGAACCCGACGGCGCGGTAGTGCCATCGACCGACGTTGTCATACTCGATGTCTGAGCGACACCGGCAACTGTGCCCTGACAACTCCAATTGACGCTGGTGGCCGCATTCGCTACTCCAGCGAAGCACACAGCGGCGGCGAGCACCATCGGTGTCACAGCGCCAGTGCGAAGTAGCGTGGATGTATTGGATCGCATAGTTTCTCCCGGGAGATTAGCGGTTACGACATGGCCAAAGCGCCACGCCGCGGTAAAGCAAACAAAAGGTAACTCGCATTCACGAAAATTCCGCGCACATATTGGACATGTTTTGATTACGATATTCGTTTATCTCATTTAGTTAATTACAATTAGTATTCGACGGAGAAAATCTATTTGGATGGGTTAACAAATATTGATGTCGGCATCGCGAGTAATTCCGCTGACGTCTGCGAAGCACAGAAGGGGCGCCATTTCCGCCTGACAGCGGCCCGACCCCGAACGGCTGTAACGCGGTGCAGTTAGATCGCTGGATTCAACACGGCGGCAACTACTTTCATTTCAGACGCCGACGTTGACGGTCACCAGGGCGAGCCGATTCGAGAGAAACCTGGTCGGCCGTCGAAGAGTCAACCGGGTAGCCCGTTGGCGTCGTGTTCACTCGCGTCGGGGACATTGGACGCGAGGATCGTGGCCAATGGCAGAAAAACACCGTCGACGATCTCGGCGATCGTCTGCGGGGACGCTGGACGCATCGACATGAAAAGGTCGTGGCGGAGCAGATCACTGGGCAGTGCCTTGACGCGGTCCGGCAGTGGGTTTGGCCCGAGTTCGCCGCGGGCAACCGCACGTTCGACAATCACGTCCATCAGCGAGCGACCCCCGGACAGGAACAGCTCGCGAAATTGAGCGGGACTGCCGCCCTCTTGATCGAAGTACGCACCGAGTCGAACGGTGAGCAGCCCAATGAGCCCGGACCTCCGGTTGTTCAGCTCGTGCAGGACAGCGAATACGTCGCCGCGGAGACTGCCGGTGTCCGGGGCCTTGATCTCGTCAATCTGACCGCGCCGTTGAATCGTCGCCTCCAATAGATCAGTTCGCGACGGCCAGCGTCGGTACAGCACCGAACGCGCGGTTTCCGACCGGCTCGCGACCGCGTCGATCGTGAATCTCTCGTAGCCGGCCTCAAGCAACTGATCCCATGCCGCATCGAGGATCGCGGACTCCAGTGCAGCGCCGCGTCGGCGCGACGGTTTAGAGGACACTTGCGTAGCTTATCGCGTGGTGCTACCTTCGGCCAGATAAGCAACAGCTCTGTATCTAAACTGAAGGAGTCCGTCGGTGCCACGTCGTCGCGCCCTCATTTCCGGTGCAAGCATCGCCGGCCCAGTCCTGGCGTTTTGGCTCGCGGAGGCCGGCTGGGAGGTGACCGTCGTCGAGCGCGCCGAGCGCCTCAGGACAAGTGGATATCCCGTTGACGTCCGCGGCACAGCGGTCGACGTCATCCGACGGATGGGCCTGCAGGACGAGCTCGCAGCGGCGAGGTACACCCACGCTCCGATCGAATTGCTCACGCCCGGAGGACATCGACTGACCACGTTGGATTTCGGCAACCTACTCAACGACACGTCCGCCGGCGACGTGGAGATCACCCGGGGAGAACTCGGAAAGATCCTGTACGACGTCGGCGCCGACCGAGTCACCTACGCCTTCGGGGACTCGATCACCGGCATCGAGCAGACCGAGACCGGGGTCAACGTCACCTTCGCGGTCGGCGCGCCACAGTCGTTCGATGTCGTGATCGGAGCCGACGGCATCCACTCCAATGTGCGCCGCCTGGCCTTCGGCGCCGAGCAGACGTTCATCCGACACCTCGGGCCGCTCGCCGCCATCTGGGATCTTCCAGCCGACAACTTCAAACCAGGTGACGGGTTCATGTACTCGCACGCCGGACGGACCGTCGTCGTCGAACGACCCACCGCTGACACACCAGCGCGTGCATTCCTGGCTTTCCGTCACGACGAACCGGGATCGGTGGACACGCGGGACCGGGCCACCGCCGTCGCAGCAATACGGGCGGCGTTCGCCGACGACCGCTGGCGCACAGCCGATGTCATCAACACGGTGGCTGGTACCGAGGACCTCTACTTCGATACCGTCAGCCAGATCCGGATGGATCGGTGGAGCACCGACCGTGTCGCGTTGGTCGGTGATGCCGCTTACGCACCGTCGTTCCTGTCCGGCCAGGGCACCAGCATCGCGATCGCAGGTGCCTACGTGCTCGCAAGCGAACTGGTCCGGCATGAGAGCCCGCGAGCCGCGTTCGAGGCCTACGAACTCCGGCTGCGCAGCTACGTCGAGAAGAACCAGGACCTGGCTCTACGGTCCGACTCGTCGATAATCGCTCGCAGCCGAATAGACCTGTGGCAACGCAATATCCGCCTGTCGCTCGTGCCACTTCTGCAGCGGCTCGGACTTACGGCAGCATCCAGGGCCCCGCTCCGCGAGGCAGCGACCGATCTGGCGCTGGGAGCCGACGATCTGCGGCGGAGTGTCCGCAAACGCTGAGATGCCGGGGCACCACCACCTCCGACGCCGCGTTACCCCTCGCGACAATCGCCCGGCCCGCATCGGGAGATTCGCAGTCGATCAGATCCTGTCCGGGTTACTGACGGTCCTGTAGCGTCATACGCCTGGGTAGATGCGACCCGCCGTCCGCGCCGAGACATCGGTGAGGTGAACGCATCGGGATCCGGCTGCCACACTCGTCTACGAGCCACGGTGCCAGAGGGATTCAGTAACGCGGACACTGAATTACATCGGCACCGGAAGCGTAGGTGAGTGATGGACCTGACCCTCGACGACGCCAAACGTGCCGCGCGCGTGCTTCGCAACCAACTACCCGGCGCCAACCTCACGCGATCCGAAGCCTTGGAGATCGTGGCCCGACAACTCGGATTTCGGAACTGGAACACCGCAGCGGCCGGCCTCCCCAGCCATCGGGGCATGAGCGCACCTGTACCCGTCCTCCGTAGCCTCGACGAAACCCGCGCACGCGAGTTCTACATCGATTACCTGCACTTCACCATCGAGTGGGAACACCGGTTCGACTACGCCCAGTCAATCCTCTACATGCGACTGCGCCGCGACCGGTTTGTACTCGACCTCTCTGAACACCACGGCGACGGCACCCCCGGCTCCACCGTATGGGTACCGATCAGCGACGTCGCAGCACTGCACAAAGAACTCCACGCCACCGGATACAGCCGCATGAACCCCGGCATCGACGCCGACTCGCCAGGCGGACCAACCCTGGAAGTCATCGACCCGTTCTCCAACACGATCCGGTTCTGCCAAACCAGCTCATAAACACACCGTCGACCACCATCCTGTCCCCCCTTGCACAGAACTGAGTCGTTTCCGTTTCTGTCTCAGAACGGCTTCTGTGTCAGTCGTTCCACGTAGTCGAGTTGATCGAAGTGGAACAGGAGTGCCCCGGCCCGGGAGTGGGGGTGGCGGCTAAGTGCCCACCACATGTGCGCTGGGGTGGTGTCGGTGCTGCCTACCGCTTTGGATCGGCGGGCGGCGTGAAAAACAATGGACTTGGCGTTGGGGGCGTATACGAGGTGTATGAAGCGCGGAGTGCGCTGCGGCCCTTGGGCTTCCTCGACTGCTGCGGTGAGCGCCGACAGCCCGTTGGTGCGGGATTGCAGCGCTCGCACCACGGGGTCGCTTCTTTCGGCCATCAAGGCGAGCAGCAGATGCAGGCTGCTGATGTGGTCGTTCTGGCGGTGGTAGGCCTCGTCGTGGGCGCGGCGCAGCGCACGCTTTGCTGCAGATCCCAGCTGTGTCAGCGCCCAGGCTAGGTCTCTACTGGTGATGCCGTCCGATGACAGCAACGGCCTGTTCAATGCACTTTGCACTCGGCACCCCTTCCCACCCCGCCACAGCAAACTGCACGCATAACTATGCATGGATCTAATCAGCAACAATACAAGTGTATTGCCACTTCCAGCACGCGCAGCGGAACACGTCGGGTGCACGCTCAACGTGTGGCGTCACAAGTAGCGGCGGTGAGCGGACTTTGTTATTCAGGCTCCGCAGTCTCAGTCACGGAGCTGACCCCGGCTGAGCAGGATGTTGACCGAAGTCTCCCAGCGAGTCAGCTGGGTTTCGGTGGTGAACGGTTCGGGAAGCTGGCGATCGATGTGCCGGCGCAAGATGATGGGACCCAACGCCAGCATCAGCGGATTGAGTGCGGCCCAGGTGAGATCCAGATCGGCAAAGCTCTCGTTGGAGTCAGCCATCTGTTGCCAGTGAACCTTGATGATGTCAACCATCGCACTGAAGAACGCCGCCCCGGCGGCAGTATCGGTGACAATCATCTGGGCGAAGTAGTCCACCTCCTTCAGATGTCCGGCGATCAGCAGGTGCACCCGACGGCCGAGTTCGACAACCGCTTCAGGTGCTGACACGGGTAGAGGCGCCGCCATCACGCTGCCAATCACCGTCACCACGTGGCTGTCTATGGCCTGGATGAGTCGGTCCTTTGAGCCAAAGTGGTGCTGCACCAAACCCACCGAGACATCGGCAGCCTGAGCAACGTCGCGCATCGTCGTTGCCGAAACCCCCTGGCCTGAGAACAACTCAAGAGCTGCATCCCTGATGCGCTCCCGACGCGAAGCGTGTTCGCCACCGTTGCTGTCAGCCATTGCGGCCCATATATAGCATCCCGGCGCCACGGCTGCCTGGAGTTTGAAGGTCACCTGTGCCAGCGGGGGTCGGTCATCGTGATGCGGTCGTTTGCGGCCACAGCCGCTAGACGGTATGGGTGACCGTCGGCGTTGAGCTGGGGGTTGCGGGCCGGGGCCCCACGCACCCATGTTCGTGGGTTACCGAGTAGGAGTCGCCTGCCCGGTCTATCCGACAGTGGTGGGAGGCCCCGGTGTTTACAGAGCGTACGAGTGTTGGCCTGGACGTGCACGCACGTTCAGTGGCGGCGGCGGCAATCGACAGTGACTCCGGGGAGGTGCGCCAGGCCCGGTTGACCCCTTCTTATGAGGACATTCGGTCGTGGATATCGGAGTTGCCGGGGCCGGTGGCGGTGGCCTATGAGGCGGGTCCGACCGGGTTTGGGTTGCAGCGAGCGTTGACCGACGCGGGGATCCGCTGTGAGGTCGTCGCGCCGTCGAAGCTGCAGAAGCCGGCCGGTGATCGAGTCAAGACCGATGCCCGCGACGCCCTGCATCTGTGCCGGTTGTTGCGTCTGGACGAGATCACCTCGGTGTCGATCCCGAGCGTGGCTCAGGAAGCGGCGCGTGACCTGGTGCGTGCCCGCGAGGACTGCCGTGGCGATCTGATGAGGGCCCGGCATCGGCTCTCGAAGCTGCTGTTGCGCCACGGCATCGTGTACTACGGCGGGGCGGCGTGGACCGGTGCCCATGATCAGTGGCTACGCACCGTCGCCGCGCCGCAGCTCAGTGCGCCGGCGACGCGGATGGCCTTCGACGCCGACTATGACCACGTGTTGACGATGCAGGCCCGGCGGCGGCGGCTGGACGCAGCGATCGAGGAGATGGCCGCCGATGGGGAATTCACCGCGATTGTGCGGCGGGTGTCATGTCTGCGGGGAGTGAACACCTTGACCGGGTTTGCGTTGGCAGTCGAGATTGGTGATTGGAACAGGTTCACCGGCAACACTATCGGCTCTTTCGTTGGGTTGGTGCCTTCGGAGTTTTCGTCGGGTTCCTCGCGGGTTCAGGGCCCGATCACCAAGACCGGCAACACTCATGTCCGGCGGCTGTTGGTCGAGGCGGCGTGGCATCACAAGCCGCGATATCACGTGGGTGCGGTGATGCGGTCGCGGTGGGATCGGGCTTCTGCGGCGGCCCGCGCTCGTGGGGACGAGGGCAACCGCCGCCTGCATGGCAGGTGGGTGAGCTTCCTGGAACGACGCAAGCGACCTGTGACAGCCAATGTCGCGGTCGCGCGTGAACTGGCCGGCTGGTGCTGGTCGCTGGCTGTCATGGACGACTGACCGCCACCTAATCTGCTTCCTCACGAGGTCGGTGGTGGCAAGCGCGTGGATCGACCCGCGACACACCTATGAGCAGCCCTCTGCGGCGACGCTCGATGCTAGACACGCGGATGCGATCCAGCCGAAACACCGTCCTGCGGTAGCCAATCCGCGTATATCAGTCTGACCGCGCGTCGCCAACGACACGCTCACCACACAGACTCGCTAAGGAAGCAACGAGGCGCCGTCGGGGTAGCTCCCCGGCGGCGCCTCACCCTGCCCCTTGACAAAATCCTCTACATATCAGGTGTATCCGGCAGTCAGGTTGGTGACAGTCGGCTGCGCGGAGGTTGGTTTCCGATGGCTGAGTGGCGTCGTTGATTGTTGTAGTGCTCGAGCCACGGGGCAAGGGCAGCGCAACGGTCGGCGTTTGAGATGAAGACTTGTCGGTAGGCCCACTCGGTCTGCAAGGTGCGGTTGTAGCGCTCCACCTTTCCGTTCTGCCAGGGGCAGTGCGGTTTGATGAAGAGATGTTTTGCGTCCATCGCAGCGATGACCGCAGCGACGTCGCGGGAGTGTCGGTAGCTGAAGTGGTTGTCGGTGATGACGGCCTCAATGGTGGCGACGCCGTGACGTGCGAAGTACTCGGCGGCACGGGCGAGGAACTGTGCGCAGGTCTGCCCCTTCTCATCGTCGAGGATTTCTGAGTACGCCAAACGTGAGTGGTCATCGACGGCGGAATGGACGTAGTCGAATCCGATTCGGGCCTTCTTCTGTGCAGATGTCCTACTCATGTTTCGGCCATGCGCTTTCCAGCCGCCACCGTCAGGAATGCGGCCAATCTTCTTGACGTCCATGTGAATCAGCTCGCCTGGTCGGCACCGTTCGTAGCGCCGGGTAGTGGCTTTGGAGGCCCGAATGACCTCACCGGTGAGCGGATCGCAGTCACGCAGGTAGGGCAGCTGATGGCGCCGAAGAACCGCCGAGACAGTTCGAGGGCACAGCCCGAGCTCATCGCCGATCCACTGTTGGCCGCGCCGTTCGCTGAGCCGAAGTGCCACGATCGCAGCCTCGACATGAGCCGGTGTTCGGGTCGGGCTGCGGCGAGGCCGAGAAGACCGATCCACCAGGCCGGCGGGGCCCTCTTCGCGGTATCGGCGCACCCATCGATAGGCGCACTGGCGGGAGACGCCGAGTTCGGCAGCTACGTGTGCGGGCTTGCGGCCATCGATGAGGACTCGATCAACGAGCAGTTGTCGGCCATGAACGGTCAACCGGGCATTAGCGTGGGGCACGAGGACCTCCGTGTGTGAGTAGAGACGTCAGACATCTCCACTAAGCCCGGAGGTCCTCCCTTCTCACAGCAGAATCGTCAACAACGTCCCTGCCGAATACAACTGATATGTAGGCATCGTTTGTCAATAGGCAGGTGAAAGCCGCCCCGGTTTTGATGCCGGGGCGGCTTTCGTTTGATCGGGGTCAGTCAGTGCCGCGGCGGTCGTTGATCAACGACGGTGGTGTCAGACTGATATACGCGGGTTGGATACCGCAAGACGATGGTTCGGCGCGAACGGTGGCTGCTCTCTAGGGACGGGCGTCACATCAACATTCATCGAATGCTGTTGTTGCTCATAGCTGTAACGCAGATCCAGCTCGCCTACCTCGCCGTCGACCAACCGACTCCGATCAAGTTTGGATGGCTACGCTTAGGTCAGCGTGGCCAGCGACCAGCACCAACCGGCCAGTTGGCGGGCGACCGCAACGTTGGCCACGACGTGAGGCTTTTTGCGTTCGTTGAACCGGCACCACTGCTGATGAAGCCGCCGATTGCCGGCATGACCGCGGTCCTTGAGCGCCGGGTCGACCTTGGCCCACCGCGCTCGCATCGCAGGACCGGGATTGCGGTAGGCCGCCCGGTGATGCCAGGCCGACTCGATCAACAATCGACGGACGTGAGCGTTGCCGGCCTTGGTGATCGACCCCTGCACCCGCGACGCCCCCGAGGAGTACTCGGTGGGCACCAATCCGACGTAAGCCCCAATCGAGGCACCGTTGAACCGGGTCCAGTCACCGATCTCCACCGACAACGCTAAGCCTGTTAAAGCGGATATCCCGCGCAAGCACCCCAGCCGGTCGACCGGATCAGACCACCGCGGCGAGGCAGCGACCGCGACGATCTGCTCGTCAAGACGATCCCTGGCCGCAGTCGCTGACAGGACCGCGTCGAAGTGATGATCGAAGGCCGCCCTGGTATGGGAATCGTCGAATCGTTGCCGCCGCAGCCAGGTTTCGTGGACTCCGGTCCAAGCGTTCCCGCCCGAATACACCCGGCCCTGGCGCAGCAGCAGCTTCGAGAGCCGGTGCCGCACCCTCATCAGATCGGCGCGGGCGTCCTCGCGGGCCCGCACCAGATCGCGCACCGCCTCCACCTCTGCCTCGGGAACCGTGACCGCTGTGATCTCGCCCAACCGCAGCAGCCGGGTCAGATGCGCGGCATCACGAGCGTCGGTTTTGACCCGATCCCCAGCCGGGCGGATCAGTTTCGACGGTGCCGCTGTTGACGATCCCTGAAAAGTAGACCGCTGCGGGTCCCGTAAATCTGACCCACTTGGTGGTCTTTTGATGGGGTGATGTCGATGGAAGATTGGGCTCAGATCAGGCGGTTGCACCGGGCCGAGGGGGTGCCGATCCGGGAGGTGGCTCGCCGGTTGGGCGTTTCGCGGAACACCGTGCGGGCGGCATTGGCTTCGGATCGGCCACCCCATTACGAGCGTGCGCCGCGCGGCTCGGTGGCCGATGCCCATGAGCAGCGGATTAGGGCGCTATTGGTGGAGTGGCCGAAGATGCCCGCGCCGGTGATCGCTGAGCGGATCGGTTGGCCGTATTCGATGTCGCCGTTGAAGAAGAAGCTGCAACGGATCCGTCCGGAGTACGTGGGCATTGATCCGGTGGACCGGTTCGTCTACCAGCCAGGTGCTATTGCCCAGTGCGATTTGTGGTTTCCCGCGCCTCGGATCCCTGTCGGCGATGGGCAACAACGTATCCTGCCGGTGTTGGTGATGGTGTTGGGCTTCTCCCGCATGATCAACGCGGTGATGCTGCCCTCGCGCCAAGGTGGCGACATCTTGTCGGGGATGTGGGCGTTGATCTGCGCCTGGGGGCGGGTGCCCAAGACGTTGGTGTGGGATCGCGAGGCTGCGATCGGTGGCACTGGCCGGGTGTCACCGTTGGCGTCGGCGTTCGCGGGCACGTTGGCCACCCGCATCCAGCTGGCGCCCCCTCGGGACCCGGAATACAAGGGTCTGGTCGAACGGGCCAACGGTTATCTGGAGACGTCGTTTCTTCCCGGAAGGCGGTTCACCTCGCCGTCGGACTTCAACGATCAACTCTCGGAGTGGTTGTCACGGGCCAATACTCGCACCGTGCGGGCGATCGGTGCCCGTCCGGTCGACCTGTTCGAGACCGATACTCAGGCGATGCTGACGTTGCCTCCAGTGAGCCCGCCGATTGGGTTGTGCCATCGGGTCCGGTTGTCGCGGGACTACTACGTGCGCATCGATGCGTGTGATTACTCGGTCGATCCGAGGGTGATCGGCCGGTTCGTCGACGTCACCGCCTCCCCAGCGGAGGTCACGGTGCGCTGCGACGGCCAGGTCGTTGCCCGCCACTCGCGGTGCTGGGCCACCCACGCAGTCGTCACCGATCCCAGCCACGTCGCCATTGCTTCTGGGTTGCGCTCCGCGCTGGCCGATCAGCGCACCCGCCGGGCCGCCGCCGGCCGCCGTCATCACGGCGACGGTCATCCGGTGGCGCTACGCGCCCTACCGGACTACGACGCTCTGTTCGGCGTCGACTTCGATTCCGCCCCAACCATAGTAAGGACCAGTTCATGACCACCGCCACCAAAGCCAAGCGCACGCCCGCCGATGTTGCGACACCCATGCCCGCTGACACCCCTCCGCTGGCGGCGATACCCGCCGACGGGTTGCCCGCCCAGCTGGCCTATCTGACGCGGGCGTTGAAGATCCCGACGATCAGCCGGTGCTGGGAGGATCTGGCCGATCAGGCACGTGACGAGAACTGGTCCCATGAGGAGTACCTCGCTGCGCTCCTGGGACCGACCGTGAGTCCGCCGGCACGACAATGCGGATTCGCACCGCGCACTTTCCGTCGGTCAAGACGTTGGAGGACTTCAACCTCGACCATCTTCCGTCGCTGAGGCGAGACGTGCTGGCGCATTTGGCGACTGGCATGTTCGTGCCCAAGGCGGAGAACGTGATCCTGTTGGGCCCGCCCGGCATTGGCAAGACCCACATCGCGATCGGGCTCGGGGTCAAGGCCGCCCACGCCGGCTACTCGGTGCTCTTTGATACCGCTAGCAATTGGATCGCCCGCCTGGCCGCTGCTCACCACGCCGGGCAGCTCGAGGCCGAGCTGAAGAAGATCCGGCGCTACAAGCTGATTATCATCGACGAGGTCGGGTACATCCCGTTCGATCAGGATGCGGCCAACCTGTTCTTTCAGTTGATTGCCTCCCGCTACGAGCAGGGGTCGATCATGGTCACCTCCAACCTCCCGTTCGGGCGCTGGGGAGAGACGTTCTCCGACGACGTCGTCGCCGCAGCCATGATCGACCGCCTCGTCCACCACGCCGAAGTGCTCACCCTCACCGGCGACTCCTACCGCACCCGAACCCGCCGCGAATTGCTCGGCAAGAACCGCTCCGCCAGCAGCTAGTAGAGCTACCGGCTTCCACCCACCGCGGCCAGTCGCTATGGTGGATCCCTGGTGGAGGAGACCTGGGACGACATCGCCAACTGGTACGCAGCGCTTGTGCGCGCCGGTTCGCCAATGCACCGGTTCGCGCGCGACACCCTGCTGGCGGTACTCCCACCATCCCTGACAGGGTTGAGCGTCCTGGACCTCGGATGCGGGGAAGGCCTCATCACCCGCGCCCTTGCAGCACGTGGTGCCGCGGCGCTGGGAGTGGACCCCACCGCTGCGCTGCTCGACCACGCGCGAGCCGTCGAATCCAGCCAGGCTGCCGGACCTGAGTATCGCCTCGACGACGGCACAACGCTGAGCACGGTACGAGATTCGACGATGGACTGGGTCACCGCGGGACTGTCGCTCAACAACGTCCCCGATCTGAACGCTGCGATCGCTTCGATCAGGCGCGTTCTCAAAGATCAGGGCCAACTGGTGTTTACCGTTCCGCATCCGTGTTTCGATGCCCCTCGCAGCGAGGCCGTCAGCATCCACGGAACCTCCCGCCGAGTGATCGGCGACTACCTCACCGAGGGGCTGTGGCGAACGACTTCCCCCGAGAGCGTTCGACGAGCCGGAAACTACCACCGCACACTGAGCACCTACCTCAACGCGCTACTCGCCCACGGGCTAATGCCCGATGCGTTGGCCGAGCCAGCTCCAACCCCCGAAATTCGCGACGCCAACCCGCACCGCGCTGGGCTGCCGCCCTTTCTGCTCGTCAGTGCCACCGCCGCGCAACCGCGATCACCGCAACTAGGGCGTGTTGCTAAAGGTTGATTCGTGGTGTGCGGGTGACGCTTGGAGCGTGTCGCGTACTGAGATCTCCGATGAGGCCTGGGCTGTGATCGGGCCGCTGTTTCCTGCCGTGAAGGCGACGGGGCGTCCGCCGGTGGATCGCCGCGCTGTCGTTGAGGCGACCGCGTGGCGATACCGGACCGGCGCGCCATGGCGGGATGTCCCTGAGCGATTCGGGAACTGGAACACGATCTACAAGAACTTCAACCGGTGGTCCGCACAGGGCGTCTGGGCACGGGTGCTCGAGAAGATCGAGGCGAAGTTGTCGACACTGGAATGGGCCAATACCGGCGCGACCTGGTGACCGCCTGCCTATGCCAGGCGGATCGGTAGCCTGGGAGCATGCCGGAACTCTTCCCAAGTGCCGCCGGAAGCTTGCAGGAAGCCGGGTGGACGTTTGAGCCGCCGACGTCGATGGAGAACGGCGTTCCCTCCCCGCTGCGCGCGGCACCCGAAACGGTGATCCGCTGGGTGTCCTCGTTCTCACTCCTGTCGAGCTCAGACGAGACGGTGTGGTTCTTGTCCCGCGACGACTACTCGACCGGCGCGGAGGGGGCGTTCGCGTGGAACGAGTGTGAACTGCTGAGCATCCAGGCTGCGACGACGGATGATGAGGCGGTCGCGGTCTCCCGTTTCTGGAGGCGCCACGCACCCATCCTGCTTTCCGTTCGCAACGGATACGAGTACCTGGCGGTGCGAGACGACGGAGCAGTCGTCCACGGTTCCGAGCCAGAGTTCGAAGAAGCGGTCGTCGTGTTCTCTCACTTCGAAGATCTGCTGAGGTACACCACCGCGCGCCCGGCCCGGCGCGACCAGGTCGTCGACAGCTTGCTGTTCGGTGCCGCCGACGTCACTGACCCGACGCCAGGCGACTAGGTGGGTCAACTTTACGAGACCCGTAGAGGGTCAATTTTGAGAAACCGTTGACAGCCGCGACCACGCAGTCAATCTGAGCTTGAGTCAAGGCCCGGGCCAGCCCAAAGCCGGTCGGCCCAGCCTCATAGGCCACCCGCACCGGACCCCGCAACCGGTGCAACCAGTCCAGAATCTCGCCGTGATCGGGACACAATCGCGCCCGCTCAACGTGACCCGTTTCTTCATCGAATGCATGCGCAACCACCGAAAGCGCATGCACATCCAACCCGACACTCGTTGTCCGTGGCCATGAAAAAGTACCCACTGGTGGCCAGGTCGAGGTATCCGTTTTTGGCCAAGTAAAAGTATCCACCCCGTGTTCGTCGTGTCGATCAGGAACTGCGGGCCCCGATGGTGACGGTGAAGGCGCCAACCAATCGCCATCACCACCGGGGAGTTCCATTGAAGTCTGCGAGGGACCGTATGGACATTATTTCTGCCTATCACCAGCTCGGCTCTTACCGAGCCGCCGCCGCAGAGTGCGGAACCACCCACCGCACCGTCAAGAAGGTCGTCGAGAAGTTCGAGGCCGACCAGGCCGGCATGCCGCCGCCACCGCGGGCCGAACGGGCGCACAACTACGATGCCGTGGCCGGTCTGGTCGCCGAACGGGTGGACAAATCGAATGGTCGGATCTCGGCCAAGCGGCTACTGCCGAGGCCCGCGCGGCCGGATACACCGGTTCTGACCGCAACTTTCGCCGCCTCGTCGCGGAGGAGAAAGCGTTGTGGCGCAGCAGCAATCACCGTGGACGACGTCCGGCGGTGTGGGAGCCGGGTGAGTACCTGGTCATCGACTGGGCCCAGGCCGCACCGGGGCTGTATCTGTTCTGCGCGGTCCTGGCGTTCTCGAGGTGGCGCTTCGTGCGCTTCGCCACCAACGAGCGGGCGACCACGACGCTGGGGTTGATCGCCGAGGCCTTGGCCGCCGCCGGCGGCGTGCCGGCAAAGGTGCTGGCCGATCGGATGGCCTGCCTCAAAGGCGGCGTGGTGGCCAACGTTGTCGTACCGACTCCGGATTACGTCCGCCTGGCGTCCCATTATGGGTTCGCGCCCGATTTCTGTCACGCCAGCGACCCGCAGTCCAAGGGCATCGTGGAGAACCTGTGCGGCTACGCCCAGGACGACCTGGCCGTGCCCCTGTTGACCGAGGCTGCCATGACTGGAACACCGATCACGCTGCGTGATGCGAACGTCGCCGCGATCGCGTGGTGCGCCGAAGTCAACGCCGCGGCCCACTCGGAGATCTGCGCAGTTCCCGATGAGCGGCTGATCGATGAACGTGAACTGCTGCAACCACTCCCATCTCTGAGAATGCAGATCGAGACACCGTCAGTGTTACGCAAGGTCGACCGCCTGTCCTGCATCCGATACGGGTCGGCCCGCTACTCGGTGCCGACTCGACTGATCGGGTCCACGGTGGCCGTGGTCGTCGACCACGGTGCGATCGTCCTGCTGGAGCCCGCGACGGGGGTGGTCGTGGCCGAACACCAACTCACCGCCCCCGGCGGGACTTCGATCCTCGACGAGCACTACGACGGACCGCGCCCGGCACCGAGTCGCGGGCCGCGCCCGAAGACCACCGTCGAGAAGCAGTTCTGCGACCTCGGTGCCGATGCGCAGGCGTTCCTGGTCGGTGCTGCGGCGATCGGCAACACCCGACTCGGGTCGGAGTTGGAGATTCTGCTCGCCCTGGGCGCGGCCCATGGGACTGACGCGCTGATTGCGGCGTTGCACCGGGCAGTGGCGTTCCGCCGGTTCAGAGCCGCTGACGTGCGTTCCATCCTGGCTGCCGGCACCGGCACACCGCAGCCCCGCCCGGCCGGGGACGCCCTGATCCTGGACCTACCGGTCGCACCGACCCGATCCCTGGACGCCTACCGGATCACCCCGGCCGTGGCCGACGGTGAGGTGATCCCGTGACCAAGACCCCACCTATCATCGACACGGAACCTGTTGCACCACCGTCAGTTCCACCGCTGGCCGCCGACCTGGACGCCGGATTGCGGCGGCTGAAACTCGCCGCGGTGCGACGCACCGCACCGGAGGTGTTGATCACCGCCAAGACCCAACGCTGGACCCCCGAGGAAGTCCTGCGCACGCTGGTCGAGACGGAGTTGGCGGCACGGGACGCCTCCAACATCGTCAACCGGCTCAAGGCCGCCGCGTTCCCCGTGCCCAAGAATCTGGAGTCCTTCGATGTGGCCGCGTCCTCGATCCAGGCGAAGACCTTCGATTACCTGTCGAGTCTGGAATGGATCCGGGCGCAACAGAATCTGGCCATCATCGGACCCGCCGGGACCGGCAAGTCCCACACCCTGATCGGGTTGGGGACCGCGGCGATCCACGCTGGCCACAAGGTCCGCTACTTCACCGCCGCCGACCTGGTGGACACTCTCTACCGAGGCCTGGCCGACAACACCGTCGGCAAGATCATTGAATCCCTGCTGCGGGTCGATCTGATCATCCTCGACGAACTCGGCTTTGCCCCCTTGGACGACACCGGCACCCAGTTGTTGTTTCGGCTTGTCGCCGGCGCCTACGAACGCCGATCGTTGGCCATCGGATCGCACTGGCCTTTCGAACAGTGGGGCCGATTCTTGCCCGAGCAGACCACCGCGGTCAGCATCCTCGACCGGCTCCTGCACCACGCCACCGTCGTCATCACCGACGGCGACTCCTACCGCATGAAAGACGCCCGACACCGGAAGGAGCAGCCCACACCAACCTAGGAACTACCGCACGGGTTGGATACTTTCATCTGGCCACCAGCGGATACTTCAACTTGGCCATTGACACTCGTACCGTTGAAACTCACCGGAGGCCTCCTGATCTGCAACTGTGGCTCTACCAGTGCGAGTGTTCACTCGCCACCGGCAACCCACGTCCGATTGCAGCCCGAGGCCTTCGGCCTCGAGTCAGCCCCCATACCGTCTAGGTGGCGAGAGCCGGTTATGGGCAGCGGTGGGGACTCTCCCCCGCCTTGCAATAGCGGAAGCTGCGGTGCGGTGCTGGGCGCCCGCGGGGCCACACGGTGATGGCGACAAAAGAATATCCGTCTTGGCTGCCGGGATCGACAGGTTGCCAGTCGAAATCCACTGTCTCACCCTCGAAAGCCTCACGGAACCCACCGGAAATGTAGGCGACCTCACCGGGCGGCGGCGGGGGGATGTCTTCGTGAAAAAGGTGGCTGAAGTGGCAGAAGCAGCCCCCGGGGGTGTCGGGACAGTCGATGACGCCCCACCCTTCATCGGTGTGCCACTCCCGGATTGTTCCTACCGACTGCACGCTTTGAACCCTAGCTTCACGGGAGTGTTTCTTCTTGTAAAGAACCGAGAGCGATCTATTCCAACGCCAACGCGTCGGCTATGGCGACATGTACACCACCGCTTATCGTGGTAACGATGCGCTGACGCGGTGCGCCAACTGTGCGATCGACCGACGCAATGCCGCGAACGAACCTCCGACAGCTGCTGATCGCAACGCTGCAGCCGCCAAAAGGACCAGCAAAAAAGAAGACGGAGAAAGAAGAAGCGCGAGACTCAGGTCCCGAAGAAGTGCAGAAAGAAAGACGGCCGATAGCATGGAAACCTTTGCCGCCCCGAAGAAGTCCGACTAAGAGAACAGTAGCCAATGACCAACCGGCTGCTTCTCGATGTCGAAGTATTTCCCTACTACAGCATGGTCGAGATCTCCGATGTCGGAGGCCGTGAGATACCAGAGCAAGGTGGGCGTGATGAATACGGGGTGTATTTCGGCGACTCCACTGTCGCCGTCTGCACCATGGACGCCGACTTCGCGACACAGAGCGGTCGTAGAGTCCGAGTACGGGTGTATAGCGGCGGCGACCAAGCTGGTCTGGGCGCGTTGGTCTTTGACCGCAACCTGATCTTCACCGACCCTCCCCGACTCGGGATCTACGAGCCGTTGACGGACGAGCCCGACGAGGGTGGTGGCTCGGTATTGATCGAGCGTTCTGGGCCGGTGCGTATTCAGATCTTCGTCGACCCACCAAAGGAAGCTGAAGCCGTGAACGTACTGATCCGCTACGACCTCCCCTTCCAGCATGACCTGGACTGAAGAAGGTTTCGGCCTGTAACTGGAGGTGTCCGAGCAGCGTGCTGCCCGAGAACTCTGCTGTTCATCAAGGGTAGATAACTGGGGAAGGCCCAGCTCGGACACAATCCGACAGCGCAGCCGAAGCGGTTAGGTCAACGTCTGGGGTGGACCCGCACCGTCCGTCGCGCTGTGCGCCAGGCGTGCGTATTCAGACGGGGTGCATCCCGCCACCCGTCCGAATGCGGTCGTGAATGCGGTCGCGGATTGGTAGCCGACTACCTGAGCCACGTGGGCCACGGCTGACCGCTCGGTTCTGAGTAGGTCTTTGGCCAAAGCGACCCGCCATTCCAGGAGATACTGCATGGGCGTCAACCCCACTGTCCTGGTGAATCGTTGCGCGAACACCGCGCGCGACACGGCGGCCACGGCAGCGAGCTTCTCGACGGTCCAGCCGCGGGCGACGTCGGAGTGCAACGCACGCAGCGCAGGGGCCAGCACCGGGTCCGCGAGCCCGGCGATCAATCCTCTGCCACGACTGCCCAATTCCGGCCCGGCGGGGACTCGGGCGGCTTCGATGACCAGCACCTCGACGAGGCGTTTGAGGATCACGTCGCGACTGGGGCCGTCGGTGTCCGCCTCCTCGGCGATGAGTTCCACCAGCCGGGTCAATCTCGCCGCACCCGATTGTCCGCCCCGCACGAGGATCACCGGCGGGAGAAGGGCGACCAGCAGGGCCGCGCTGGCAGGGTCGAAGCGGAAATACCCGCCGAGCATCCGCATGGTCACCGGCTCGGATCCGTCGCCGTGGTGCGTGTCACGTGAGTGATCGAGGGGTGTGTAGACCGGGGTGGCCCCCGGGTGGCTGCGCATGGTGAAGCCCGGTGTCTGCGGGAAGAACACGAAGTCACCGCGGCGAAGGTCGATATCGTCGAGACCCTCAGGCCCAAGTAGGCACGCACCGTCGAGCACCAGGCAGAACGCGGGGTCGCCGTAACGGGGCTTCTGGACACCCCACTGGCCTGCGCCGGTGATGATCTTGGCCAGCACCGCCTCGGGACGCAGCAGCGACATCAGTTCCTCCAGCGGTTCTGTGCCGCCCATGCAGCAGACGCTAGCGTGGAGGTCAGTGCACGTCCGGCATACCTATCCCGATGTGGCGAGTCCAATTGTCTGGGCCAACGCCACCGCATCGGGACCGGCAGGGAACCTCAGCTGGTCCGATGTGTCGGTGGCAGCCTTGAACACCACGTCGGCCACGTCACCGGGGGTGGTCACCTCACCGGGTTGACCGAACGCCTCCATGATGGGGGCCGCGAACGGAACGTAGGCCTCGGGGGTTTGGCTCATGCGGTCGGCGCCGTTGCTGGTGAACGCCGTCGACGGTCCGTAACCCGGTTCGACGAGCTTGACCCGCACGCCGAAGAACCCCAACTCCAAGGCCAATGACCCGGAGAAGCCCTCGATGGCGGCCTTGCTCGCGGTATAGACAGCGGCCAACGGCATGGCCGCCAGCGTAGTGCTCGAGGTGACGTTGACGATCACTCCGGAGCGACGCTCTCGCATCTGCGGTATCACCGCCTGGATTAACGCCATGACTCCAAAGGTGTTGGTGTTGAACAACTCGCGCGTGGTCTCCATGGAGGTCGCCTCGAAGGGGCCGATACCGCCGATCCCCGCGTTGTTGACCAGGACGTCGATTGGTCCGGCGGCCTGGATTGCGTTCGCGATGCTATCCGGGCTGGTGACGTCGAGGGCGACGATCTCCAACCGGTCCGAGCTCGGCAACACGTCCTCGCGTGGTGTTCGCATCGTGGCGACGACGTTCCATCCCTCATCAAGAAACTTTCGCGCAGTAGCGAGACCGTAGCCCGAAGAACAACCGGTGATGAGCACTGATGTCATGGCTCAAAAGCTAACGGGCACACGCGGTCCCGAACAACATCGTCCCGTCTCGAATACCTTCGAGATCGTCTTTCGACGGTCCGGTAACTAGGGGGTCTGAGGTGAGCAGTTCGTTGCCGGAAGCATCCCGACCATGGCACCGAGATCGCACGTATTGGCGTGCCGGGTCAAATCCCGACGACAGCGCGCCTGTAGCGCGTCACGGCTGATGTGTTCGGCCTCGGCGCAACTGTCTTCTGGATGCTCGCGGGCGTTCAGCCGATTACAGGAGCTTCATCGTACGGCGGTGACTGGGCGGCGCGGCCGAGCCCGACGTCTGAGACGTAGCTCCACACGTGCAGCAGAGACTGCGCGGGATAGCCCATAAGCCCATCGCGAGAACCTGTCGATCGCTACGCCTCGGCTGCAAGGTTCGAGTTCGCACTCGTGTGCTTTCACGGAGTCAAAGGCACGTCACTCCTCGAGGTCTGCGCGTTTCCGACAGGCGCTACGAACACCGTTCAACATCCCGGCGTGCCACATGGCATCGCGGCGAGTCGTGCGGAAGGCCCATCAGTGAGTGCCGAGGTCCGAGGTGTCTGCAGGCTTGCGTGCGCCTCTCGCGCTGCAAGTGAAGGCGTTCGTGCCAGTAACATCCGTGGCGACAGACCACTTGGGGGGGAACTGCACAGCCGGATCCCCAACCATGCGTTGCGAAGCCTCGTTGTCGCTGCCTCCATGACGGCCCGGTAGACGCCGCCTGAAAACCTAGAAACATCCCGCGATCAACGTGCATTGAGGCCATCCGAATAAGTCTTTGTTTCAGGATGATTGACGGCTTTTGTTTGGCTGTCGTGAGGTGTCAGCTCCGGTCGAAAAGTGAGCAGGTAGTTCCGGTCGAAAAGTGAGCACTTCACCTTTCGATTGGAGAGTGATCACTGTGGAGGATTGGGCGGAGATTCGCCGGCTGTATCGGTCGGAGAAGCTGTCGAAGGCGGCGATCGCGCGGCGGCTGGACTTGTCCCGCAACACCGTGGCCAAGGCAGTACAGGCGGATGCACCACCTCGGTATGAACGGGCGCCGGTGGTGGGCTCGGCCTGGGCGCAGGTCGAGTTGGCCGTGCGTGCTCTGCTCACGGAGTTCCCGTTGATGCCGGCGACGGTGATCGCTGAGCGAGTCGGGTGGTCTGGCGGACATTCTTGGTTCGCCGAGAACGTCGCTCGGATTCGTCCGGAGTACGCCCCGGTCGATCCCAGTGACCGGTTGGTGCATCTGCCTGGCGAACAGGTGCAGTGCGATCTGTGGTTTCCTGGGCACCTCGTTCCTGATCACGCTGGGGTGTTGCGGTCGTTTCCGGTGTTGGTGATGGTGGCCGCCTATTCACGGTTCATCGCTGCGGTGATGGTCCCGTCGCGGGTCACCGGGGATTTGTTGGCGGGGATGTGGCAGTTGATCGCCACTCAGCTCGGCGGTGTGCCTCGGAGCTTGTTGTGGGACAACGAGTCCGGTATCGGTCAACGCCGCCGCCTGGCCCAGGGCGTGGCCGGGTTCTGCGGTGTGCTGGGCACCCGGCTGATCCAGGCCCGGCCTTATGACCCGGAGACCAAAGGGGTGGTCGAGCGAGCCAACGGCTACCTCGATACGTCCTTTCTGCCGGGACGTACCTTCGCCTCGCCGGCAGATTTCAACGCCCAACTGCTGGGCTGGCTGACCACCTACGCCAACCGGCGCACCCACGCGATCACTCGGATGGTTCCCGCGGATGCGCTCGTCGCCGACCGAGCGTCGATGGCGGTGTTGCCGCCGATGGCTCCGGTCACCGGCACGACGGTGACCACCCGGCTGGGCCGCGACTACTACGTCAGCCTCGGCGGCAACGCCTACTCCATGCATCCGGAGGTGATCGGCCGGATGATCACCGTGCGGGCCAGCTTGGATCGCATCGTCGCCCACTGCGGGGATCGCTGTGTGGCTGATCATGAACGCCTGTGGGGCACCGCTGGACTGCTGACTGACCCTGAGCATGTGGCCGCAGCGGCGGTGCTGCGCGAACAGTTCCGCACCAGACCCGCCGCCGGCGCTCACCTCGAGGTCGACGTCGAAGTCGCTGACTTGAGCGCCTACGACACGCTGTTCGGGACCGGGGAGGTCGCCTGATGGCCACCAAACGCACCCCGGCACCCGGTGAGGCCGACAAACTGATCGCCCACCAATCCCGTCTGCTCAAAGCCCCGCGCATCGCCGCGCACTATCACCGCCTCGCTGAGCAGGGCCGGGCGGCGAATTGGTCGCTGGAAGATTACCTGGGTGCTGTGTTGGCAGTGGAGTCCAACGCTCGTGCAGAATCCGGTGCTCGACAACGGATTCGGTACGCCGGGTTTCCGGCGATCAAGACGATCACTGATTTCGACTTCACCGCTCAACCCGCCGTCGACCGCGCCCAGATCGCTCGACTCGAGGCTGGGGGCTGGCTGGCTGAAGCCCGCAACATCGTCCTGCTCGGCCCGCCCGGCACCGGCAAAACCCATCTGGCGACCGCGCTGGCGATCGCGGCCGCCCATGCCGGGCACCGGGTCGCATTCGCCCCGGCCACCGGCTGGATCACCCGCTTGGCCGAAGCGCACCGCATCGACCGCCTCGACGCCGAACTGCGCAAAATCTCGCGCTACGGGTTGATCGTCATCGACGAGGTCGGCTACATCCCGTTCGACACCGAAGCGGCCAACCTGTTCTTCCAACTGGTCTCGACCCGATACGAGAAGTCGTCGATCATCCTGACTTCTAACCTGCCGTTCTCCCGCTGGGGACAGGTCTTCGGCGAAGCCACCATCGCCTCAGCGATGATCGACCGCATCGTCCACCACGCCGACGTCATCGCCCTCAAAGGCGCCAGTTACCGCATCAAACACACCGCGATCGAGTCACTGCCCTCCGTAGAAGCCGATCGTCAGGCAGACTCAACCCCGTAAACCTGCTCACTTTTCGACCGGAGCAGGCTGCTCAGAATTCAACCGGAGCCGACAGTGAGGACCGCCGCCGCGTGTCTGAGTGGGGTTAAAGATCCTCGTCATATCTACAGGGCTCAGGTAGATCGTGCGGCACAACCGCCCTAGTCCACGCCACCCTGGGTACCCATGGACGACGTCGCTGACCTCCGGTTGTCAACGAAAACCAGATGGCGGTGAGTCCGGGTAAACACGTCGCAGCCGGTACCGCGATTACCTAGCTCACGCGCTGAGGGGCCAGGAAACCGACGCTGCCACCAAGGTTGACGACGTTGGTGGGGTTGACCGGCAGCGCTGTTACCGCCGCGTGCGGGCTTTGGGCAGGTGTGGTTTGCGCCGGCCAACCTAGGTCACCGAGTCGTGGATTGTTGGAGCCCAGGTTGCTGAGGATCAGATAGCGCAATGCCGCGGCGTTTCGTGCAAATCATGGGGCAACCATCGAGATCCCCTTCGGCAGACCCGCGAAACGCGGCGCGGCGACGGGTGAAAGGCCCGTCATCGGGCTGGTATCACTGAGTTCACTGAAACTTGGTACGGACAGATACCAGCAACATGGTTCAGTTCCCAAGTGGGCACATCTACTTCTCATGACACGTTAGCTGCACGTTGCTGTTAGCTGCATCACAATGCGTTCGGATTGCTCCGACAATCTCGACTACCTCTGCATAAGTTCTCGCAATCTCGCCGACTATCCGGTTGATGGGGATTCGAGAGTGATAGCCACAGGGGTGGGTCATGGGCCGTCATGCACGCAAACAGTTCGATTCAGATAACTTTCTGACCACCGAACATCAGTCCATATGGGTTCGCTGGCCAGGACAGGTGCTGGCCATCGTCGCCACCGTGGTGCTGGTGGTGACCGGGGTGCAGTACGCCGAACGCTGGACCTCCGCCCGCCCGCAGAGCAGCGATGCCACGGTGGTGGCCTCAGCGCCGGAGTTGACCAGTGCCGATGTCGTCGCCCGCCACGCCGTCGCCGCGTTCGGCGACTCCGCAGTCGGCACGGATGCGTCGTTGACGCCCGTCCAGCGGGCGGTGGGCATGCCCAACGACCCGGTGGCCGGCCTGACCCGCGACACCGCCGCCGGACCGGTGCAGATCGTATTACCCGGTGGCCTGGGCCCCGCCCAAGCGACCGTCGACGGCCACGTGGTCTACCCGAACCGGGGTGCCGGATTCGACTTCCTGGCTGAGAACACCGGCTCGGGCACCCGCACCATCGCCCGCATCCCCGACCCGTCCGGCCCCCGAGCCGTCACCACGTTCGTGCGGACACCGGCTGACACGGTGATGCTTGCTCACACCAACGGCTACCTGACGATCAACCGCGCCACCCCCACCGCCGACACCGTGGCACTGTTCTCCCCCGCCGAAACCCGCGATGCCACCGGAACCCTGGTCCCCTCCTCCTACGTGGTGCGGCAGTTGCGACCCGGGCTCTATCAGATGACCGAAGTCATCGACCCCACACCCGAGACGGTCTTCCCCGTCTTCGTCGACCCACCCCTGCACACCGGCAGCCCCGGTGGCCCACCGCTGCCGGCCGGATTCCTCGACACCCTCTCCGGTGCTGTCGACGCCGTCGGCGGGGCGATCACCACCGCCGCCAACGCGACCGTCAGCGGCGTCACCGCGGTCGGCACATTCGTCAAAGAAAACCCGCTGGAATCAGCCATCCTCGTCGGGGGTGTCGCCCTGGCCATCACCGGCGTCGGCGGACCCGCCGGCGCCGCCGCCATCGCCTCAGTGACAGTCAACCTGGCCTCCGCCGGAGTCGACATCGCCGCCGCAGCCATGCCCGACAACCAAGCCCTCGGCTTCGCCTCCGACGCGCTCGGGATGGCAAGCATGGTCACCCCCCAAGGAGCCGCCAAAAAGGTCGCCACTGAAGGTCTCGAAACCCTCGCTGGTCAAGCACTACACAACGCCGACAAGGTGATCGATGTCGCCAAGACCACCCCCACCCCACCGGCACAGCTCGCCGACCAGATAACGGGCGCAGCAGGCAAGGGCATGCTTCCGGGCGCTGGAACCCCCAAAGCCCCCAACGCACCCCCCACCGCCGGCGGAACACCACCAGGTGGCACCATCCCACCCGCGCTGCCACCCGCCGGCGGCAAACTACCACCAGGGCACGGCCCCGACGGCCCACGCTCCCTGCCAACCGGCTGCACCCTCGACTGCGGACACCAAACCCCCGCCCCCGCAGGCGTCTACAGCGAAACCGAAATCCCCGGCCACTACAACGCCAACCTCGACAGCATCCAAGGCGGCAAACCCAACCTGCTCGACCGCGTTCTATCCAAGAAAGACATACAGAGGAACCGACGAGAAGCTCAGCGTGGCCTACCGAGGGGGGTGGAGCGTATAGGCCGCGCCTGGCACGAATTCCCGCACGCCTCAGCACAACAGGGCGGCAGAGGCGCCGACACCTACGATCTCCCCTTGAGTGAATCAAATATCGAGGGCCAGATCCTCAGCGATTTATATGCGCGTCAGGGCGTGAAACCGGGGGACCAATATACGACTGTTTACCGTGGCGATGACGCCTTGACGCGATGCTCAAGCTGTGCGATCGACCGACGCAACACCAGTAGTGAACCTCCGACAGCCGCCGAGCGCAACCGCGCAGCCACGACCGCCTTAAAAGAGGCTCAGAACACCTGGAACGACCCCGAAACACAAACCACCGACAGTCAGCAGAACAAAAACAGCGGTGGCCTCAACTCAAGCTCCAACGAGAACTCCGGTAGCCGCAAGTCCAGCAACGATGGCGGCAACAAGTCCGGTAAAAAAGATCAGAAGAAGAGCGAGAAAAAGAAGAAACGCGAAACCCAAGCCCAAAAGAAACGCAAGAAGAAGGATGGCCGGTGACATCAAACTCGTGCTCTAGCAAAGAGAATTCGTCCCCTGAAGATCGATCGAGGTCATGAACAACGAGCTATTGCTGGATGTCGAAGTCTTTCCCGACCATGGGCAGATCGTGATCTCCGACGTTGGTGGTCACGGGGCGACGAGCGACGGAGGCCTGGAGTACGGGTTGTGGTTCTCCGAGCACACGGTCAGCGTCATCACCATGTCAGCAGATGAGGCGGACTATAGGGATAAGGGCGTGCAGGTGCGGGTCTATCGCGGCAGCGACGCTACCGAGCTTGGAACGTTGGTGTTTGACCGCAATCTGATCTTCACGGATCCACCCCAGCTTGGGGTCTACGAGCTTTTGTGGGACGAACCGGAAGAGGGCGGCGCTATCCCAATCGAGCGTACCGGACCGGTGCGCATCCAGATCTTCGTTGACCCACCACAAGAAGCCGATCACGTGAACGTACTGATCCGCTACGACATCCCAACTCCCGAGATGAACTGAGCGAATCCACTTCTCGGCCGAATCTGTCTGGATCTTCTTCACCCATGCGTGACACACCGGGCAGACATGCATTTACATCGCGGCGAACCCTGAGCCCAACCACCCATCGAGAGGTCTGTACGTGTGACGCCTGCCAGTCGAGTGCAGAGTACCCCACACGAATACTGTTGCTAAGCAGGCGTTTCGTCGACAGCAAGAAGAAAGACAATAAGAAGAAAAGCGAACCGAAGAAGAAAAGACGAAGACCCAGATGCAAAGAAACGCGCACGCCAAAACCAGTGACAGCAAGCATGATTCACCGCTACCAGATGCTCCACGTGGAGGACCTACAGTGATCAGAAAGATCCAGGCACCGTCAGAAGGGAGGTTGTGATGGCGCGGACACCGCTACACATGTTCGGCATCAAGAATCGGATAGGTCAGTATCTGGCGTTGGTGGCCAGTGGTGAGCATGACGTCAACGCTCAAGACGCCGATGGTAAAACGCCCCTGCACTACGCCGCCGAACAAGAGCAATCAGAAATCGTTTCTGCCTTGCTCGATGCTGGCGCTGACCCCAACATTCAAGACCGACGGTTCGGCAACACCGCCTTCTCTTGGATCGTGAAGAGGTGCGACGTGCCGACCGTCAAGAAAGCCATCGCCTGCGGGGGCAACCCGACCATCGCCAACCACTACGGTAACGCTGCCACGAATCTCGCCGGCCGCGAACCAGCGGTCATCATCCCGCTCATGCGCGAGACCGCCCGCGAGTTCGGATTCAACACCGAGAACACGGCGCCTGACACTCAGCGATGATTTCCTGGTCGGGCACACCGACCGTTACACCCTACGGGGGTGAGGGTCGCATCCGAGTCGCCCGATTGCCCTCTCGGAAAGCGTTGGAGGATTTCGACTTCGACTATCAACCCTGCCTCAAACGCGAACACATCGCACACCTGGGCACCCTGGATTTCATCGCCACCAAACAGAATGTCGTCTTCCTCGGACCACCAGGTGCAGGGAAGACCCACCTATCGACCGGACTGGGCATCCGAGCGCCGGCGTAGTTGTTGTCGTGTTGCTCGGCTGGAGTAGGGCCTTGTCGCCGCGGACGCGATCGGGACGGGCGCGTGGTCATCCACCATGGCGATCGACCTTCAGGTGCGCGAGCAAATGTTCCAGCACGGGGCCGTCGTGGGCTTAGTCAGCGCCCACGAGCACCACTGGGGCGTGTCTGATAGATGGGCTAGCCAGACGCCGCCGGGCGGCTGGTGGTTCCACCAAATCGAGGTACGTGCCCGCATCTGCGCAAATTGTTCTGCTGGCAGCCGATCTGTGCGAAGGTCGGGATTGGTGAATCAGACCCGACTGGAAGATCAGGGTCCGTCACGTCAGCTCCTCTGCTGCGCATGAGGGGTATAGGACCTCGCCGCGGTGGAGTCAGCTGCGGGTGGCTGTGCTTTGGCGGCCCGAAGTACATGATCCACAAGCAGCTCAATCTGGGTGTCCGTAGGCGGCTGGCGCAGGATCGAGCACGAAACGACGATCGGCGAAATCAACATGCCCATGATGGTTGCCATGTCGATGCCTGAGGCAACCTGTGACTTCTCGGCGGCGCATACCAAGGTCTCCAGCATCGGAGCGGCGGCTTGCTCGAACGCAGCGCGGCTGAGCTGAGCGAAATCTTGGTCAGGGGAGAGCGCGGCAAGCCCATCAATCATCACGCTCGTGGGTGTCATGGCGAAATCGCGGAACCTATAAGCGAATTCGCGGACATCATCGTCGAGCCTGCCGGATAACGTGACTTCGAAGCCGTCATAGCTCGCGCGTAGCGCGTCGGCAATCAAGTCTTTGCGTTCCGGCCATCTGCGGTGCAGTGTCCGACGGCTAACACCAGACCGGTCGGCAACGTCCTGATAGGTGAATTCCAGGCCCTGGTCATTCATTGCCTGGATGACCGCGGCGTACACGGCCTTACCGTTGCGTTCAGTGCGCCCTCCTGGCCTTGGCCTAGAGGTGCTCGGGCCGAGCCTGGCCGGCTTTTCGTCGTCCGCCTTCACAACACTCTCTTCGTTGCCTCGTTGGGGCATCTCTGCTGACACGCTAATCGCTGGCTCACGACACCCGTGCGGTCCAGCTTTTGATGCTAATGTCACTTTGTGCGCCATTAGTGTCTATCGGGAGTGCTCAAGTTATGGGAAATTGGGACGTCATAGTCGTTGGAGCGGGTTTTGCCGGCGCCACAGCTGCTCGAGAATGCGCCTCGCGGGGGCTCCGCGTACTTGTGCTCGAAGCCCGCGACCGGATTGGGGGCCGCTCAGGAAGCCGTCCTTTGTCAGACGGGTCCCCCGGTGATGTCGGCGGCACTTTTGTGCACTGGACTCAGCCACACGTCTGGGCTGAGATCACCCGGTACGGTCTGGAAGCCTCCCTGGTGCGGGGCCGCGAATACGAGTGGATGGTGACGCACGCCGAAGGAGCGACTCACTGGGCGCCCGCCGCAGAAATCACTGCACTGACTCGGCGCGCGATGAACAAGGCCCTGGGCGGCTCGGTTCGCGTCTTTCCCAATCCAGCGCGGCCGCTTCAGGAACGCGAGCAAGTCGAGCAGATCGATGACCTAACCATCGCGGACGCGTTGTCGGCAGCGGACATCGATGACACCGAGCGCCTGATCCTGGAAATGTATCTGGCCGAGTTCGCAGGACGTCCCATCGACCAAGCGAGCTGGTCGGCAATGCTGCGTTGGTTCGCTCTCGGGTCGGACAACTACGACGACTTTGTCGACATGGAAATGAGCTGGAGGTTGGAGTGCGGCACCGGTGGCTTGCTCTCCCGCATCATCGAGGATGGCGGCGCCGACGTCCTGCTGAATAGTCAAGTGAAATCGATCGTATCCAATGCCGGCGAGGTCACGGTTACCCTCGTCGACGGGCGGCGATACGTTGGCTCCTCGGTGATCGTGGCGGTTCCTGCCAACGTGTGGTCGTACCTCGAACTCTCGCCGGCGCTGAGCCCGCAGCAAGCAGAAGCGTCTCGAGCGGGCATGACGGCTTTGTCGACCGGCAAGGCAGTTGCGATCATCAAAGGCGAGTCGCGCTCGATGCTCTTCTCTGGAGATGCGGCGGCTCCAATCGGCTTCTTCACCGTGAGCTTTCGGGAATTCGATGAACAAGTCATCGCCATCTACCCGCGGGACGAAAACTTCGACATCACCGATACCGCGGTGCTGCGTGCGGCGATCACCAGGGCACTGCCCCACGTGAGTGTTATCGACAGTGTGGGCGACCGCTACCTGACGGACGACCCTCTCTTCCGGGGCGGGTACGGCTTCTTGCAGCCAGGCCAACTCACCAAACTCGAGCCCCATGTCAACTTTGCCCACCTTGACGACCGAGTGATCTTCGCCAGCGCTGACATCGCCGAATTCTTCCACGGCTTCATCGACGGTGCCATCGAGTCGGGAATGCACGCAGCCCGCCTGATCCGCACCAAACTGGCTGATGACGCCCTAGCCCGAAGGACATGACCAGAAGACGGCACGCTCGGCACTTTCCAGCAGCGGGCGCCACTGCGCTCGGGCACCGAGGTCTCGATCTTGAACAACCTTGCCGGCACCCAATGGGTCTGCTGCACGAATAGGTGAAGCCGTCTGGGTTTCATGCACACCGGTTATTGGTGTGCAGCCTCTGATGGGTTTGTAGCGTAGTGGACGGTCTCGTACTCGAGGGATGGGATGCGGCCCAGGCGGCGCATGAGTCGGTTGGTGTTGTACCAGTGCACCCAGTCGGCGGTGGGTAGTTCCACGTCGGTCAGACGGTACAGCGGGTCCCGGCGATACCTTGTCGCTGCAGGTGGGCCCACATCTTGGTGGCGCCGTACAGCGATTCGGGTTTGCGCCGGCCGTGCTCGGTGAGCGCTCGGCAGATCGGAGCGACCCCGAACCGAGCGCGATGCTCGGCGCTGAAAGCACAATTCAACGGTGTCGCAGGTCGCCATCCCGCGCGAAGAAACTTGCTGCGGCCTTGAGGATTTCGATGGTTTCCTCAGGCTCACGGTTCTTGCGCTTGAGTTCACGCAACGCCCGCGCGGTCATCGGTCGGCACTCCGTCTCGCTGGCCGGTATCAACCTCGGTCTGGTTGACCCAGCGACGCAGCGATTCGTAGGACACGCCCACCGCTTGGCCACCGCGATGATGCACGCCGTGCGGGTGGTGTACTCCTTGGCATGGTCGGTGACCAACCGCACCGCCCGCGCCTTGAACTCGTCGTCGTACTTGCTCGGCATGATGCAAACAACCTTCCCTTGGAGAAGGTGTGCATCAAACCCGGGGCGACTGACTCCCCGGCGACTTGCGCCTCTAACTCCCGCATCTGTCAGCCGCACCCCTCCGAGGCTGCCCACACAAACACAAAGGTCACGAACCATTTCTGATTCGTGACCTAGGTGCTGCGGTTCCGTAGAACCGCTCACTGTGGGCGAAGGGGGACTTGAACCCCCACGTCCCGAAGGACACTGGCACCTGAAGCCAGCGCGTCTGCCATTCCGCCACTCGCCCAAAACAACCGGGTGAGATTAGCACGCACCGGCCCTCAGATCCCAAACGCGAAGATCAGAGGCGGTCCGGCACAGCGCGCTGACCTGCTCCGTTCGGATTCACCGGCTGCAGATGGTGCCATTGTCCCAGCGAGGACCGATACCATGCAGGAGGAAACCACGGGGACCCGACACTCCCTGTGCACGGCTGTGGGTCACGACGAGAACAGGTGGGCGGTGACATGGGACTGGTGCAACGACTCGACCGCAAGCTCGAGTCCACGGTCGGCGATGCCTTCGCCCGGGTGTTCGGCGGATCGATCGTGCCGCAGGAGGTCGAAGGCATGTTGCGCCGGGAGGCCGCCGACGGCGTGCGCTCGCTGCAGGGCGGGCGGCTTTTGGCGCCCAACGAATACGTCATTACCCTCAGTGCCACCGATTACCAGAAGGTGCTCGCCGATCATGAGCTGACGGCGGACGCTTTCGCCAAGCATCTGGGCGGCTACATCGGCGAACAAGGGTGGCAAACGTATGGAGACGTGGTTGTGCGATTCGCGGAGTCGTCGCAGCTGCGTACCGGACAGGTACGAGCGCGCGGGGTGGTCAACCCCGATGCCAGTCGTGATGTGCCCGCCGGCCCCGCACCCCGATCCACCACCGCTGAGCCCGCCCCATCACAATCAGACCAGGCGTCTACCGCAGAACCAGGAGTACCACCGATGACCGACAATCCCAGTTACCGCGGCAGCCAGGGGCAGGGGCAGTCAGGCGACGAGTACTACGACGACCGCTACGGTCGCCCGCAAGAAGGCCGCCCGCAAGAAGGCCGTCCCCAGGACGCTCGTCCGCAGGAAGACCCCCGCGCCCAGGAGCCGGGTGGTTACCCGCCGCGCGAGCCCGGTTACCCGCCTCGGCAGGGCTACCCCGAGCAGGGCGGTTACGGCGACCAGGGCGGCTATGCCCCGTCCTACGACCAGCGCCCGCCCGCCGGTTACGGCCCGCCCTCGGGTGGTTACGACCCCGGCTACGGCCGCGGCGGCTACGGAGCCCCCGGCCCCCAGGGCAACCCTTACGGCCCGCCGAGTGGCGATTACGGCCGCCAGCAGCCTCCCGGCCGCGGTTACGACGACTACGGGCGCGGTGGCTACCCCGATCACGGCGGCTACGGCCAGGGCTACCCGGAACAGGGCTACGGTCGTCCCGGACCCGGCCAGGGGCCCGACTACGGCCGCGGCTACCCCGATCAGGGCGGCTACGGCGAGCCGCCTCGTGGTGACTACGACTACGGCCAGCAGGGTTACGACCAGGGCTATGGTCAGCAGGGTTACGACCAGCCCGGCCAAGGCGCTTACGACTACGGCCAGGCCGCACCCTCGGGTTACGCGGGCGGCGCCAACGTCACGCTGCAGCTCGACGACGGCAGCGGCCGCACCTACCAGCTGCGTGAGGGAGCCAACGTCGTCGGTCGCGGCCAGGACGCGCAGTTCCGTCTCCCCGACACCGGGGTGTCGCGCCGGCACCTGGAGATCCGCTGGGACGGCCAGGTGGCGCTGTTGTCGGACCTGAACTCCACCAACGGCACCACGGTGAACAACGCTCCGGTCCAGGAATGGCAGCTTGCTGACGGTGACGTCATCCGGCTCGGACACTCCGAGATCGTCGTTCGCGTCCACTGATTCCGTAATCGACACCCGGGCACACGCGGTGCGGTTGCCCCTCTTGTGGGTGGCTGCCCAAGTATCGTGACGGTGCCAGGCGGGCGCAGGCTTGATACGGGTCATGGGAAGGACGTCAGATGCAGGGACTAGTGCTGCAGCTGACGCGCGCCGGTTTCCTGCTGTTGCTGTGGCTGTTCATCTGGTCGGTGCTGCGGATTCTGCGCAATGACATTTACGCCCCCACCGGAGCGGTGATGGTGCGCCGCGGGCTGGCGTTCCGCGGCGCGCTACTGCCCTCGCGGCAGAAACGCGCCGGAGTGCGCTACCTGGTGGTCACCGAAGGCGCCCTGACCGGCACCAGGATCACGCTGGGGACCCAACCGGTGTTGATCGGCCGTGCCGACGACTCCACGCTGGTCCTGACCGACGACTATGCATCGACGCGCCATGCTCGGCTGTCCCAGCGGGGCTCCGAATGGTACGTCGAGGACTTAGGATCGACCAACGGTACATACCTCGACAGGGCAAAGGTGACCACGGCGGTACGAGTTCCGATAGGGACGCCGGTGCGAATCGGCAAGACGACGATCGAGCTGCGCCCGTGACGTTGGTTCTACGCTACGCCGCCCGCAGTGACCGCGGCCTCGTCCGCGCCAACAACGAGGACTCCGTGTACGCCGGTGCCCGGCTGCTGGCACTGGCCGATGGCATGGGCGGGCACGCCGCCGGTGAAGTGGCCTCCCAGTTGGTGATCGCCGCGCTGGCCCATCTCGACGACGACGAGCCCGGCGGGGACCTGCTCAGCAAGCTCGAATCCGCGGTGCACGACGGCAACGCCGCCATTGCCGCGCACGTCGAGATGGAACCCGAGCTGGAAGGCATGGGCACCACGCTCACGGCAATCCTGTTCGCCGGCAACAGACTTGGCCTGGTCCACATCGGCGACTCCCGCGGCTATCTGCTGCGTGACGGCGAGCTCACCCAGATCACCAAGGACGACACCTTCGTCCAGACCCTGGTGGACGAGGGCCGCATCACCGCCGAAGAGGCGCACAGCCACCCGCAGCGGTCGCTGATCATGCGCGCGCTGACCGGCCACGAGGTCGAGCCCACCCTGATCATGCGCGAAGCCCGCACCGGCGACCGCTACCTGCTGTGCTCCGACGGGCTCTCCGATCCGGTGAGCTTCGAGACCATCGCCGAGGCCCTGCAGATCGAGGACGTCACCGCCAGCGCCGACCGCCTGATCGAACTCGCACTGCGCGGCGGCGGCCCCGACAACGTCACCGTGGTGGTGGCCGACGTCGTCGACTACGACTACGGCCAAACCCAGCCCATCCTGGCCGGCGCGGTCTCAGGACAGGACGACGACAGCCCGGCGCCCAACACCGCGGCCGGGCGCGCCTCGGCATTCAACCCGAAGCGGGTAGCGGCCGCCAAACGTGTTGTCCCGCAACCGGAGCCGCCTTCCAAAAGACCGCGCTCCAGGCGCAAACTGATCCTCGCCATCACGGTGATCGTGCTGCTGGTACTGGCCGGACTGGTGGTCACCCGGCAGATCATCCGCAGCAACTACTACGTCGCCGAGTACGACGGCACCGTGTCGGTGATGCGGGGTATCCAGAGTTCATTTCTGGGCATCCCCCTGCAGGAGCCCCATCTCCTCGGCTGCCTCAACGACCGAAACGAGCTGTCCCAAATCGGGTACGGCCAGGCCAGTGACAACCTGAACTGCCGGCTGATGCAGCTGCAGGATCTGCGACCGTCCGAGCGCACCCAGGTGGCCGCGGGTCTGCCCGGCGGGTCGCTCGATGAGGCCATCGAGCAGCTGCGTGAACTGGCGCGCAGCTCCGTGCTGCCGCCGTGTGTCACCCCGGCACCGCCCGCGCCCACCACCACCAGCCGTCCGTCACCCACTCCGGCGCCCCCCGGAAATCCTTCTGCCACACCGGGTATCGGCCCCTCCCCCAGCCCCTCCCCCAGCGCGTCGCCAACCGCGCGGCCATCGGCCCCGCCGCCGTCACCCACCGCGACCTCACGCCCGCCCGCACCGTCGGGTGACACCGAAGCCTCGCCGAGCGCGCCTGCCCCACCCCCACCGCCGGCGACACCGACACCCACCGCGACCGCGCTGCCTCCGGCGCCGCCTGAGCCGGGCACCGATTGCCGGGCGGCGACGTGACCACCGCGCCCCAGTCGCCGGTAGCCGTCACTCCCCCACTTCCCAACCGGCGCAACGCTGAATTGTTGCTGCTGTGCTTCGCCACCGTGATCACCGCGGTGGCGCTGCTGATCGTGGAGGCCAATCAGGAGCAGGGCCTGAGCCTGGACCTGATCAGCTACACCGTGGCCTATCTGGCCCTGTTCGCCGGCGCGCACCTGGCCATCCGCCGCTTCGCCCCCTACGCCGACCCGCTGCTGCTGCCGGTGGTGGCGCTGCTCAACGGGCTTGGCCTGGTGATGATCCATCGCCTGGACCTGGCCATCGGCGCCGCCGAGGTGTCCCAGGGCCCCAGCGCCAACCAGCAGGTGCTCTGGACGCTGGTGGGCGTGCTGGGCTTCTCCCTGGTGGTCATCCTGCTCAAGGACCACCGCCAGCTCTCGCGCTACGGCTACGTGTGCGGACTGGCCGGGGTGATCTTGCTGATGATTCCCGCGGTGCTGCCTGCGAGATTCTCCGAGCAGAACGGCGCCAAGATCTGGATTCGGTTCCCGGGCTTCTCGATTCAACCCGCCGAGTTCTCCAAGATCCTGCTGCTGGTGTTCTTCGCCGCCGTGCTGGTGGCCAAACGGGACCTGTTCACCAGCGCCGGCAAGCACGTCCTGGGACTGGACGTGCCGCGGCCCCGTGACCTGGCGCCGCTGCTGGCCGCCTGGATCGTGTCGATCGGCGTGATGGTCTTCGAAAAGGACCTGGGCACGTCGCTACTGCTGTACGCGTCGTTCCTGGTGATGGTCTACATCGCCACCGACCGGCTGTCCTGGGTGATCATCGGCTTGTCGCTGTTCGCCGCGGGAAGTGTTGCGGCGTACTACCTCTTCGATCACGTCAAGGTGCGCGTGCAGAACTGGCTGGACCCGTTCGCCGACCCCGACGGCGCCGGCTACCAGATGGTGCAGTCGCTGTTCAGTTTCGCCACCGGCGGCATCTTCGGCACCGGGCTGGGCAATGGCCAGCCCGGCACCGTGCCCGCCGCGTCCACCGACTTCATCATCGCCGCGGTGGGGGAGGAGCTGGGCCTGGTGGGCCTGGCCGGCGTGCTGATGCTCTACACCATCGTGATCATCCGCGGGCTGCGCACCGCGATCGCCGTGCGCGACAGCTTCGGCAAGCTGCTGGCCGCCGGGCTGGCCTGCACGCTGGGCATCCAGCTGTTCATCGTGGTCGGGGGAGTGACCAAGCTGATCCCGCTGACCGGCCTGACCACACCGTGGATGTCCTACGGCGGGTCCTCCCTGGTGGCCAACTACCTGCTGCTGGCCCTGCTGGTGCGCATCTCCCACGCCGCGCGCCGCCCCATCATGGGCCCGGCGAATCAGCAGCCCATCGCGTCGGCGGGCACCGAGGTGATCTCGAAGGTATGAACACCTCACTGCGCCGCATCTCGGTGACCGTCATGGCGTTGATCGTCGTGCTGCTGGCCAACGCCACCCTGACACAGGTGTTCACCGCCGACGGCCTGCGCGCCGACCCCCGCAACCAGCGCGTGCTGCTGGACGAATACTCCCGCCAGCGCGGGCAGATCTCTGCCGGTGGGCAGCTGATGGCCTACTCGATGTCCACCGACGGCCGCTACCGCTTCCTGCGGACGTACCCCAATCCCTTTGTGTACGCGCCCGTCACGGGCTTCTACTCGCTGAGCTTCTCCAGCACCGGCCTGGAACGCGCCGAAGACACCGTGCTCAACGGCTCCGACCAGCGACTGTTCGGACGGCGACTGGCCGACTTCTTCACCGGCCGCGACCCCAGAGGCGGCAACGTCGACACCACCATCGTTCCGCGGGTGCAGCAGGCTGCCTGGGACGCGATGGAGAAGGGCTGCAACTCCGGCCCGTGCATCGGCGCCGTCGCCGCCATCGAGCCGTCCACCGGCAAGATCCTGGCCCTGGTGTCAGCCCCCTCGTACGACCCGAACCTGCTGGCCACCCACGACGTCGCCAAGCAGAACGCCGCCTGGGAGCAGCTGCGTGACGACCCCGCCTCACCGCTGACCAACCGCGCCATCTCCGAGCGGTACCCACCGGGATCCACCTTCAAGGTGGTGACCACCGCCGCCGCGCTGGAAAACGGCATCGACGTCGGCGACCAGTTCACCTCCGCGCCGTCGATCCCCCTGCCGGACAGCACCGCCACCCTGGAGAACTACGGCGGCAATCCGTGCGGATCAGGGCCCACCGCCTCGCTGCAGGAGGCGTTCGCCCGGTCCTGCAACACCGCGTTCGTTCAACTGGGGCTGCGTCTGGGCTCCGAAGCTCTGCGCAACACCGCGGAGTCCTTCGGCCTCGACGACCCCCCACCGACGATCCCGCTGCAAGTGGCGGAATCCACCGTCGGCCCGATCACCGACAGCGCAGCGCTGGGCATGTCGAGCATCGGTCAGAAGGACGTGGCGATGACGCCGCTGCAGAACGCTCTCATCGCCGCCACCGTTGCCAATGGCGGCGTGACCATGACCCCGTATCTGGTGGACAGCCTCAAGGCGCCCGACCTGTCCAACATCAGCACCACCGCACCCACTCAGCAGCGGCGTGCGGTGTCACCGCAGGTCGCGGCTAAACTGACGGATTTGATGGTCGCCGCCGAGCAGAACACACAGCAGAGAGGGGCGATTTCCGGCGTGCAGATCGCATCCAAGACCGGTACCGCGGAGCACGGTACCGACCCCCGCAACACCCCGCCGCATGCGTGGTACATCGCATTCGCGCCGGCGAAGGACCCCAAGGTGGCCGTTGCCGTGCTGGTGGAAAATGGTGGCGACCGCCTCGATGCCACAGGTGGGGCCGTTGCGGCACCCATCGGTCGCGCGGTGATCGCGGCGGCCTTGCAAGGAGGGTCCTGAATGAGCCCCCGCGTAGGAGTGACGCTCTCCGGCCGTTACCGCCTCCAGCGCCTCATCGCCACCGGCGGCATGGGTCAGGTGTGGGAAGCCGTCGACAGCCGCCTCGGCCGTCGAGTCGCCGTCAAGGTCCTCAAGGCGGAATACTCCTCGGACCCCGAATTCGTCGAACGTTTCCGCGCCGAGGCGCGCACCGTCGCCATGCTCAACCACCCCGGCATCGCCAGCGTCCATGACTACGGCGAAACCGAGATGGACGGCGAGGGCCGCACCGCCTACCTGGTGATGGAACTGGTCAACGGTGAACCGTTGAACTCGGTGATCAAACGCACGGGCAGGCTGTCACTGCGGCACGCCCTGGACATGCTGGAGCAGACCGGACGCGCACTGCAGGTCGCCCACACCGCGGGCCTGGTGCACCGCGACGTCAAGCCCGGCAACATCCTCATCACCCCCACCGGACAGGTGAAGCTCACCGACTTCGGCATCGCCAAGGCCGTCGACGCCGCACCCGTCACCCAGACCGGCATGGTGATGGGCACCGCCCAGTACATCGCGCCCGAACAGGCGCTGGGCCACGACGCCACCGCGGCCTCCGACGTCTACTCCCTGGGAGTGGTCGGGTACGAGGCGGTTTCCGGCAAACGGCCGTTCACCGGTGACGGCGCCCTGACCGTCGCGATGAAGCACATCAAGGAGACACCCGCTCCGCTGCCCGCGGACCTGCCACCCAACGTCCGTGAACTCATCGAGATCACGCTGGTCAAGAACCCCGGCATGCGTTATCGCAGCGGTGGACCCTTCGCCGACGCCGTCGCCGCCGTCCGCGCGGGCCGGCGCCCGCCGCGGCCCAACCAGGCACCGACCATCGGCCGGGCCGCCCCGGCCGCCATCCCCGGTTCGTCGCCCAGGATCCCTGCGGGTCCGCCGACCAACGCCCGCGCCACCGGTGGCAGGCAGAAGCCCGCGTCCGGTAGCCATCGCCCGCCACCGGCCCGGCGCACGTTCTCCAGTGGCCAGCGGGCGCTGCTGTGGGCCGCCGGTGTGCTGGGCGCGCTGGCCATCGTGATCGCGGTGCTGATCGTCGTCAACGCCCGCGAAAACAACCTGGATCAGAACCAGACGCCACCGACGGTCACCGACACCGTGACACCGCCGCCCGCCGAGGAGCCCGGCGGCACCGAACCGGCCCCCGCCGAGCCGTCGAACTGGACTCCGGACGCGCCGATCGGTAATCCTGGTGAAAAGCCGGGGCAGCTGTTCCTGGCTACTGACCTGCTCTATGAGCCATCCCACGAGATAGTGCAATGACCACCCCTGAGCTGTTGTCCGGGCGTTATGAGCTCGGCGAGATCCTCGGCTTCGGCGGAATGTCCGAGGTCCACATGGCCCGCGACACCCGTCTGCACCGCGACGTCGCGGTCAAGGTGCTGCGCGCGGATCTGGCCCGTGACCCCAGCTTCTACCTGCGGTTCCGTCGCGAAGCGCAGAACGCCGCCGCCCTGAATCACCCGGCGATCGTAGCCGTGTACGACACCGGTGAGGCCGAAACCACCTCCGGTCCACTGCCGTACATCGTGATGGAGTACGTCGACGGTGTGACGCTGCGCGACATCGTGCACAACGACGGCCCGATGCCGGCCAAACGTGCCATCGAGGTCATCGCCGACGCCTGCCAGGCCCTGAACTTCAGCCACCAGCACGGCATCATCCACCGCGATGTGAAACCGGCGAACATCATGATCTCCAAGTCCGGCGCCGTGAAGGTGATGGACTTCGGCATCGCTCGTGCGCTGGCCGACTCCCACAGCGTCACGCAGACCGCGGCCGTCATCGGGACGGCGCAGTATCTGTCGCCCGAGCAGGCCAAGGGCGAGTCCGTGGATGCCCGCTCGGATGTCTACGCGCTGGGGTGTGTGCTCTACGAGGTGCTCACCGGCGAGCCGCCGTTTGCGGGCGACTCCCCGGTGGCCGTGGCCTACCAGCACGTCCGCGAGGATCCGGTGCCGCCGTCGGCGCGTCGTTCCTCGGTTCCGCCGGAACTGGACGCCGTGGTGCTCAAGGCGCTGGCGAAGAATCCCGACAACCGCTACCAGAGCGCCGCCGAGATGCGCGCCGACCTGGTCCGCGTGCACTCCGGGGAGTCCCCGGAAGCGCCGAAGGTGTTCACCGATGCCGAGCGGACGTCGTTCCTGACGGCGCCGGTGGCCCCCCGCGAGCGCGACACAACCGACCAGCTGCCGCGCACCCAGGCGCATTACGTGGAGCCGCCTGATGAGCGCTCCGGCGGTTCCGTGGCCAAGTGGGTGGTGGCTGTCGCGGTGCTGGCCGTGCTGACCGTGGTGGTGACGCTGGCCATCAACTTCCTCGGGGGAGAAACGCGCGCCGTCCAGGTGCCCGACGTCACGGGGCAGTCCGCCGACGACGCGATCGTCGTGCTCCAGAACGCCGGCTTCCGTACCCGCACCCAGAACCAGCCGGATTCCGAAGTGCCGCCAGACCGGGTCATCAGCACCGATCCGGCGGCCACCACGTCCGTCAGCGCCGGTGACGAGATCACCGTCAACATCTCCACCGGGCCCGAACAACGCTCGATACCGGACGTGCAGGGGTTGTCCTTCGATGACGCCAGGGAACGGCTGAACGAAGCCGGCTTCGAGAAGGTCACCCGTTCCTCGTCGGTGTCCACACCCGAACTCAAGGACAAGGTGCTGGGCACCAACCCGACCGCCAACCAGACGTCGGCGATCACCAATCAGATCACCGTCATCATCGGCTCGGGACCGGGCAGCAGGGTGGTGCCCGACTGCTCGGGTCTGAGCGCGGACGACTGCCGTTTGGTGCTCACCCAGACCGGTTTCACCAACATCGCGCAGGTCGATGTGGACAGCACCAGGCCCATAGGCACGGTGCTCGGCACCAACCCGGCCGCCGGGCAGACTGTGCCGGTGGATCAGCTGGTCCAGATCCAGGTCTCGCGCGGCAATCAGTTCACCATGCCGAACCTGCGGGGGCAGTTCTGGGTTGACGCCGAGCCGCTGCTGCGCTCACTGGGTTGGACCGGTGAGTTGGTCAAATTGCCGAATGCTCAGAACAGCGGTGTGACGACCAACGGGGTGGTGACTCAGGACCCGTCAGCGGGAAGTGCGGTCAACTCCGACGCGAATGTCACGCTGAGCTTCGCGCAGTAGCCGCGGCCACTGCGTCGGCAACCTCGGTTTCGAGGCGCTTGACCAGTCCTTCGTCGGGGGCCTGGCCGCATGCTGCCAGCCAATTGGCCAGCATTCGGTGTCCGCCCTCGGTGAGGATGGACTCGGGATGGAACTGCACGCCGTGGATGGGCAGGCTGGTGTGCCGCACCCCCATCACGACGCCTCCGCGGGTGCGCGCGGTGACCTCGAGTTCGGCGGGCATGGTCTCGGGCAGGATGGTCAGCGAGTGATACCTGGTGGCCGTGAACGGGTCCGGAAGGCCTTGGAAAACACCGACATTGGTGTGGAAGACGGTGCTGGTCTTGCCGTGCAGCAGCTCGGGCGCGCGGTCCACGGTGCCACCGAATGCCACACCGATGGCCTGGTGACCGAGGCACACACCCAGCAGGGGAGTACCGGTACTCGCACAGGCCCGCACCAGCGGGATGGATGC